>CALDUO010000054.1 GCA_937923745.1 uncultured Granulosicoccaceae bacterium
TCAGGCGCATCAAACACATTGTGTATTTCGTGAGGATCAGCGTTTAGGTCGTAGAGCTCACCCCATGCTTCTCCCTCGCGCAGTGTTAGCCGAAAGTCGCTGCTCACAGCAGTGCGTATGCGTTGCGGCCGCTCAAACCCAATCATCTGTCGCTGACTATCTTCTTCAACAATTATCACCTCTGGCGGTTCCGTAGCAAACAGGTCTCGCCCCTGTATACCATTGTAGGGCTGAATATTCGCACTGCTTAGAATAGTGGATGCAATATCAATAGAAGACGACAGCCCAACATCCACACTACCGTTGCCAGGGTTACGCGGATCACACCAGATAAACGGCACACGTATCAGTCCCTGATAATGTAGCAGCAGTTTTAACATCAGGCCGTGGTCACCCATGTAGTCACCATGATCAGAGGTAAAGATGACAATAGTATTATCCGCAAGACCGGACGCTTCGAGCTGCTTTAATACACGACCCACAGCATCGTCTATCATGGTGATCATGCCGTAGGTCAGCGCAATAATCTCGCGCGCTTCAGACTCTGTGACTGCAAAAGGGTTTTGTGTGTCACGCGGATCAGTGCCCTGCAACATGGCTTCACGCATGGCTTTGATGGGTGGCAGTTCGCTCTTATTAAACGACTCGGGTAACGTCACATCATCAGCACTGTACATGTCCCAGTAGCGACCCGGCGGCGTAAACGGGTGGTGAGGATCAGGAAAAGACAGTTGCAAAAAGAAAGGCTGGTCATCGCCACGTCGATCCGCTATCCAGTCTTCTGCCCTGTCTGCAATCCAATGTGTTGAGTACAGCTCTTCGGGAACAGCCGTTCTCCATGCCTGCGGTGCATTGACCCTGTCGTCTGCCAATGCGTTCTCGGGACCGGTCAGTGAATCAAAATTGTTCACCTTTTGCCTCGCCCACAGTAAGTAATCCCCTGATGCTCTATCACCATGATCAGCCACGACCTCTACATCTTCAAAACCGTAAAAATCTCCGTCAATACGGTCAGCCAGTGGCGTATGCCACTGAGGTGCTATTTCGAGGTCATAGTCTGGGGTGTGCCGGTTATTTTTTATCGCATCACGTAGCTCAGCGGATGGTATATGTTTATTCGGATCAGGCGTGTAACGGTTCGTAGCCGCCAAACCGGTAAAACTTTGCAAGTGAGATTTGCCAATAAGACCCGTCTTATATCCTGCATCTTTTAACAGTTCTACAAAGGTCGTGTGGTCTTTCGACAGGGGTATGCCGTTGTGCCGGGCGCCATGTGACGAACACATACGCCCTGTCATAATAGATGCCCTGTTGGGCATACAGATGGGGTTAGCCACATAAAAGCGGTTCCAACGCTGCCCTTTTTGCGCCAGTGCATCTATGTGAGGAGTACGGACAACCTCATTACCATAACACCCAAGATGATCCGCCCTGTGCTGATCGGTAATAATAAATAAAAAATTGGGCTGATCTTTCATGAATGACTCTCTGATTTTTCTGCTGATTTCCCCTCATATTTTGAATACTGCCGACGATCAAACAGTATCAGTGCTACACCAATCAACAGTGCAGGTATATGCACCAGTGGACTCAGCACCAGCATGGCAAATGCAGCAATAAACCGAAGGATAATTTCAGGTATGGTGAGGCGACGTTTATCATAGGCTGACAGTGCCGAGGAGAATAGCCAAATACAAAAGCAGCTTCGTATCACTATCCATACAAACGACAGTAAATCAAAAGTCTCTACAATCAGCAGTGTGGGATAAAACGCAAAGACAAACGGGATAATAAATTTTGCCAGGCCTAGCCTGAATGACATAAAAGCTGTAATTAACGGGTTAGCGCCAGCAATTGGTGCCGCTGCATACGCTGCAATGGCAACGGGCGGTGTCAGCGAAGAGGCAACACCATAATAAAATACGAACATATGAGCGGTTAGCATCGACACGCCCAATGCCTGAATGGCAGGCCCCATCACCAGAATAATAATGAGGTACGCAGGTAACGTTGGCATACCCATACCCAACACCAGTGCGCCTGCCATGGCGACCAGCAACGCAGAAAACAGACTCTCACCGCGAATACCACTAATCACATTCGCAAGCTTGAGCCCCAACCCAGTGGAGTCAAGCGACCCGACCAGAATACCTATGGCTGCAATGGCAATTAGCAGCACGGCGCCCGATTGCGCCCCTTTGATAAAGGAGCGCCACAACCGCATCGGATCGCGACGAACCTCAGGATTAATGATAGAAAGCGCGACGAGCACAATGGTAGCGTAGAACCCGGCGGCCGACGTTGATGTGCCTGTTAGCAGACACCCAATTACCGTGAGAATTGGCCCTATAAACAGCACAGAATTGATAATATCGACGCGTGTAATCACATCATCGATGCCTACCGGTTGAATCTCAATGCCCTGCCGCTTCGCTTCGACAGTCACTGCGCTAAAGAGGCTGAAGTAATAAAACAACGCAGGCACCAATGCCGCAACGATCACATTCAGATAGCCCGCACCTGTTAAGTCTGCCATCACCAGCGCTGCAGCGCCCATAATGGGTGGCATAATCTGACCACCAGATGACGCAGTGGCCTCAATGCCTGCAGCAAACGCCGGTGAAAAACCCCGCTTTTTGATCATGGGTATGGTGAAGGTGCCCGTGCCCACTATATTGGCAACCGTAGAGCCAGACATGGTGCCGAACATTGATGAAGCCAGAATCGCTGCGTGGGCAGGACCGCCCCGTGTACGCCGCGTCAGTAGAAATGCAAATTTTAATAAGGTATCACCAGCGCCCGTTCCTTCAAGAAGTACACCGAAGATAATAAAAATAAATACGGTGCTCAGAACAATGTTGGTGATGGAGCCAAATACACCTTTGTTCGTGTTGTACCAAAATGCTTCAGCAACTTCTTTTAGCGAAAAGCCACTGTGAGCAAACAGCCCCGGTAAGTCCTGGCCAAACAACAGATAGGCAACACCAAATAATCCAACACCAAAGAGCCCCCAACCCCATAACCGCCGACATAACTCCAGAAACACCACTAAGCCAGCTAATGCTGGCCATGCATCCCGTATGGTGACGTCATAGAGGGCTGTTTCCATTTGCGTCTGTACAGAATAGAAACTGTAAATTGCCCAGCAACCGGCAACAATCAGCCCAATGTCAACAATGAGATTAAGTTGAGGTGCCGCATCTCCACGCCTTGAATCTAGCCGGCGCTCACGCGACACCACCACTGCAACGATCAGGGATAATGCAAATCCTAACGCTCGATGAAACTTAGGATCAATCAGGCCAATACCTGAACTGTACAAAGCAATAATGCCCAATACAAAGCAGGCCATTATTTTAGCCAGAGAGAACATTCTGGTTGACCTGTTACGCGGATTCGCGTTTCCCGGTACTGTATTTTCAGGTACCGCAGAGTCTGAAGCAGGATCGGAAGTCAACACAGGGTTTCCGGATTTAACAAAGAGAGAAGTATTGCCGCGACAGGGTGCCGCGGCAAAAACAGTGACGATGCATGCTTAAGGCATAATATCAGCGGGAATCTCGAACCCTGCTTCCTGATAGTATTTCAGAGCCCCCGGATGCAGTGGCACATTAACGGACGTGAATGCGGTCTCTGGCGTTACCGCTTTTAAAAAGAATGCGGTTGCATGGACCTCATCCAGATTTTCCCAGAACGATTTGGTTGCCTTATAGACAACATCGTCTGCCACACCTGCATGAGTGCCAACGAACTGGGTAAATCCAAGCGCTGTAATCGTGCCTTCCGTGAGTTGTCCCTTATAAAGGTCACCCTCAAACTCCAGCATGCCGCGACCTGGGCGTCCAAACAATGCCTGCATGGCATCACTGCCAACGACCTCACCCGGAATGGACAACACACGAAATTCACCGGACAAACCAAAACGCTCTATATTGGATGAGCCCACTTCCGCCGGGCGCACCATCATATCCACCTTCCCATCGGCTAATGCAGCATAACCCTCACCCCAGCTCAGACGGACAGCGGTGTAGTCTGTGCCTGATTCATAACCGGTAATGATTTTGATGAGCGCTTCAGAAGTTGCAGAGGCAGACCCGGCAGGCGGACCTGTGAATACGGTTTTGCCTTTGATATCTTCCCAGCTTTCAATACCGGAGCTCGCGAGTGTCACAGGATGATACGCGCCAGCTTTAAACCCCAGAATAGAGCGGAGGTTTTTGGCGTACTCGGGAGCGCCTTCCACGTTTTCATACATGCGCTTCTGGCCAGCCATCAAACCCACCAGTGATGGCACGGTCGAGAAAAAATCAATTTCGCCTTTACCACCCTTGAGCATGGACTTGGTCAACGTCTGACCCGCATTGACCTGTATTTCTACATCTGCTTTACCAGCCTGATTGGCAAACGCGACAAACATCGCGTGCACAGGATCGCCTGCACCCGCAGTTTCGCCTTTGTAGATTTCAGCACTGCTGGTCAGTGGCGCTATCAGCAGGGTGCCTGCCAGCGCAAAGCCCGCAGTAATTTTGTGTATGTTAAGCATTGAATGTCCTCCAGGATTTGGTCTTTCTGACGCGAGAGTATCAAATCGGTCGTTTTTTGTATAATAAATACTTAAGCTTTCATATAAGTATTTGATATGAATATAGACCCCAAATTATTAGTACAGCTATCTATCATTGTCGATGCAGGATCCTTTCAGTCTGCCGCCGACCAACTGGCGCTGACTCAGCCCGCACTCAGCCGAAACATGAAGATACTCGAGGAGCGTGTTGGCGCAAAACTCTTCCAGCGGGACGGCCGCCGCTCCGTACCCAACACCCTCGGAATGAAACTGGCCAGAAGTGGCTACACCATTCGAATGGCGGAAGAACAGGCTGGACAGACTGTGGACGACGCACTACGAGGCTCCAGCGGAGAACTCAGAATAGGCGCTCCACCGATCGTGGCTGGCAGATTTTTGACCAACGCACTCTCGCAATTTATTACCGAAAATCCTACCTGTACCGTCGAGCTCAGAACTGGCTTGCTACATGAGCTGCGCACCTTGCTGGAAAGGGGTCAAATCAATACCGTCTTTGGCCCACAAAGTATCGCAGACCCGGCCGCCGGCTTAGCCTTCGAGCCCGTGGTGGATGATCGTGTAGGCATACTGTGTTCAGTAAATCACCCATTGACCCGAAAAAGGAAAATACAGTCATCGTACCTTGAACAGCAGCGCTGGATAGCACACTCCAAGGGCAGCCTGCTCAGACAGCAGACCGAGGCAGCCATGTTCGCCTCTGGGGTGACAAACATGAACATAGCGCTAGAAACAGATTCCATCAGAACCGTGCTGGAAGTCGTTGCCAATACCAATCTCATCACCACCATGCCATTGGTAACCACCAAACCATACCTTGAAAAAACACTCACCTTCCTCCCCTTTGACCACCCAAACTTTAAAAGACCACTGGGTGCGATAGGCAGAAAAGATACGCCACCGACTGATGTCGACAGGCGATTTTTAGATTTACTTCGTTTAAGTGCGATGTCCCAGGTGCAACCTAAATGAGGAACTTCAGTGCCTGGACTGGTGGATCTCTTTGTGATCTTTCAACCACGACACCCTGGATGCACTAGTTTTTACGGTTAAAAAGGTAACCACTAATAATAGGTGGGCACCATTCATGACCCTATCATCCTAGACACTAAATACTAGACCCTAAATACTAGGGACCAAATACTAGACACTAAACCGGTAAGAGCGCTGAGGCGCTCTTAGGCTATAGCATTCAAGACTGAGTGCGAGGCCCAATGTGATCGTCGAAATAGATCTTCAGCACAGATTGCGATGGAACATGGTAACCATTCCTTCCTTACGCACACCCCAAATAAGAATTTCCGGGATGATTACCTGATGCCATGGATTAAAATGGGGTTAAGTCAGCCATTAATAGTCAATGGCTGGGCCACCTGAACAGCCCGTCTGGATGGCGGGCGTTCCTTTCCCCGTCGCCGTGTATTCAGATTTAAAAGGCAATAGATCCGATGAGTCCGCTTGTGATTCCAGGGATGATTCCATCGCCGGCGTATCTTAAATAGCTTCCCAAAACCATCGGCAGGGTATCTTTCAACAGCTTTCTGCAAACCGGCTATGACTTCCTTTTCACGGGCTGTATTGAGTTGGTATCGACACACCGATGCACTAATGCCAGCAAGTCTGCAGGCTCTATATTGACTGAACTCGATTGACTGAACTCGATCGTCTGAATTCGTAATTTCCCGTCACAAAGTCAACGAGCTCTCTGCGTACTGCTGGCTTTACAGCTTTTTTTCGACAGTCTCCGTCAGCGCTTTGTTGTACAGACAGAGCCAGGAATACATCTGCTTGAGTTTCTGGCTCTCTGCCTTAAGCCCTTTGTGCTTTTGACATCAGTGGCTCCACTCCACCGTATTTTGAGCACCAGTTGTAGTAGGTCGCGTCCAATATCTCATACTCACGGCACAGCTCTTTTACATTCCTACCGCCTTCAACCTCTTTGAGTGCTTTCACGGTCTGACTTTCTGTGCATTTCATCCTTCATTCTCCATTCGTGCGTTTTACGATGGAAGACTCTAAGATGCTATGTACCTATTTGAGGGGATGGTTACAAATCGACTCGCTACAGCAGGCGCGATAACTAACGTCTGAACCACTACAGTGAGTAGTAAAAGTAACAGAGAATCAGGCCTTTATTTAAGCCTTCGTATTACCCATTACCGTCACTTTCCTGTAACCACTTAAGCCGATCAATGGGATAACCCAAGAACCACTTGGCCCTCTCTACGATAATTCTGGTGTTTATTTTTTTGATGCCTAAACTGGTGTCGCTTGCCATGGTGTCACACAGTTGATTCAGTGCTTTAACGTCTCGGCAGCAGGTAAACGAAATGTAGTCAACATCACCCGAGAGTCTGAGACAGTCCATAAACTCTGGCAACTCATTGATGGCAGCAGAAAATCTTTGTCGTGTTGCCGGATCGTTGGTGTGTAGTGTGAACTCTACATACGCCAGTACATGCTCACACATTCGATTTAAATCAACTTCAGCATGAAAACCGACAAGCAATCCAGCCTGTCGCAGATTCGAGACCCTCTTGGAACAGGCGGCCGGTGATAGCCCCACCTGCTCTGCAAGGTCTGTGTTGGTGATATCAGCGTTGTATTGTATGAGTGTCAGTATTTTCCGGTTGAGCGAGTCAAGCTTAACGGTGCTCTGTTGCCTGGACTGTCTGGAAGCCATGTGGGTCTCGTTCAGTGGTTTGGGGATATCGGGATCACAGGTTTTATTGCCCCGTGCTCGCACCTTTGCACCTGAATTTTATTCGATATGGCAGCACCAATACACCGGAAATGGGCCTTTTGGGACCTAATATTCGAACAAAATTTTAGCGTTGTCTCGCGTACACTCGTGACAGGTATCATTCACCGGGTAGCATGCTATGCGCATAGGCATTGATGTTGGCGGCACCCATACTGATGCGGTGCTGCTTCAAGATGATGCAATTCTGACATCACACAAGGTCATGACCAGCCAGGACGTCACCAGCGGCATTTGCGAGGTGCTGACAACACTGCTGGAAGAATCACCCGATGCCATACGCGCTACTGCGGTTATGATCGGAACGACACAGTTTACCAACGCAGTCGTACAACGAAAATCTCTGGCACCCGTCGCTGCTATTCGAATCGGCGCACCATCAGGTCGTGGACTACCTCCTTTTGTAGGATGGCCCGCTGATATAGCGTCAGCGATAGGCGGTGATACCTATGAGCTGCACGGCGGGTTTCTGTATGACGGCAAACCTCTGGCAGCGTTTGATGATACGGCGCTTGACACCGTCATTGACGATATCGCCTCAAAAGACATTCAGGCTGTAGCCATCACCTCAGCGTTTTCACCCATGAACGCATCACCTGAAGTACATGTAACCGAGCGCCTTAAACAACGTCTGCCTTACCTGAACATCACCTGCTCACATGATCTGGGTCGGATCGGGTTGCTGGAACGCGAGAATGCAACGCTACTGAATGCATCATTAATGAGTTTTGCCGACATAGTCTGCTCCGCCATGCAGAGCGCTGTACAGACGCTGTTACCGGGATGTCCCGTTTTTATTACACAAAACGACGGCACGTTAATGGATATTGCTTTCGCCCGGCGCTTCCCCGCGCTCACTTTCGCCTCTGGCCCTACCAACTCGCTCCGGGGAGCTGCCAAACTAACCGGGATTCAACAGGCGATTGTTGTCGATATAGGCGGCACCACATCAGACATTGGTGTATTGCGCAATAGCTTTCCCCGTGAATCACACCTGGTGGTTGACGTCGGTGGTGTTCGTACCAACTTTAGAATGCCTGACATCCTCGCGATTGGACTTGGTGGTGGCAGTCTCGTTTCATCAGACGGCAAAACAGTTGGCCCATCATCCGTAGGTCATCAACTGATCAGTGAGGGGTTGGTGTTTGGTGGCAAGACACTCACATCTACCGACATTGCCGTGGCCGCCGGCAAAGCACATATCGGCGCGTCAACTGCCGTCGAGTCCCTACCCCGCGAAGTCATAACAAACGGATTGACTGAAATGGCACGGCTGTTAAACCAGGGTATCCGGAAGATGAATCCTGGAAAAGACACGTTACCCGTCATTCTGGTCGGAGGCGGTGCCTTCATTGCACCTGATGACATCGGTGACGACTCTGATGTCATTCGTCCACAGCACGCCGACGTGGCGAATGCTATTGGCGCCGCCATCGCGAACATTGGCGGCGAGTCCGAGCGGTTTGTCTCATACGACCACCTACCTCGTGAGGAGGCCATACGTCAGGTGCGCAAAGAAGCGTGCGAAAAAGCGATTGCCGCTGGCGCAGACAGTCATACGTTACGTGTCAACGAAGTTGAAGAGGTTGCCATTCCCTATATGGATAACGGTGCAACCCGAATTAGAGTAAAAGTCGTCGGTGAAGTGGCATTACTCAACAACGTCCACCAGGCCCAAGTGTCATGAAGCTTCAACAACAACACCTGCATGACCTGGCAACCGGTGCGGCGTTCCTGGCAACGGGCGGTGGCGGTGACCCGTATCTGAGTATGCTCTGCGCCCGACAGGCGCTTGCCGATGACGTCTCTGTAGACCTCATTACTATGGAGGAGCTGGCCGACGACGCAATCATTGTTGCAGTGGGCGCTGTTGGCGCACCTACCACCAGCCTTGAACTACTGCCATCAGTCGATGATCCTGCCAAAGCACTGGCAGCCTATCAGGCACACACAGGTCAACACATTGATGCCATCGTAGCGTTTGAAATAGGCGGCGGAAATTCGTTAATTCCCGTTGCCGCCGCAGCCGCCGCCGGTATACCTCTTATAGACGGCGACGGTATGGGGCGCGCGCTGCCAGAGGTTCAGATGATGACGTATTCCATTGCGGGTATTTCGCCAACCCCGTCAGTCGCACTGGACTATGCCGGTAATAGCCAACTGTTCGACGCAATGGATGTTTTTGACTACGAAGAACAGATTCGCAGGTTTGCCATGCAACGGGGCGGCATGATCACGACGGTAGAATTCTGCATGACAGCCGCTGAACTCAGCCACTGCCTCGTACCTAACACCGTCTCCCTGGCAATTGCTATTGGCGCCGTGCTCAATCAGGGTCACGGGAACGCTGCACAACTGATGGAACCCATCGCACAGCTATTTTCAGACACCGCCTACGGGCGAGTAATGACGTTGGTGACGGGCACTGTCACAGACCAGGTCACCTCCGTCGAGGGAGGCTACGATATCGGCTATGCCACCATTCGTTCAGAACACGATGGTAACGACTATCACATTGACATTAAAAACGAATACCTGACCCTCATGCAGGAGGGTCGAGTACTGGCATCAGTGCCTGACCTGATCACCATACTCGACACTGAAACAGGCATGCCTATTAACGGTGAGCGGCTGCAATACGGGCAGCGCGTAACTGTCATTGGCATTGGTTGTCCACATCATTTTAGAACACCAGAGGCGCTGGCTGTCGTAGGTCCCAGGTGCTTCGGATTTAACGTTGACTTTATACCCATAGAAACACTCCACACAGACCCACCGTCTAACCCTGAGGGCATTTCATGAAACTGATACGACACTTACTGATCGCAGTGGCAAGTGTGCTGGCAATACAACTGCCCGCACTCGCCCAGTCACCTTCTATATTCACAGCAACCTACAGTTCAGGGTTCATCGATCTTGATCCCAGCACAGCGGCGTCCAGCGAAATAGCCGTGCTGGCGAACGTCTACGAGCCACTGGTCTGGTGGCAACCCGGCAGTGACGGTGGCGACGCTGATCTGATGCCTGGCCTTGCGACCAGTTGGGACGTGAGTGAAGATCAGTTAACCTGGACATTCAAACTGCGTGACGGCGTGGTTTTTCATGATGGCACCCCGTTCACATCGGAAGCTGTGAAATATTCCATAGAACGTACGCAGCGTCTCGAAGGTGCTTCATCGTGGATCTGGTGGGCGGTACAGTCAGTGGAGACTCCCGATGCATTGACCGCTGTATTCAAACTGTCAGACCCATCCCCCATTGCGCTAATTGCATCTTCTGCCTACAACGCATGGATGGTAAGCCCTTCGGTAGGTGACAAAGCAGGTGACTGGTTTAATGCCGGTAACGCTGCAGGCACTGGCCCTTTCACTATTCGCGCCTACGAACCTGGCGTGCAGGCAATTCTGCAACGCTTTGACAACTATTGGGGCGACAAGCCCGAAGGTGGTATTGATATCGCCGTGCTCGATATCGTCGAAGACCCAGTGTTAAGAGAGCAGCGTCTGCTGGGTGGCAAGAGTGACTGGTCTGAAAATCTCGAAACAGACAACCTTGCACAGATTGATGAAAACCCAAACGTCTCAGTGGTCAGGTTTAACGCGTTCCAGAATTTCTTTGGTATGTACAACACGGCTAAGCCACCGCTCGACAACCTTGCAGTCAGACAGGCGCTGTCTTACGCCTACCCCTATGATCTATTGGTTAACGATATTATGGCAGGACAGGTTACTCAGGCGCGTGGCGCGGTTCCCGTAGGCATGCCGGGTCATGCCAGCGATGCCATGCAGTTCTCGCAGGACCTCGATAAAGCCAGGCAATTACTCACCGACGCCGGTATTGAGGACAATAGCCTGAACCTCACCGTGACCTACACCACCGGATTACCCGAGCCACAAAAAGCTGCAGAACTGTATAAAGCTACGCTCGCGGAAATTGGTGTTAACCTGACACTGCAGCCAATGTCATGGGAAGCACAGTATGAAATGGCAACTGCCGATCCCGCTTCAGCCCAGGATATTTTTATGATGTTCTGGTGGCCAACCTATGTGACATCGCTCGACTTTCTCTCGTCACTGTTCCGTAGTGAAGACACTATCAATTACAATCTGTCTTACTATCAAAACCCGGCCTTTGATGCGTTGGTAGATGAAGGTGCAGACACGATGGCGACCGATGCCGCTGCGTCTGCCAAATCCTTTGAAGAGGCATCTCGCGTGCTCGCTGCCGATGCGCCGGCCGTCTTTTTATATGATCAGCAAAGTGTTTACGGCGTGAGCAATGCGATAAAAGGCTATCAGGCAAACCCGGCCTATACCAATGTCGTATTCCTGAATCAGATCTCCCGATAACCGCGCTTGCGCGTCACACAGTGTGTGGCGCGCAATGGGAATTTAATACAGGCCTATGGGAACACTATCAGCACTGTTAAGACGCTTGCTCATGACGCTGGTGGTGATTGTCTGCGTATCTATCATCACCTTTTTAGCAACCAGACTATTACCCACCGACCCGGCAGCCCTGTATGCAGGGCCACGCGCCAGTGCTGAAAAAATCGACGCAGCCCGTCTGGCACTCGGGCTCGATAAACCACTGGTTTCTCAATACCTGACGTTCGCAGGTGATGCACTGCGTGGCGATTTTGGTGTCTCGTTTCGCACCAGACAACCGATCAGTGCAGATATCGCACGGTTTTTACCTGCAACACTCGAACTGATAGTGGCGGCGATGTTTCTGGCGCTGGTGATAGGTATACCCTTGGGTGTGATTGCTGCGGCTCGCCCTGAAGGCAAACTTGATCAGGTGCTCAGACTGTTTGCCATTTCGCTGGCATCCATACCGGGCTTTTGGGTTGCGATGATTCTACAGCTGGTCTTTTTTAAATGGCTTAACTGGCTTCCACTGTCAGGGCGGGTGTCGACTGAAACCATGCTTTTTTCGCCGATTGAATCCATTACCGGCATGGGAACCGTCGATGCACTGATTACCCGCAACTGGGTAGCGTTCCGGGATGCGTTTGCCCATTTGATATTACCTGCACTCACACTCTCGCTATACCCTATTGGCCTCGCATTACGAATGACTCGTGGTGCCATGGGTGCCGTCATGAGCGAGCGGCATATCACGACGGCTCGCGCTATGGGTCTCAGTCAATCAACCATTTTATTTCGATTCGCCCTTAAAAACGCTATTGTTCCCGTACTGACCGTGTTGGGTTTAACGTTCGCTTTTTCATTGACCGGTGCAGTGCTGGTTGAGGTTATATTCGACTGGCCAGGTTTGGGAGCCTATGTAACAGCCGCTATTCTGGCGGTTGATTTCCCCGTCATCATGGCTGTCACACTGGTGGGCACCGTCATTTACGTAGGGATCAATTTTCTGGTTGATCTTGCACAGGCAATGCTCGATCCTCGAGTAAGACTGAGCTGACGATGAGGCACGCTGCACCAACACACCGCAGACCCGGACCCAGACCCATACTCTCACTGTGGGGACTAGACCGGGTTGGCACACTCAGCTTTGTGGTTATAGCCGTCATCCTTGGGTGTATTGCGCTGGCACCGTTCCTGACCGGTTATCCGGAACAGGGTCTCGGCACTCCGGGCCCTGATCGTCTGGTTGCACCTTCCAGTGAACACATTATGGGCACCGACCGTCTGGGCAGAGATCTATGGGCACGTATTCTTTATGGTGGAAGACTGTCCGTACTGCTGGCAGTGCTGGTCGTCAGCCTTGCCGTTATTATTGGTACACCGCTGGGTATCATAGCGGGGTATTTTGGGGGCTGGGTAGACGAAGTGATTATGCGCGTCGTCGATGTATTTTTGGCTTTCCCACCGTTATTGCTGGCAATATTCCTGTCTGCCCTGCTTGGGCCGGGGCTGCTTAATCTGGTCTTGGCCATTGGTCTTGGCTGGTGGCCCTGGTATACCCGAATTGCCAGAGCTCAGGTGCTTAGCTATCGGCAACGGCCCTTTGTTGAAGCGGCTGAATTTATGGGTGTTCACCCGGTGACAATCATGCGCCGTCATCTACTGCCTTTTGTAGGTACACCTGTCATGATTCAGTCCACACTCGATTTGGGATCAGCCATACTGACAGTGGCAGCACTCTCCTTTTTAGGATTGGGGCTTCCACCACCAACACCTGACTGGGGACAGATTATTAGTGAAGGCCGCGTCTACTTTCCCGACCGCTGGTGGTATGTCACGTTTCCGGGACTCGCCATATTTACTGTAGCACTAGCGTTTAACCTATTGGGAGACAGCATACGTCATAGCAGGGAAAGCGAGCACAGTCGCGCGACGAATCACGAGCCCAGCTGATGAGCTATCTTGATATCGATAACCTGTCAGTCACGTTACCCCACGGGCAAGGGTACCGCCACGTGGTCAAGGGTGTGTCCCTGACCTTGAATAAAGGAGAAATACTGGGCATCGTCGGAGAATCGGGGTCCGGCAAAACCATGACATGCTCGGCGTTATTGAGTTTACTGCCAGCCGGTGCACACCGAACTGCAGACCGGCTGCAGCTAGACTCACTGGACCTAACGTCTGTATCACCCGCTTCAGTTCGTGGCCGCCTGATATCGATGATCTCCCAGGATCCGGCCGCAGCGCTTAATCCGGTGTTTACGATACAGGCACACATTGATGCTGTACTGAAACAGCATACCGATAAAAACAGGCACAACAGACGCACTGCTGTTCTTGAGCTACTTGACGCGGTGGGCTTACCCGATCCGCTGAGAGTTTCCAAACGTTATCCGCACCAGCTCTCAGGTGGCATGCAGCAACGTGCTGTTATTGCAATGGCACTGTCAGCGGGAGCGCAGGTGCTCATCGCTGACGAACCAACAACCGCACTGGATGTGAGTGTTCAGGCAAAAATTCTTGATCTGCTTCAGTCGCTCAGGCACAACCTCGCGCTTTCCGTTTTACTGGTGAGTCATGATCTGGCCGTTATCGCACAGGTGTGTGATCGTGTGGTCGTGATGTTAAACGGTGAGATTGTCGAGACTGGTACCGTGCAGTCTGTTATTCAGGCACCACACCATCCGTATACGAAAGCCCTATTGGCCGCCAGTCCGGCACGACATCAACGGGGCAACCCACTACCCACTGTGGCATCGTCCTATCTCAATAGCGGGTTTGATCATGATTGAACTGCTGATCGCTAATAACCTGGTAAAACGTTTCCGGACCTCTGGCGGTTTTTTTCGAACATCGACCACCGATATACTCAAGCAGGTATCGCTGAACATAGGTCACGGCGAGACGGTTGGCCTGGTAGGAGAGTCGGGTTCCGGCAAAACCACACTGGCCCGTTGCATCACGGGTATGCTCACACCAGAGGAAGGCGACGTACAGTTTGACGGTATCGACATACACGCACTGAACCGACAGCAGAAAAAGCACTGCCGACAGGCTATGGCCATGGTGTACCAAAACCCCTATCTGTCACTAAACCCACACTTCACACTTTACGAGTTAATAGCAGAGCCTTTAGAGACCGCGGGTAATATGCGTGAACGCGATAGACAGGAACGTGTTGCTAATCTGATGGCACAGGTCGGGTTGGCAGATATTCCGTTGACGCAGAGAGTGACCACATTAAGCGGCGGGCAGGCACAACGCATTGCCATAGCCAGAGCATTGGCACTGAAGCCAAAGCTTATTGTGCTCGATGAACCTACCTCCGCCCTTGATGTTTCAGTGCAGGCACAAATACTTAATTTGTTAGTGGCGCTAAAGGAATCGCAGAATTTAAGTTATCTGCTCATTACGCATAATCTGGATGTCGTGCGATACATTTGCGATCGTGTGATTGTAATGTCAGAAGGCGTGATCGTTGAACAGGGTGAAACAGAAAACGTTATGACCGACCCACAGCATGCCTATACTCAACTACTCATACAATCAACGCCACACCTGCCAACGCCACCCCCACCAAAGCAGGACACCGACACTGCATCACCAGGATGATTAAATAGACAACTCTGGACAGCCATAATCCAAAACGGTAGATCTCATCGTTAAACGGCGAACCGAAGACCACAGTATTATCTTGAAATGGCGAGTGCTTTTAGCATCTTTCACCTGTGTTAAAAACCTGTGTTGACAACCTGTCTTCACTGACTGCCACTATCCCTGCCATTACTGCACTTATGTGAAATTTGCAGATCCGCATGAGCGGCAACCTCCATGACTTTACGTCTATTTTGCCTTTGACACGCACTGACTACCTCAGTCGTCGGCCTCAGTCGTCGGCTATCAGCCATCGGCGATAAGGGAAGCACCATGTTGGAGCAACCGGTCTGCCAGATCCAACACTGACCAATCCCTTCACGGTATTCCTGTATACGTTCTTTGCTGCCCACCGCTTTCTGTTTCTACAAAAGCATGGGTCTTCGTGCCTCTACACCAGCCCGTTGGGGTGTAACTCGGGCGCCTGATCATCGACGGTGCCTTCTCACTGATTGCCCCACGCC
>CALDUO010000055.1 GCA_937923745.1 uncultured Granulosicoccaceae bacterium
TAGGATTGCAAATCCCGGAAAACGAGCGCGAGAGTTTTAATAAAGCCATTGATGACCTTGGTTTTTTTTACAGTAATGAAAGTGAGAACCAGGCGTATGCCAGGTTTTTGCGGTAGGCGTGACAGGTCATTTGTCGCTGAAACTTTTCGGTTTAAGTGATGGGTAGGCCTGATACTTTCGACATTTGTCTATATTTAATGCCAATTAACCAGGGAATGTGAGCAAAGTGGCCTTGCTAAAAATAGGATAATACGAAAACTGGCAGTGTTGGCCCGTAGGTCGACATACGGGGCGTAGTCAGTGTGGTATTTCTCGACAGATCATGAATGCCATAGGAAAGGTTGAACTTCACTTGTATACGAAGGTAAGCACGGGGTTGCTGAAATGCAGCCGATGCGGTGCCAGCATAACGACTGAATAAAATAAATTGCAGCTTTAATTTTAACTGAACGAGCAGAATAGGGGATCAAGCGTCTGCCCACATTACAAAGAGTCTCGATGAATTCTGAATTAGAGCCTGATGTTTGGTTAAGAAAAAATTCTGGAGCAGAAGAGTCGGTAATATTGGTATCACATACTAATGAAGACCATAAGAACTATCCAAGCCGTACACCAATAAATGAAGTGCTTATACAGCATGGCTGGAAAACGCAATCTCGTTTTAATATCGGATAACGGTTGCTGGGTCATGTGACTGCAAAGGAAAGGAGATTTCAACTCCCGGGTGCTGCTCAAGACCGATAAAAAGCTAGCTTCAATAGAATTGCGGCTATTCTCTCTTGGCAGAATCAGTATTGCCGGTACAACACTATGCGCAAGTCACCAGTGAGTAACGACATCAGGCATGTCATTTACTGAAATTAAACAACCCGCGCCCTGTGAGGATGAATTGTTAAGATGATATGGCAGTTTACAACGCCATATAGTTCGAACAATATGATGTGTCTAATCAGCTGGTGATAAGTGTTGGTGTTTAATGAGCAGTTTGGCGATGGGTGCTGAGCTGAATCATCAAAGGTGATTTGGCAGATAAAGATACTGTGACTGGGTGAAATGGCACTTTGCTATAAAGCTGACAAGCACCAGGGTTTATCAGCTGCAAGCTTGTATCGATACGCTCAGTACAAAACCCTATCAATCCAGTCCGTAGTACCGGCAGTAAACTTCCATGTTCAACCAAGGCGTGAGGTATTCATCGAATACCTCACCATTTCTGGTTCTGACCACATGCCAATACTCGTCGCCTTCATTCTTGGTGAGAGTGGTGACTCTTGTGTAGTTTTGGTTGGTATCCGTAAACGTGTTGGTAAATGTACCGCGGTCTGGTAGGCAGGTGCTGGGATCGTATTGGGTGACTACAGATAGGCTGTAGGTCTGCACTTCAAACTCGCCTTGTTTGGATGGATGCAAGTATTCTGTGTTATACGAGGCGTCTATTTGCAGTCGTTGTTCGTCGATGCGTGTGGCCTCAACATGAAAGTCAATGTCTCGTGCCAATTCGTGACTTGTGCCGAATGAGTAGTCATCTCCACTCCAGACAATCGAATTTCCTGTGTGTGTTCTGGTGCCTTCTCTGAGCTGTAGAAAGTAGAAACTTTCTGAGTTAAACGTAGTGGTGTAGAAATGGGTGCCATTTCCGTTAGCGTCGAATTCGAGTGTTCGAGTGGTTGTTCTTGTTGGTGATAGAGCTGAACTGCCAACCGGCTCAAAACTATGCGCAGAATAGGGCAAATTTCGTAGCTGAGGCACTTCGTAAGGCTGCAGCACAAGGGCGTTTGCATAGCCGGAGTACATGCCCCGAATGGGTAGACTATTGTTGTCGGGCACCAATGGGTCAGACCCTGCTATGAGCTCGGCTAAATTGCTGACACCGTCACCGTCTGTATCGGCACGTGTATCGAATTCGTCTGCGTTGATGATGATGGAGTGCGTTGGGCCTTCGCCGGTGTTGTATGTCCGTTGCAAACGACCCAGCTCAATGTCACCATTTCTGTCGGAGAAAGTGATGGTCAGCTGTTGTTCGCTATTGCTCGGAAAATCACCGGAAGCGAACCAGCTTTCGTCGTGACTCCATGAGGCTTGCCAGGTTTTGTCATTCGATGTGACTTGCACCTGCAGCTCGTTGGATTGATAGCGCGGTACGTTAATACCAATATCAACGCGGGTCAGGAGCGCATGGATGTCGTCGATTACAATGTCATTCCAGCGCTCAACGGTGGTGTGATTGATCACGTCATAGACGCCCGGTGTTACCTCGCATGATGAACCGCCCTCACACAGTGAGCTGTAGTCGGACTGATCGATCACCTGATACCAACCGTCGTTTGGCCATGAAATGTTACTGCCGTTTACAACAATAGGAGATTCACTGGTCGGTCCAGCATGATCCATTGGGATTTCCACACCGTCGAATCGTTGCTGAGTTGTATGGTTGATGACCAGGTACGACCCCGGTGTGACCTCGCAAAAGCGGGTGCCTGCACACACTTCGGTATAGTCGCGTTCATTGAGTACCTGATACCAGCCGTCATCGGGCCAGCTGATAGTGGTGCCGTTGACGGCGACTGGCGAGTTGGAGCTGGTTTGCGCACTGCTATCTGGCACCACACTGTTAAAACGCTCACCGGAGGTATGATTGATGACGATGTAGTTGCCGGGTGTGACCTCACAAGAGCGGCCACCCTCACAAATATTGATGATGGTGTTGTCAGTGACCTGTTGAACCTGGTACCAACCGTTGTCAGGCCATGAAATTAGGTTATCAGTGACTACCGGGTTTGCCACAGCTGCCGATGATACCAGCATCAATGCTGGAAATTTGACGAATTGAGTGATCATTAGAGTCCTGGAGGTGCGCTGGAATGCCATGTCCGGGGCACAGGATAAAGCATGCAGAACCGCAAAACTGTGAACAATGGTGAGTGCAGGATGATCGAGTGGTTAGACTAAACCATTAATGATATCCCACTCTTTCTCTGACACCGGCAAAATCGATAATCGATTGCCTTTCTTGACCAGTGGCATCTCTTCCAGCCCTTTGGTTTCTTTGAGTTCCTGCAGGGTGATGACACGATTGAATTTTTTTTTATACCGCACATCAACCATGTACCAGCGTGGGTTATCTTCGGTGGCTTTGGGGTCGTAGTATTTTGATGTTGGGTCGAGCGCTGTGTGGTCTGGGTAGGGCGCACTGCAGATGGTCACTGTGCCAACAATACCTGGCTCAGGGCAGCTTGAATGATAAAAGAACGCGGTCTCGCCCTTGACCATTTGATCACGCATCATGTTGCGCGCCTGATAATTTCGGACGCCATCCCAGTGATCTTTTTTGCCGGGCATCGCTTTCAGGTGATCAATGCCGAAGACGTCAGGTTCTGATTTAAATAGCCAGTGTGCCATACTCAACATCTACTCCGCCGGTTGGTAACAGGTGGTATCGGTGATGATAGCATCCAATGGCACATCCCATGGTTGTACCGGTAGTTGCTCAACCCGCTGAAAGTCATGTGCAACACCCACAAACGCCTGACGTCTATGTCCGTGATGCCACTCGGCAGTGGTGCGGTATTCAAAGGTACGATCATAAAAGCCGCCGCCCATGCCCAGTCGGTTGCCTTGTGCATCAAACGCAACAAGCGGTACCAACACGAGATCAAGGGTATTTGCATTCAGTAGTTCGTCGTCATCAATGTCAGGCACAGGGATGCGGTATTGTCCTTCACGCAATGGTGTGGTGTCATCGTAAGGGCCAAACTTCAGATAGTCGCCCATCGAGTTTTTCTGATTATCATTATGCGAATTGGCGGACTGTATGACAGGCAAGCAAGTGGTTGCGCCAGCTTGTCGCAGTGTCGCCAATAGCGGGGCAATGTCAATCTCACCACGAACCGCAATAAAACCCGCAACCGAGACGTTGTTATCAGGCAATAAGTGCGCGAGCGAGTCTTGTCGCGACCAGTGCAGAAACTGTTCAGTTAACCCGGCGGCTGCACGGTCTCTGTCGGCAGGCAATAGCGCAGCACGTTTGGCATTCATGGTTTTTCGCAGCGCATCACGCTTAGCAGGTGCGGATGTTATGTTGCTCATAGCAGGGTGTTCGCCTGGGTCGGTGTGACAGTAGATTTTGCCACACAGGTTTTGTTGCTTCCAACCGTATGTTTGCGCCTTGTTGCGATGTTTTTACTGCCAATTGTTAGCAGCAGTTTCGATTGGGCCTGCCGTTTACATCAGACTGTGTTATGTCGTTTTTATAGGGTTTGCTGGTGTGAGTTTGTTGGTGGGCTTGGTCGATATGCTCTTGTTGATATGCTTTTGTTGATGTGCCCAGTGTTAATATGAATGGGCGGAATCAATAGGTGCAAAAGCAAGAGATTAGAAGTGTACCGACCAGGATGCCGTCTCCGATGTGCTACCTTGAACCAGACGGTTCAGGTGGGGAAGACTGGAACTGTCTCAGGCTTTCCGCCGTAGCGGACATGCTCAACAACAGCTACCAGCACAACCCCGGGGTGTGTACTTAGGCTCAAGGGATATACCCAGTCGAATAACAAACACCGCAGTCGATACCCTGAAACTGTAGCATGAACCGGCCCGATTGGGTGATCGTTATGCGTAGCTGTAACCGAACGTTGTGTGCTGTGCCTGACAACCCGAAACACACTGTTGACAAGCCTTGGAGCCGTCAGTGTGTCAGAGGCAACAGAGGGTCATGGGCAGGAGTGAGATCTCGTTGACCCTGACTCGTCCTCGTGAATAACGCAGGTTTGGGCGAGGTGTAAACAGATGCGTTTATTCAGCCAGAGCTGCGTCGAGTGAGGCGCGAATTTTGTCGAGGCGCTTCTGGACGTCCGCGTCCGGTGGTGAGCCGGTGTGCAGTTTGAGCAGTTCGTTAGCCATATTAATTGCAGTGATAATGGCTATCTTTTCGGTCGAGGCTGACACGTTGCGCCCCCGGAAGTCGCGCATGGATGCGTCGACGTATTGCGCGGCTCGCGATACATCGCTTTCTTCGCCTTTGGCGCAACCTATTTGCACTTCCTTTTCAAGGATTTTGACCTTGACCGTGGTTGAGTCGGATTTCACTGGCTGGACTCCATTGATTTTAGCCGCACAATCATGGCTTCAACGCGTGATCGTGCGGTTTCATTTTTCTCGATGAGGCGCGCCCGCTCTTCGACGAGGCCGGCCTGTTGTTCGTGCAGTGATTTGTTTTCGATACGGAGTTTGTCGCACACGCTGATCAGGTCTTGCAGTCGTTGTTGCAACTGGTCTAGCTGAAGCGCCAGAGGTGGTGTCTCGAGGTTTTTCTCTGATCCTGATTTCATTAAAGCAAGCCCTAAAAAAGCCAACAGCGCGTGTGTAAGTCGTACTGGGGGTGGTGCCGTATCAGCCCCGCATTGTATACTGTTTTGGCCAATCTGACAGAACGCTGATCAGGCTAATTAGCCGTCCTGCTACTGTCATTGAAAGCACCCGTGTAATCGCCCGTGTAACGACCCGTGCAACGACCCGTGCAACTGCTTCCCCATCGTACCCTGTTGGACTGCTGTGACGGACTGGTTGGTGTGGTTGAGCGTGTGCCGTATGTCGTTCTGCAGAAATCGTGCTGCAGAAGTTCAGGGCCAAAGTCATTACCCACCGTCATTACCCGCCGTCGCAGTCTGCCGCAGAGGGTCAGTGATGCGACAGGTAATAGACTGCATGGTCGCTGTATGCGGGGCTGATCGGTCAAAACCGCGAGCAGGGTAATTGCGGCGGACGGACGGTCGCTGTGGGTTAAACGTCAGAGCAACATCCATTGCAGTGATTATTTCAGGAGCATCAAAGGTCTATGTCAGACTACCGTGAAATTGCCCGGGCCATGCAGGATCTCGACATCGCATTGGAGGCCTCTGAAGCGCACGGTGTGCTGGTGGGTTTGGTGTGCGCCATGGCGGTGACCCGCGCCAAAACCCAGTGGTTTGCCGAGTTGCTTGACACCGGTGAGCTTACTGCCGAGCTGATGCAAAAAAACGCGGGTGCGCTGCACCTGCTCGACGACCTCTTCGAATCCTCTGTCAGCGGGCTCAATGCGGCCGATCTCGATTTCAGGTTGTTGTTGCCCGGTAACGATGATGCCGACGACAGCGCAGCTTGGGTGCCCGAGAAGGCCAGTGCGTTAAGCGCCTGGTGCACAGGGTTTTGTTATGCGCTGGGTGTGAGCGGTATCAAAGCATTTCCGGATGATTCGCGTGAGCTCGTCAAAGACTTCACGACCATCGCCGGCGCTGACACCAGCGATGACGAAACCGACGAAAATGCACTGATCGAACTCGAAGAGTATGTGCGGGTCGGCGTGCTCCTGATTCACGAAGAACTACAGCCCGTCAGCGGTCGTACTGAAGCTGTCGGACCTGCCACTTTGCAGTAACCTCCATGACCACAAAAACCATACGAACCGAACGGCGTCGCCGACGCAAAACCCTGATGCGCATCATGGGCAATGAGGCCATTGCCATACTGCCTGCGGCGCCTTCACGCACGCGCAGCCGAGACACCGAATACCGGTACCGACAGGACAGCGACTTCAAATACCTGTCGGGCTTTGACGAGCCCGAGTCATTGTTGGTGTTGATTCCCGGCCGTCCCGCTGGCGAGTACCTCGTGTTTTGTCGCGACCGCGACCCACAGCAAGAGACCTGGCATGGTCGCCGGGTTGGCGTTGAGCGCGCACCGGAGGTGCTGGACGCCGATGATGCGTTTCCCATCTCTGACCTTGATGACATTTTGCCCGGACTCCTGGAAGGGCGACAAAAAGTGTTCTATTCGATGGGGCGCGACACGGCGTTTGATGCCCGTATGATGGGGTGGCTCAATCGTGTCCGAGCGCATGCGCCACGCACCGGTCTTAAAGCACCGAGCACATTCGTGTCGCTTGATTTTCATTTGCACGAAATGCGTTTGATCAAAAGCCGCGCTGAAATTTCGTTGTTGCGCAAAGCTGCTAAAATCAGCGCCGATGGTCATCGGCACGCGATGCAGCAGGCTGAACCGGGGCACATGGAATATGAAGTCGAGGCACGCCTCATCGGTGAATACAAACGCCGTGGTGCCACACATTCTTTTTTACCGATTGTCGGCGGTGGTGACAACGGTTGTATTTTGCATTACACCGAAAACAATCGCGAACTGTCCGATGGCGATCTGGTGTTGGTAGATTCGGGTGCCGAATATGAAGGCTACGCCGGTGACATCACACGAACGTGGCCAGTTAACGGTACGTTTACCAAAGCACAACGCGACATCTACCAGCTCGTGCTCGACTCGCAGCTTGCAGCTATCGAACAGGTTAAACCCGGCAACCATTTTAACGACCCGCATGAAGCTGCGGTTAAGGTGCTTACCAAAGGGCTGGTCAAGCTCGGTTTGCTCAAGGGTCAACCTGCCGCACTCCGAAAAGAGGAAGCCTATCGCCGCTTCTATATGCATCGCACCAGTCATTGGTTGGGAATGGATGTGCATGATGTTGGTGAGTATCGCATTGATGGCGAATGGCGATTGTTGGAGCCGGGTATGGTCATCACCATCGAGCCGGGTCTGTATATCGGTGACAGCAAAGATATCCCCAAAGCCTACCGAAACCTGGGCGTGCGCATTGAAGACGATGTAGTGGTGACCAAAACAGGTCATGAGGTGCTGACCGACTCGGTACCCAAAAGCATTGGTGCTATCGAAGCCGAAATGGCTCAACAAAAGCCGCGCCGATAACCGACCATGAGCACCGATCACCCCATACCGACAGCCGTTGATATCGCGGTAGTGGGTGGTGGCATGGTTGGTGGCACGCTCGCGGTGGCGTTGTGTCATGTACTGACAGCACAGGGCTATACGGTTGCATTGATAGACGCCGACCCCGCGTCGGCTGAAGGCACCCAAGCGCACAGCGACCCGCGCACCACCGCCATGTCATTCGCCAGTCGCCAGATACTCTCGGCACTGTCGTGCTGGCCGGGCGACAGCTCACCGATTCACCAGGTGCATGTATCGCATCGGGGTTACCTGGGTAAGGTGCGACTCTCGGCTGAAGAGCTTGGTGTGCCAGCGGTGGGTTATGTGATCGATAACGGGCAATATCTACAGCATTTGCAGCAGCGTATCCATCACTACGCCGAGCAACACGATCAAGCCGCATCCACGCACTCATTTACTCATCCATCCACTGACCCATTCACTGACGCATCCGCTGACCCATCCACTGACAAGGCGCGGTTGTTTCACTGTCAGCAATGCACGGTCACCGGCATCGAGCAGCAGGATGACCATGCACAGCTGAGCGTTCAGCAACTATCGGTAACGTCGCAGATGACTGCAAAGTTGGTGGTGGCTGCTGACGGTGCACGATCATCACTGCGTGAATGGTGTCATTTGACGTCACGAGAAACCGACTATGAACAAGTGGGTATTATCGCTAATGTCACACTCGACACACCGCATCAACACATTGCGTATGAGCGGTTTGCGGCCAATGGTCCGGTGGCGTTATTACCACTGGGCACACATCAGGCATCCATGGTGCTCACAGCAGACAACCATCACGCCTCGCATCTATTGGCACTGTCAGATGATGCGTTTCTCGCACAGTTACAGCAGCTGTTCGGCCGGCGGCTCGGTCGGTTTATAGAGCTTGGGCCACGCAGTAGTTGGCCACTTTATTTGGTCGATAGCCGTGTTAACTGTGTGGGGCGTGTGTTGTTTATGGGTAATGCTGCACGTACCTTGCACCCGGTTGCCGGGCAGGGGTTTAATTTGGCGGTGCGTGATATGGGCTCATTAATAGCCACGCTTCGCCACCGTTCACCTACATCACATGAAACCCATGGATCACAAGAAACCCAGGCATCACATGATCCGGGTGATGCCAGTGTGCTCAACGCTTATGCAGACAATCGCAAAAAAGACCAGCAACACACCATTGCGCTCACTGACGCGTTAGCCCGAATTTTTCGGGGTGCCAACCCGGCGTTTTCACATTTACGCTCTGCCGGACTACTGTCGCTCGACCGTTTGCCCGGTGCACGCCAAACGTTTGGCCGTGCTGCCATGGGTGTCAGCGCCGGTTTGCCTGATTTACCCTATCCGCATTAGGCGGGTGAAACCATCACCATGACTGCCTCTCGTCCCCTGTTTTTCCTGTTGGCCGGTGCCATCGGAATGGTGGTGGGACTCGCGACTATCGGCCTGATCGAAGCAATCTCACTGGTGCAGTACATCAGTTTTGGTGGTGCCTCAGAAACCGAATTTGCATCCATTGCCGGTCGTGCCGAATCGTGGCGCGTTGTGGTTGCACCGGTCGTCGGCGGGTTGATAGTTGGGTTGGTGTTGTATGTGTTACCCGGTGGTCGTTATCACGGTATCAGTGATGTCATGGAGGCCTGTGCGGTCAATGGCGGACGGATGGGTGTTCGTTCGGGCATTGGTGCAGCGTTTGCCACCAGCGTGTCGCTGGGTGTAGGTGCACCGTTGGGGCGTGAGGGCCCTGCCGTGCATATCGGTGCATCGCTGAGTGCATGGATGGCTGAGCGTCTCGGGCTCGACCGAAGTCAGACGCTTGCGTTACTCGGGTGTGGTGCGGCGGCTGCCGTGACAACCTCGTTCAACGCCCCGATTGCCGGTGTTATCTTCGCGCTGGAAGTGATTGTGGGTTATTACACGTTGCGGGTGTTTGCGCCGGTGGTGGTAGCGTCACTGGCAAGCGTTGTGGTGCGCAATACCATCTATGGCGCCGAGCCTTTGTTTGATTTACCGCAGTTTTCACTTGGCTCCTATTGGGAACTGTTGCTGTTTGCATTGCTCGGCGTTACCGGTGCGCTGTTGGTTATTGTGTTTATTCGTCTTGTAATTGCGTGTCGCGCAATGTGGGAGACAACACGCGTGCCGTTAATGCTGCGTCCTGCGATTGCAGGCCTTGCTGTGGGTTTAATTGCGCTTGAATATCCCATGATACTGAGTGTTGGGTATGAACCGGTGAACCAGGCGCTACACGAATCACTGGTCATCACTGATCTGGGATGGTTGTTGGTGCTGAAAGTATTTGCAACCGTGTTGGCGCTGGCAAGCGGCTTTGCCGGTGGGGTATTTAGCCCGTCGGTTTTTCTTGGTGCTATGTTGGGCGGTGTGTTCTGGTTTTTCTGTACGCTGGTCAGTCCCGAGACCCTGTCGGGGCAAGGCGTGTACTCGGTTGTGGGTATGGCAGGTGTTGCCTCTGCTATGTTGGGTGCCCCCATTTCAACCGTGTTGATTGTGTTTGAAATTACACGCAGCTACGACATCACCATCGCAGTGATGATCGCGGCGGCCATTGCCAGTACCGTGATGCAAACCTCTCGTCACAGTTCGTTCTTCCGGTGGCAGCTTGCGTCGCGTAACGTCAATATCTCCGCCGGGCGAGACATAAGCCTGCTCATGACACACACGGTCGAGAACCTCGTCAGTGATCAGTTTGTTACGGTGGGGCGTGACGATGCAGTGCGCCAGGCCGAAAGGAAGCTGGTTGCCGCCGGGTATCGTGTGGTGATGGTCACTGATGAAGACGGACTGCTGGTGGGTTGTATTGATCTTCGTGAACTGGTCTCGCGAGCGGTGGACGGTGGATTCGATCAACCGGTCAGTCAATACATGCGTGACGCCGACTTTGCAGTCAAGCCGAACACCAACGTTGTGAATGCACTTAAAATCATGGGCAGCCAGGGTGTGCCGTATCTGCCGGTCATTGCCGACAGTAATACTGCTGAGCATGTTAGCGTCCCGGGTGACGAAAGATCAGAAGAAAGCCAGCACATGCACCACAATATACTGGGTGTGGTGTTCAAAACCGATCTGCTTGCCGAACACTATGAGGTGTTGCGCTCCGCCCGTGAGGAAGAGTTCGGCATTACCTAACATAACAGCAAAATCAGCTATGCCTTTTATTCGGAGTAACGTTTGTGTCTGACAACCAGAAGTCCCTGTACGGTGGTTTTTTCAGGAGGTTCTTTGCTTTTATCATCGATTTTCTGGTGGTGATGTTACCTTCATTGATTATTGTGTTTGTGTATTTCCTGATTCTGGGTGACGCCGAAATCGATGACGGCACCGGCGAGAAAACACGGGTGAATGGCGATGCAGTGATGTTGTTTGTGTCATTACTGGTGGGTTTAATTTATTGGCCACTGATGGAAAGCTCGGCCAAGCAGGCTACACGTGGTAAAAAAATGATGGGCCTCATTGTCACCGACTATAACGGGCAACCCATTTCATTCTGGCGCGGCGTATTGCGTTACCTCGGCCGTATTGTATCGGTTGTGATTCTGTTAATAGGTATGCTGATGGCACTGGTGACACCGCGCAAGCAAACCCTGCACGACATGCTGACCAAAACCCTGGTAGTGAAAGCTGCTGCTAAATCTCAAATACCATTCGACCCACTACCGTAATAACCGGCAGCTGATCATCTGATGCCTGGTCTGTCTTGTTTTGTTGTGTGTTGTCTTTTGCCGGGTTGTTGTTTTCCGGGTCATCCAGTCTAAAGATCACCACCTCGCCTGATTGCGGATAAACACCGGTGAGTGCGGTGATATTGACCTGATGGGTAACGAGCAGCGTGGGTTGGTTCGGTTTATCTGTCACCAGCCATTGTGCCAGTGCTTCGGTTTGAGGCCGTGCGTTCTGCCGGTCACGAAAAAATGAATTGATCACCGGAAGCGGGGTTACTGTGCCCAAATTCATCAGCGTTGCCGTATCCAGACACCGGCACCACTGACTGCTGTACACCGCGGCTGACTCAATGCCATGCTGTTTGAACAGTGCGCCTGCGTTTCGAGCCTGCTCACGCCCTTCGGCAGAAAGATTACGTTGCGTTGCACAGTTGCCCAATTCAACGGTCATCGGATCACCGGTACCCGGCGCTAATGTGTGGCGCATGATCGCGACATGATTGGGTGTGTTTAACAACTGCAGCAGTGCTGCGGCATCGGCCGAGTCGCCATCGACAGCGGTCAGCTGTTGTGCAATTGCAGTATGGGTAAGAACCCATAACGCTATCAGCGCGGTGACTATCCGAACAGACAGTCGGGTGGTGCGGGTGGTGACGAGGGTGAGGAGCGGCAGGGAATCGAACCGGGTGATCATCACGTGTCTCCTGTAGTTAGCGCCACGCAAACGCTGGCTGATCGAAGTGGGCGACCCGCGTGTGTCTGCCGTAGAGACAGACCTCCGAAAACTGATACAAAATGGCGGCGGTCGGCGCTGCAACCCAGTTGTCGCCCATGGGCATTCTTAATACGGGCCGGTCAGGGTTACCGGATTCGATCGCATCGAGCATGGGTGAGTCGGGACGTTGAAGTTCAGTTAACGGTATACGATGAATGGAGGCGACCTCGGTGGGGTCGGCCTGCATGGTTGGCTCGGTTGCGGGCCAAAACACATAGGGCGTCATGACAAAACCCGAGCGTGTCACGTAGTCGTCGAGCACGCCGAGTAAGCTGTCGTCGGTCAACGTCAGGCTGATCTCTTCCATAGATTCACGAACGGCTGCCTGCAGTGCCGTCTCGTTGGCATCAATACGGCCGCCAGGTAACGCCCATTGTCCGGCGTGGCGTTTTAGTGTTGCGGCACGGCGTGTTAATACCAGCGCGGGTTCGGTGTGCCAGTGGTTGTAGTGTGGTAGCCCTGGCAGGTCGGCACCGTGTCCGCCCTCGACCACAATCAGTGCCACCGCAGCACGACGCTCCGCGGTGGCACGGGTAGGCTCGTGATTAGCCAGATGCCGCTGAAACTGCTGGCGCAAGGCGTCGTTGGCGTGTGTCATGCACTGCGCTGAAGCGTGTTATCCGGATCATACTGGCACTCCGGCGCAATCGTTGCGGCATGTGCCGTACCAACAATATCTACGGTTACCGCAGTGCCAATAGCGCTGAGGTCTGGCTGAATAAACCCATACGCGATGGTTTGGTTAATGCGGAGCCCTCTGCCTGCCGAGGTTATTGTGCCAACTACACGGCCATCCACGCGAATGGAATCACCGGCGTGGGGAGCTGCCGTGTCACAGTCTACGTTGAGTACCACGAACGTTCGGGTGTGTGGTGTTGTTGATGCCGTGGTCAGCGCATCCTTACCCTCGAAGGTTGGTTTATCCAGCTGAATAAACCGGTCGAGGCCTGACTCGTACGGGTTAAATTCGTTCATGAGGTCAGCCTTCCAGTGACGGTAGCCTTTCTCGAGTCGCATGGACTCCACGGCATACAGACCCGACAGGCCAGTGCCCAATGATTTACCGACCGCTTCGAGTGCCAGAAATACCTGTACCAAAGCTTCATTGGGTACGTGTAACTCATAACTCAATTCACCGCTATAGCTAATGGCCATGACAGTGACGGGCCATTGTCCAATGTGTCGTTGTCCGACGCTGAGCCATGGCAGGGCAGTGGCGGACCAGTCTTCATTGGGTGAGCACCTGGATAACCACTCGCGTGCGACCGGTCCGGCAAGCACCAGGGTTGTCATGTTGGAGGTCAGGTTAGTTACGGTGATACCCGTGTTTGGCAGGCGGTCCATGAGCCAGTCGCGGTCATGCCATTCGGCAGCGGCTGCCGTGCCAATCCAAAAATGATCCTCCGACAGTCGCGCCAATGTCCATTCACTGCACACACTGCCATTGTCATTCACGGTATACGCAAGCGACACTCGGCCCACCTTCGGCAGTCGGCTGATTGTCAGTGAGTCTAACCATTGTGCTGTGCCTTCTCCCTGAATATCAAAGCGGGCAAATCCGGACACCTCGATCATGGAGCCTGTGGTTGTCAGTGTCTCTATTTCCTGCTTGACGATGGCTTGTGTGGGGGTGAAGTGAAAACTGTGTTCGTCTTGGAAGTCGTCAGAGGGTTTGATAAAAAGCGCTCGCTCCCAACCGTTGACCACACCAAACTCAGCACCGCGTTCTTTCAGTACCGGGTATAACGGTGACAGTTTGGCGGGTCGTCCGGCCGGACGATGTTCGTGCGGCATGTGAAACCGAAATTCGTTCTGATAATCTTCAATCGCTTTTTTTGCGGTGTATTCAACCGTGCAGTGTGAGGTCAGGCGTCTTGGGTCCAGGCACCAGGTATCAAACTCTGCCTGGCCATGTACCATAATTTGCGCGAGCATTTTTCCGTGACCGCCGCCTTCACCGATACCGGCTCTTAACCCGAGGCAGGCGTATGCGTTTTTAACGCCGGGTATCGGGCCGACGAGCGGCAGTCCATCGGGTGTGTAAGTGATGGGTCCGTTGATGATGGTATGAATACCGGCATCGGCCAACACCGGCAAACGTTCGAACACGCGTTCCATGTTGTCGAGGCATCGGTCAAGATCGTTGGGGCATAACTGCATCGTAAACGACGGATCAATACCTTGCATGCCAAAGGTTTTGCAGCCCTGTTCATAGATACCGACGAGCAGTCCTTTCTTTTCCGGCCGCGAATAGAAGTCGTCTTTGGGGCAACGAATCAGCGGCACCTGAAAATCGAGCGCTTCAATTTCCGGAATGCTATCGGTTAAAAAGAACATATGTTCCATCGACATCACCGGATGCACCACCCCGAGCATATTACCAACCTCGTTCACACGATAACCGGTGGCGTTCACCACTTTCTCACACGTGATGTCACCGTCTTTGGTATGCACCACCCATTCACCGGACGGATTTTTTGAAATGCTTTCAACCGGATTAAACCGGTAGACTTCAGCACCGGCCGCTTTGGCCTTACGTGCCAACGCTTGCGTGATGCCATTGGGGTCTATGTAACCATCTAACGGGTCCCACAGAGAGCCTGCGAGATCGGTCGGATCAATCAGCGGGTGGCGTTTGACGGTCTCTGCGGCATCCAACACTTCAAAGTCAACATCCATACCGTTGGCCATCGACACAAAATGATGGTAACCGTCGAGGTGATCCTGTGTGTGGGCAAGTCTGGCACCACCGGTGATGTGGTAGGCAAACGGAAAGTCGGGATCGGTGCTGAGCTCTTTATAGAGTTTGATGGAGTGTGACTTCAGGCCAACCATGGTTTGTACAGCACCAAAGTTGGTAACCTGCGCTGCGGCATGCCATGTGGAGCCGGAGGTAAGCTCGTCTCGCTCGACCAGCACAACGTCGGTCCAACCCTCTTGGGTCAGGTGATAGAGCGTGCTACAGCCGGCGATACCACCACCGATGACGACCACTCGCGCATGCGATTTCATGACTGTTCCTCGTAACTAGTGTTGCCGTGGCAACAAAATGTTGTAGTGCTGACGTATCGCCGCATCGGCGACATCGTCAATGTAGTGGGGTTTATGGTTTGTCAGTATATCGCGCGCAATTTTATTGGCGGTTTGATGTATCGCAACCGAACCGTTATCGCTCCACGTACGCGGGTCATCGCGATTGGCCAGCTCGGGATAAAAATGATCACGTTGCATCGCATCCATGGTGTGCATGCTCCCCAGAAAATGACCCTCACCGTTGACCGCCTGCTCAATTGCATCGAACGCGAGGGTCTCGTCATTCACTTCTATGCCACGGATCATGCGGTACGCATGACTGAGCATTTCGTTATCAATGACAAACGCCTCGAATGATGCACCGAGCAGGCTCGCGGTCATGCCGGAAGACTCATACACCATGTTGGCACCGGCTAGCCCGGTAGTGACGGCTGTCAATGCTTTTTCAGCGCCCATTTGTGCATCTACGGCTTTGGCATCGCTCATTGATGATGCAACACCCGAAGGCAAACCGAGCCAATTACTGATTTGTGCGGCACCGGCGTTGAGCAGTGCAATTTCACCGCTGCCCCCGGCAAACGAGCCCGTGCGCAGATCAATGACTAACGGCCAGTTAGAGAAAATCATCGGATACCCGCGCTCAAACACATTGACCATGATGAGTGCAGCCAGTGTTTCTGCGGTGGTTTGTGCGAGCATACCTGCGAGAGTCGCCGGTGCTGTTGCACCGGATTGTGCCGCGATGATGGCGTTGATAGGCACACGTCTTTTTATACAGGCAGTGGTCACTTCAACTGCATCATCGCCATATTTCAGTGGCGATATGACCGGGCTGATGTGGGCTTTGCAAAAGGGTTTTTCTGCAAATTTTCCGGTGCTGCCAAGCACGCGGTCGAACATGTCGATAATCGGGTCTACCGAACTACCCAGCGTAAATGCCGTGCCAACGGGTTTGGTCGTACCGGCAGCCAGCGTATAGGCGGTATTGATGTCGAGATCATGGATGTCGTGAATATCGGTTGCGATGCAGCAGCGGGTAAACCAACTGATATTGGTGCGGGTATCGGCAAGGCGAGTGAAGTCGTAAAGATCTTGCAGCGTTGATTCGCGGTAGTCGCCGGTATCGAGGTCTTGCGTTCGAACCGCCGCACCGCCGGTACCATAATAGACACGGTCGCCACCGACTTCTATGTCGTGTTTGCTGTCCCGACCATAGAACATAAAGCTTTTGGCCGCACCGTCTATGATGTCTTCAACCATTGACTGTGGGTACAGAAGTCTGCCCTCGGGTGTCAGTGTTGCGCCGCACTGTGTCGCTTTTTCGGCCAAGACGGCAGGCACATCACCCATACCGATAGTGGCGAGAATATGAAAAGCCGTGGCCACTATTTTTTGTACGTCAGCGTCGGTTAGTGGTTGATACTGTCCGCCTGCCGGACCCGGTGGTGCAGGGTTAGGTTGCACTTTTGCCGTACGGCTGGCAATGCGCTCTGCGCGGGCACGACCCCGTGTCAGTCTTTTATAACCTGTGTCACTCATTCAGTTTTCAGTCAACGGTTGTGTGGTTAGTGATGTTGGCCTGCGGCATTCATGAAGATTGGTTGCCATGGGCTAGAGGGTTTGATCCAGGGCGTCGATCAGTTGGTCAACCTCAGCTTGGGTGGTGTAGTGTACAAATGACAACCGCAGGGCACCTGTGTTTACCGGTACATCGAGTGCGTCAATCAGGCGGTAGGCATAGAAGTGTCCGCTGGAGCACATGACCTTGTGCGTTGCAAGCGCCCCGGCTGTCTCGTGTGGGTCTTTGTTGATCGCAACAGCAACGGTCGGTGCGCGTTCTTTAGCGTGACGCGGCCCGAGTAACCGCACATCGTTTCTGTCGGCCAGATAGTCGAGCAGTGGTTGTAGCAATGCAGCTTCATGATCACGAAACAACTGGTGAACGGCACGGCCACGCTCTGCCGCAGTTGCCTGTTGTGTGGGAAAGTGATGCGAAAAGACGGCATCAAAATAATCGGCCACCCCACCGGCTGCGCCAATTTGTGCGTGATCAGGACCCGCCGGCACCAGTTTTTTGTGCAGCTCTTTTTCGTTAAAGAAATGGCTTTGATTGGCCAGCGTGTCGAGCAATGGTTGACGTACCGCCATGAGTCCCTGATGCGGGCCGTAGGTTTTGTACATCGAGAACAGATAGATGTCGGTACCGAGCGCATCCACATCAGGCAGCCCATGACCGGCATACGACACACCATCGACCACCGTAACGGCACCAGCGTCGTGAATGATGCGACACAGATCGGCAACCGGATTGATGTGCCCCACGATATTCGAGCAGTGCGGAAACGCGACCAGCTTTGTGCGCTCTGTGAGCAGCGCTTGCAGGTCCTCTGGGTTTAGCACGCCAGTGTCCGGGTCAACCTGCCACTCCCGAACCACAATGCCGGTATCGCTGAGCCGACGCCACGCACCACCATTGGCTTCATGGTCCTGATTGGTCACAATGATTTCGTCGCCAGTTTGCCACCCGGCGCGAAAGGCTTGTGCCAGGACATAAGTATTCTGGGTGGTTGACGGTCCAAAGCTGACTTCAGGCTCACTCACATTCAGATAACCCGCCAGTTGTCGGTAAGATGCGTCCATCATGTCACCACCGCCTGTTGCGGCCGGGTAGGGAGCATAAGGTTGCACTTTGTGTTGCGTGTAAAACCGGGTGAGCCGATCAATCACCTGTTGGCAGGCGTAACTGCCACCGGCGTTTTCAAAAAACGCCCATCCGTTGAGTGAAGGTTCGGAAAATGCGGGAAAGTGTTGCCGCGCGAAATCGGTGTCGAGCATGAACAAGTGCCTGAGTGATAGACATTCGAGTGTACACCCACTGTTGGTTCCCGTTAAGCTTGACCACGAAAGCAGATCGAATTTATTGATCGATCAGACAAATTCAGTCGTAGAAACGACATACCAAAAGGCCGCAGGTGTGCAGGCCAACGGGTCAGGAGCCTATCTCTATGGTTATCAGAAAAACAGCAGCATCGCTGGCTGCATCGGTCGGCTTTGCCATCATGGCGGCAGCGGCTTTTTTGGTGTTGGTGCCCACGAGAGACGCAGTGGCAGCCAATGCCTGCGACGCACAGCTGTCGGCGCGGTTCATTGAGAGCGCACCACGTGATCGTTTTGAGCTCACCAACGAATCTTCGGGCGATTGGTCAGTGGCCAACGTAACACTCGATCTGACCGCGTCCAACGGGCAGCTCATTTTTGATACCGAATCAGGTGGTATTGGGGTAGAAGTGTTTCAGCCGTTCAGACAAGAGGACGCCAGCACCGCCGTACTGGCTGACGCAATGTTACCCGCAGACGGCGATGATACGCTGGCACTTGACTTTGATGCGTTCGGTCCCGATGCGCAGTATCAATTTACCATTGACGTAGATGATCGCCTGACCGCGTCAGATCTCGGACAGATTCGTGTCACAGGCGGTGAAATGGCTGGCAGCGTTGTCACCGTTGAATTTCAACACAGCGATGGCCGTGCGCACACTGCAAAAGGGCAGTTCGACAGTCAAAACACAGTTAAGGTCGCGATGGAAGGGTGTGTGTGATGGGGCTGGTTAACCGGCAGCGTTTATTTAAAGCAATAGTTCCTACCCAACAATATACTGCCCGGAATGTTGCCCGGTGGTTTTGTGCCGGTAACAGTGCCGCGCCGCATGCGGCCTCATTAAATGCCGCAGCGTGTGGGAGCTGCGCGCGTGCGTGACTACCTGGAACCCGACGATTCCGTTGCCGCTGGTGCCATAGGACTAAAGGTTTATTCGAAATGTTGGCGTCGTCTGGTTTTACCGTAAGTTAATCGCATGTCAATCGCATGTCAATCGCATGTCAATCGCATCAGGCCAAGAAACCGGTTGGATAGCGTCAGTGAGATTTTGAGCCTATTGCGAACCTACTCGTTAGCTCGGTTTTTTCAGCAACAGCTACGCCCACCAGAACACACTGTATAGCACCGCAGCATTCCAATGCTCTACGGTGAATTTATATTTGACGGATTTATATTTTCTCAATAGTGGCCGCTGTGCTCACATCGCCGGTGTTGGGTGTGCCGGCAGGCTCTATCAGTAATAAGTGTGTTTCTTCTTCTGCGAGCGGGCAGTGTTCTATACCCTTTGGTATGACGTACATCTCTCCCGGGCCCAGCACCACATCCTGATCGCGCAGTTGTAGTGTCAGCTTGCCCGATAGCACCATAAAAAAATCATCGGTGTCGCTGTGGCTATGCCAATTAAACTCTCCCTGTACTTTAACCACCATGACATCATGGCCGTTAAACGATGCTACTGACTTTGGGCTCCAGTGCTCGCTGAAGGTGTTGAGTTTTTCTTTTAGATTAATAGGGTGTTTGTCTGACATGGAAGCTCAAAGGTCCTGATTGTTCGCGTACAGTAACCCGATTGCTACAAGGCTGCACGGTATTTCTCTTTAGAAGGGAAGTAGTCCTGAAGCCATCATGGGTTATTATCTGGTTGTATTGAACTTATAGTCGCAGTAGAGCCGGTCCTCGCGTTCAATCGCTTTGCCACTGGTTGTTTCCCCTGCGGAGGTGTCTTCCCAATACCAGTATTCGTCTGTCACGTCCCGAACGATGGTAGATTCTGCGAGTCCAGTGTCGTCAATAGTATTGTCAAACGAGTGATACGAGCTACCGTACAAAATTTTACAGGTGTTCTCATCGTTTATTGAGTCAAGATCGAGCACCAAATTGTAGTTATAGTTGAGGGTATTACCGGTGTTGTCCGAGGCATGTCGTTTTAATACCAGGGTGCCGTTACCCTGCTGGATAAGGGTGTTGCCTTTGATAGTGTTGACAGTTTCAAACAGGTGCTCTGCGGCTCCGTAGTATCTGTTACTGCCATAGAAGCTGTCAGTGCCAGACCAACTTACCGTAGTTTTATCCGATGATCGTGTGGCAACAGATGTTTCGTTAAACGGCATATCCAGCGCAATAAAAAAATCATAGGTTTCGCTGTAGGTGCCATTGCCTGTTTCAGACAGTGCGATGGTGGTAACGGTGGTTTCGCTGGTGAAGGGGAGCCTGTCTATAAAATCTGTCGTGTTTATATCGACGGGAAAGTCCAGCTCTCTGATATTGGATTCATAGTATTCGGCGGCAGACGCAGACCAGCCAGAGTACGGGGTAAAGTAAGCATCCTGCAGGTCGGGAGTGGTTGTCAGTGCGTTTGATTCAAAAGGATCAGTGCCGACACGGAGTTCTTCGAGATTACTGACACTGTCGGAATCATCATCCCAGCGCTCCGTATCAAAATCATTGGCGTTAACAGTGACAATCTGTGTGCTGTTGTTGTCAGTTGCCAGCGTTTGTTCAGCTGTTCCGAGTGTCGTGCCGCCGTTGTTGTCATAAAACCACACGGTCAGTGCATGTTCGGTGTTGACCGGAAAATTATCTGCCAATGTCCACATCTCATCGCCAACCCATGCGGCCTGCAGATCTTTATCTCCCCACACGACCCTGACTTGTAATGCATTGGATTGATACGCTGGCACGATGATATCGACAGTCACTTCAACAACGTCTAGCGGTATTGAATCGGTGGTATCCGATGACGCCGCGCTGTCACCATCAGTGGTTGTCGCAGAGACTGGCTGATCTTCAGAGGCTTGAGTAGGTTCTTCAGACTGGGATGTTTCTGTATTCTGAACGGTTTCTGTTAATTGAACGGAATCAATGGACTGACCGGAATCAATGGACTGAACGGGTTGATTGATTGCCGTGGGTGTCTCTGGTTGAGAGGGAATAACACTGGCAACCTCGTTACCGTCGTTCAGCATACTGTCGGATGTTTGATCGGCCGCTGGCGTAGAGTCATCAGCGACTGTCGGTGATGATCCAGAGTTTCCTGAACACGCAGTTAGCAGGATGATTGCACAACACCCGTAAATGGCAACGTGGAGTTTCTTATACAGCGTGTGTAGGAGCGTTGATCTCATCTTGATGCCTTTGGGCCGTAGTAGTGGAGGTGTTCAGTACCGCTGAGCCGAGTATACAGCACGTCGATACTGCCGTTTTGTGACGGTATCGCAGGTGTGCTTGAGAGGGTTTGTCTTTGGTATGACAGGCAGAAGGCTGACCCGGAAGGCTGACCCGTGCGCTGTTG
>CALDUO010000056.1 GCA_937923745.1 uncultured Granulosicoccaceae bacterium
AAGCTGGATCGAACACGCAGGGTCAAACATGTGGGGGCGAAGCAGCAGAATGAAAAGAGCAGCGTCGAGGCAACAGAATCCGGACGGGCTCGGCAATCGGCTACGTAATGTCCAAATGCGAAGCCTTGGCACTTGACTTGGGCACTTGACTTGGGCACTGAGACTTGGGCGCTGAGACTTCGGCACAGAGACTTCGGCACATCAAGCCTGTCAGGAGCGCGGTGGCGACACAACCACTCGGGTGATGGCAGTCCTTGGGCTTAAATGGAAGTGGCAGGCTGTGGCCGCTATGTGAGCGGGTGTCACGCCGGAGCAGGCAATCCACACAGCCGCCTGATATAGCTGCGGTATAGTGCCGCAGCGGCGCAAACCAGTTCGGGTGCCGGTTGCACCCATCCAACACCGTGGTAACCTAGTTTTATGTTGAAATTCAGTCATGCCGGCCTCATGGTCAAGAACAACGACGCCAGTGTCAGCGCGACACTGCGAGAGGTGCGCGCGCACCTCTCGGGGCTCGGCATCAACACATTGCTCGAACACAGCACCAAGCGTTTCTGTGACGACTGCGAAACCGTCGACATGAGCGTCATTGGCGAATCCTGCGACGTCGCGATCGTGATTGGAGGTGATGGCACCCTGCTAAATGCGGCTCGGGCATTGGTCGACTACAACATGCCGCTCATTGGTATTAATCGCGGACGTCTCGGCTTTCTTGTAGATGTGCCTCCGGGCGGTAATTTCCATGAGCTCACTGAAATCCTGCAGGGTAACGGAATTGAAGAGCAACGATTTCTGATTAACGCTACCGTATTACGCGAAGGCGAACCCGTTGCCGAGTCGCTTGCACTCAATGATGTCGTTGTCAGGGTTAAGGACGTGCTCCAAATTATGGATTTCGACGTCATCATTGACGACAAACTGGTCACGCATCAGCGCGCCGACGGCGTGGTTATCGCCACACCGTCAGGCTCAACAGCCTATTCACTGTCCAACGGCGGACCCATCGTCGGCCCGTCCATTGATGCGGTAGTCATGCAGCCCATTTGCCCACACACGCTCACCAGCCGCCCGCTGATGGTTGACGCTAACAGCATCCTGAAAATCCATCTGTGGGACGACGCGGTAAAATCTGTACAGGTAATCTGTGACGGTCAGGTATACAACGAGGCGACGCTCGGCGACATGGTGAGAGTGCAGCGGCATCCGACGCGAGTGACGTTATTACACCCGGCAGCCTACGACTACCATCAAATTCTGAAAGAAAAGCTAAGCTGGGGCTAACGAAAACGCCGGTATGTTATCGCAACTTTACATCAAAAATTTTGCACTCATCGAGGAGCTGGCAGTTGATCTGAACCTTGGCGTGACCGCATTGACCGGTGAGACCGGCGCGGGCAAATCCATTTTGCTCGATGCGCTCGGACTGGTTCTGGGCGACCGCGGTGACAGCAGCGCTATTCTTACCGGCTGTGATCGTGCCGAAATCAGCGCCACGTTCATACCCGACGACAATGCTACCGTCTGGCAGTGGCTTCAGGATCACGACATGGACGACGATGATCAATGTATCGTGCGGCGAATACTGTCAGCGTCGGGCAAGTCGCGTGGCTATATCAACGGCCGACCGGCATCCATGCAAACGCTGCGAGAGGTCGGGCAGTTGTTGGTCGATATCCACGGGCAGCACGAACACTACACACTGATGCAGGCCAAGAATCATCGCGCGCTGCTCGACAGCATGTTACCGAACGATACCCTTGTTAAACGTGTGGCCGACAGCTACCGCCAATGGTCAGACACGCGCACGCGTATAGACGCCATCGAGCAAGAGCACGATCAACGCACGCAGCGTATCGACATGTTGCGTTTCCAGACACAAGAGTTCGCCAGTGTGTCTATCAATGCCGATGAACTCGACACACTCGAAGACGACCATCATCGTATGGCCAACGCCGGGAAATTGCGGGAACTCGGCGACCTCGCACTGCGATCACTCGAACACGAAGACTCAGGTGCTGTGGCAGCGTTGGTCGAGGCTGCGAGGCAGCTCAATCAATTACAGGGGCTGGACGATTCTCTGAAAGACTGCGTTGAAACACTCGATACCGCCACGGTGTTGGTGAATGAAGCGACAGCCACACTCACAGACTATATCAATTCACTCGACATTGACCCGGCGCGACTGCAGTGGCTCGACAACCGGCTCTCCGAGCTGCATGGCCTTGCAAAAAAACATCAGTGTGACATCAAGGCACTGGCTGATGTTGAAGCTGGCCTGAACCACGAACTTACCGAGCTGACCGGTGACGGCCATAACCGCGAGGCACTCGAAACCGAACTCACTGCGCGGCTTGAGGTTTATCGTGACGCGGCCACCAAGCTACACCGACAACGACAAAAAGCCGCAAAGGCGTTATCTAAAACTGTCAGTGAAGCGATGCATGCACTTGGCATGGAAGGCGGTCAATTTGTCTGTGAAGTCAGCGACGACAAAGATCGAATGACGCCGCACGGTTCCGATCAGATCAAACTACTGGTAACCGCTAACCCGGGCATACCGCCAGGGGATATTGCGAAGGTCGCCTCCGGTGGTGAGTTGTCCCGCATCAGTTTGGCTATCGCCCTGTCGACGACGCGCAAGCGCACCACACCATCACTGGTCTTCGACGAAGTTGACAGTGGTATTGGTGGCGGCGTTGCCGAAACCGTCGGCGAATTTCTGCGTTCACTCGGCAAACACTCCCAAGTGCTGTGTGTGACCCACCTGCCCCAGGTGGCCTCAAAGGCGCACCACCATATTAAGGTCGTCAAATCGGTGAAACAGAAAGTAACCCGTACCAGCTTAAAAGCATTAACCAATGAGGAACGGGTGGTTGAGATTGCACGCATGTTGGGCGGTAAGTCCCTGACCGAGAAAACGCGCCAGCATGCCGTCGAGATGCTTGACCTTTCCGACGCTTAACCAACAGGAAAACTGCCGCCACATTCACTATGCTAGTGTGTGTCTACTTAGGATTTGGATGAACGTAATGAGACGCGACAACGCGCAGACAGATCGGTTGTCACTGAAGCTTCGCCGCAAACACCGAACACTGTGGGCGTGCCTGCTGGTACCTGCCGCCCTGCTACTGGGTGGGTGCGGGCAACCCTTTTGGTTACCACCGGCCCATAAAATTGAGGTCCAGCAGGGCAACCTGATCAGTGAGACACAAAAAAATGCACTCACCAGTGGTCTCACCCGCGACGAAGTCAGTCAAATAACCGGACATCCTATTGTGGGCAATACCTTCAATAACTCGACACGCTGGGACTTTATCTATACCCGCGGACCGGCAGGCTCCGCCATCAAAGCCCGACGCCTCACCGTGTTGTTTGAAGATGATATTGTCAGTGCCGTGGAAGACAATTTTGCGGAAGAAACCGGCGAAAAACCACGGCGCAAAACCTTCTGGTCACGCCTCTTTAAATCGCGGGTTTAGTGTATCGATCAGGTGTCGTCGGTGTGAGCTCATTACAACAAGCTCGCAGGTTTGCGCTCACACTTCATCAGTACTGACTGG
>CALDUO010000057.1 GCA_937923745.1 uncultured Granulosicoccaceae bacterium
CTAAGGACGTTCAACAAAAATGAGATGTCGTGAGAACGACAAGCTGGCCGCTAATAAGCGTCCAGAGATTACAAAGAAGACGGACGGAAGTCGGCGAGAAATATGATGAATGGTCTATTTGAGCAAGGACACAACTTTTAAGCTACCAACATAGAGCAGAGGAGACTGGCTATTGCTGCAATTGATCAAAAAGTTCTTGGCTCTGGATGTCCGATCTCCTCTAATTCCTAAATTTTCAATGTAAAAGTATCCGCTATTTTGATTGGGAGCATCGCCATTCTGCAACAAACATTGAAGATGTCTTGTTTAGGAATACTTAGTCTCTCGGGAATCGTGCAAGTTTAAGTACATCGGCTTGAGACTCACTTCGCGACAGATTGTCTGCGAAGTGGCAGTTGAGGCGTGTAAATTCGGGGGCCCGGAAGGTCTGACTGGCCGCTCTAACTAGCCGCTCTGACTGGCCATTCCTGCTTAGCCATTCTGACTGACAAGACTTGCTGGCGGGTCTTGCTGACAGGTTGTTAGGCCTGCGATTTTGCTCTGTCCGGCGCTGGCGCAGATGTATCGCTGATGCCAGCCAACCTATCCCGTACCCTGCGCGCTTTGGTGGTCAACTCCATTTCACCCTTAACCAGCACTTTACGCAGATTCTGCAAGTACACTCTGGAGCTGCTGCGCTGGCGTGAGTCGGCCAGCGTCGCAACCGATGAAATAGAGGTATCAAAGAACCGGTCGAGCGCGAAGGTCTTTTCCCACTCGCGTCGCGCAGCCTCGCCGCGCTCTTCTGCCTCGTCGGCGATAGAAGCAAGATACGCAGGAATCGAGTTGATATCGTGCTCTGGAATACGCACGGCAAAGTCCCAGTTCACACAATCCGGCGCCACCCATTGGTTGGAAATAATCACCGGGGCACGACCAGCTTCCATGGCTTCAAACAGCCGGAAAGATGAGGTGCCAAGACCACGCGGACACAACACAAAACGACTGCTTGCCATGATGTCCGCATAATTCTGACCCTGTGAAGCTTTCACATCAGCCGTACAGTGCCATACATTAAAATCGGACGTATCCTGCACTGACGGTGTCCGCTCGGACAGCGCCATAATGTGTTTTCTGCACCGATGACTCAAGGCACCGACAAACGAGAACAAATACTCACGTTCAATGTTGCGCTCGTTCGCATAAATAGATTTCACAAAGTCATTCGGTGTGTGTACAAACCCGAACGCAATTTGTCGGTTAGACTGAAAATAACGCTTCGGCATGCAGCCATACAGACCGGGTAACGCACACCACGGTTTGTCGACCTCGTTGTACATGAATACTTTGCGTGGATAACGGGCCACCAATGGATGCTGACGTAACTGTTTGTACAGATAATCGTCAAACTGCGCCGACTCGACAAACAAGATGATGTCGGCGTCCTCAGCACTGTCCACCACGGTGTGGTTACCAACGCTGTCTCTGGCGGCGTGTTGCCTCATGACATCCAACATGGGATGTGATTGATAAGCTGATGTCAGAAATACTTTCATAGTTTTATTATTATGCGATGCTGACTTTCCGATCCCTGACTCTACGCTGATCAAGGTATTTGCCGTGTGAATCGATGCACAATCGGAAATGACCGATGTCACAGACGGGCAATTCGGTAACCAGTTCGCAATAGCACCAGATCCTCTGCTGCTGTTTACGACTCGTAAAATAAATCTAGCTACCGAAGGTATATAGCGGCAAACGAACGTTGCTGCATGACATGTTTTACAAAGATCCGAGAAATCCGCCAGACTGCCGGTTCCAAAGACTGGCGTACAACCCATTGTTCGCCAATAATTCGGCGTGAGTGCCAGTTTCCACAATAGCCCCCGCGTCCAGCACGATCAACCGATCCAACGCCGCTATCGTCGACAACCGATGGGCCACCGCCAAGACGGTTTTACCCTGCATCAGAGTGTTGAGTTGGGCCTGAATCACCGCTTCCACCTCGCTGTCGAGTGCAGACGTTGCCTCATCGAGCACGAGAATCGGAGCGTCCTTCAGGATGACGCGTGCCAACGCAATGCGCTGTCGCTGGCCACCCGATAGTTTCACGCCCCGCTCTCCCACGTATGCGTCAAAGCCTACTCTGCCCAACGGGTCGGTCAGCGCCGGAATAAATTCATCGGCCGAAGCCTTGCGCGCTGCCTCCAGCATTTCCTGATCGGTGGCCTCAGGGCGACCATAACGGATGTTGTCGGCAATGGAGCGGTGCAGTAATGAGGTGTCTTGCGTGACGACGGCAATAGAGGAACGCAGGCTTTGTTGAGTGACCGTTGATATATCAGTACCGTCAATCGTGATACGCCCCTGTTCGGTGTCGTAAAAACGCATCAGTAGATTCACGAGTGTCGATTTACCCGCGCCGGATCGGCCCACCAACCCTACTCGTTCACCGGCTTTAATCGTCAGATTACAGTCATGAATAACCGCAGCGGTCGCACCGTAATTAAAGCTCACATGATCGAAGTGGATTTCGCCACCGGACACGGTCAGTTGCTTGGCACCCGGTCGATCTTTAACCGCAACAGGCTGAGCAATGGTAATAATACCGTTTTGCACCGTACCGATATTTTCAAATAACGATGTGATGGTACGCAGTATCCATCCCGACATTTGATTCAGCCGAATAATCAGACCGTTTGCCACAGCAACTTCGCCCACGGTGACGGTTGATTGCATCCACAAATAGAGAGATAAACCGGCCATGGCAATCAGCATGACGGTATTGAGCACGGTCAATACGGTTGTCATGCCCAGAATAGCGCGCATCAGCGTTCTGAATGCTTGCGTGTGACGCCGAATACCCTCAGCGGCAAACGCCTCCTCTAACTCACTGTGCGCGAAGAGTTTGACTGACTGGATATTGGTGTAACTATCGACCACCCGGCCGGTTAATCCGGATGTTGCTTCTGACAAGGCAGCAGACTTGGCGCGGACCGGCGGCACCATAAACACAATAACCAATAGATACAGCACAGACCAAAGAGCAACCGGCAGCAACAGTGTGGTGTTGATTTCAACAAACACGGCAACGATACCAATCATGTAGATCACCATGAACCACGCGCCATCGATCACATTGAGCAGTGCTTCGCGAAGAGCGTTACCGGTTTGCATAACCTTTTGTGCAACACGCCCGGCAAAGTCGTTTTGAAAATAACCGAGACTTTGTTGCAGCAGGTATTGATGATTCTGCCAACGGGTGGCATTCGCAATGCCTGGTGCCAGTGCCAAATTGATATACGCTCTTGAGGCAAGCGTTGATACAGGTCGGATAATCGCCGTGACAAAAACCATCAGTAACAGCGCGACTACGTGCGTCTCGACAAAGTCTTCTCGCGCCGTACTGGCCATCCAGTCCAGAATAAGCCCGAGGAATCGATACAGATACAGCTCGCTGATCGCGGCAACACCGGATAACAGCAACGTCACCAATACCACCCCTTTAAACGGTGCTATGAAGTGTCGAAAGAAAGCGAGGGTCGTTTGTGGCGGCTGCACGACCGGCACGGGCGCAAGCGGGTCAATTTTGCGCTCAAAAAATTCGAATATCATTCGCACCGTTTTGTTTTGACCACATTCTGGTTTGGCCCGATTGGGGTGGACCGCGAGCAGATAGCCCGGCGGTTGCATCTATTCTGCACCAATCGGTAAACAGCCACCACAAGCGCTGAGCGCTAAGCCAAATTTTTGGTCAGATTAACGCAAGCGTTGTGAATAAATCTTGCCGAAAGTGTAGAATATGCAGTTGTCAGCTTGCCGGTTTACTGTAAAACTTGAAGTGTCGCTGACATAACTCGATATTCATTAGCGTGCCGGTACACTTATCCTGTCACGTTTAACGCTCAAAACTGAAACCAACACCGGATTATCGATACTGTTGTCCGTTTCAGATTTGGTCACAGTATGCAGCAAAACTGGTAAGTCAGACACCCTCGTGAGGTAACACAGACACCCTTGGACAAATATACAGAGATGGTCGTGTTCTCCAAAGCTGCTGAGCTAGGCAGTTTTTCGGCCGCCGCCCGCGAACTTGATCTCACGCCTTCTGCCGTCAGCAAACTCATCACACGACTCGAAGACCGCCTTAGCGCCCGGCTGTTTCAACGCACCACGCGAAAACTCAATCTCACCGCCGAAGGCTGGGCATTTAAAGACCGGTGCACATCCATTCTGACTGACATCCGTCAGGCAGAGGATGCCGTTATGGCGCTGCATGACAAGGTCAACGGTACACTGCGTATCACAGCAATTTCGGCGTTTGCCCGAATTCAGATGATTAAGCTGATGCCTGAATTCATGGCCAGATACCCCGATTTACGGGTAGAGCTTGAACTAAGCGAGCGAGAAGTCGATTTAGTGGGGGAAGGTGTAGACGTCGCCATTCTGATGAGTGAGGGTCTCAGCGATGAGTCGCTGGTTAGCCGACGGCTCGCAGTCAACCGCCGCATTATTTGCGCATCACCGGAATACCTGAAAACCAATGGTTCGCCGATGAAACCCGACGACCTCCTGCAACACAACTGCCTGACTCACTCGTCGCTTCAGCCGTTTAACGATTGGGAATTTAATGACGACAACGGTGTGCGTGTTATGCGGGTCAAGGGTAACTTCCACACCAACAGCGCATCAGCGCTGTATGAGGCAGTGAAAGCGGGACTTGGCGTCGCAAGATTAGCAACTTTTGTGATTCAGCCGGATATCGAATCAGGCAAGCTGGTGCCACTGCTCGAAGAACACACACACAACAGCTCCAGCATTTTGCTTGCATACCCACACCGACGGCATCTGAGCAATAAAGTCAGGGCGTTCGCTGACTTTATGGTTGAAAAGTTTACACCCGTGCCGCCGTGGGAGAATGTGTAATACAACTGGCCCGATTTTCAACAACACGCGTTTCAGTCAACCGGTTTGCGATCCTGCGCCTTAATCAGATTCGCAATCCTGCTCTCTTTAGTCAGGTTCGCAATCCTGCTCTCTTTAGTCAGGTTCGCAATCCTGCTCAAGGGTCTGGCACACAAAGCTCTGCGACACGTCGAGTCCCTCGGCAATACTGTCCAGTACCTCACGCTCTTCCGGAATGGTTGCGCCTTCAGCTTTGGCAATAATGCATAAGTCACGTACGACCTGCATTCGCTGGGTCAACGTGGTTTGCTGAACCACACGCGCTATCCGTGACGGCAGTTCCTGTTTGATACGCTCAACGTCCAGTCGATCACTGTAATCGCCCTTGTCGAAGAACTGCTCAAATACCTCAAGCTCCTGTTCCGCGACATCACCGCTGGCAGCGATGATTGCGACCGCACCGGCGAACAATAAATGACGCATCGCAATTGCCGTATCGGTGCGTGCTTCGAGGTAATTGGGCTCCATCAGGCTCATCAGTCGCTGAACACCTACATCCATATCCTCAACACTGCTGCCATCGGATTCCATTAAATTTGATGCGTGAAATAATTGCAAAGCCTTCACACGAAGTGGGCTGAACGGATGGGTAGAGAACCAGTCGCCTTGTGGCGCCCCCTGACCGGGCTCAGCGTCAACCGCTTGCATTTCGTCGACCTGACTCAAAAATTCATCAAGATTAAAATCGATCACATTGCTGGTTAAACCCGAGCTTAATTTAAACAGGCTACTGGCAACTCCTGCCATGTCTTGCGCGCAGTAAGCGCCGGCACGATCAGCTGAAATCTCAGCATAGCGCGACCATGCAAAGAGTTTTAAGGCGAGTTTGGGGCTGGGCGGTTGTTGTCCTTTTAACAGGTAACCGATCGGTATATCGTGATGATCATAGATGTAGTGACCAAACTCATGCCCCATCACAAAACGCAATTCGCTGCCGGTAAATCCTTCCAACAGGCTAGATGAAAACATCACAAACAGACGTCCGGCTTCAGGTTTGAAACACGCCGCGTTGAAGGTTGGGCTTGAATAGACATACAGCTCAAGCGGGATATCCATTGAGAGTTTTTCTATACATTCATCGGCCATTTTATGAATGGCCGGTGCCATGCGGGCACTGAGTCTGACAGACGTTGACAGCAGGTTACGTCGAATACCGGTTGGCCCTTCGGCTTCGCGTTTGGCGATTGCTTCGTTGACCCGAATAACATCGCGCTCTTGCAGTAATTCATCAAATAGTTTTTTATCGCCGCGATACCGAAGATCGTCTACGTTCATGCTCTGCCTAGCCCCTGTTAAGCCCGGATTAATAGATTGAATACGCCATTAGAAAAGCGCGTAGTGCGGAGGTTTTATAAACCGCTGAGATACAGTATACGACAGATACTGCGGATTTAGTTCGGGTTAGCCGTGACCACCGAGTAGCAGCTCGCGCTCTATCTGATGTAACAGCACCACAATTTTGTCCATGTACCGGTCGCCCTCAACAATCAGCGTGTTCAGCATTGCATTACTGTTGCGAGTCGACCCGAGCTGGCGCATAAATCGCTGACCACATTCATGAAACGACAAAAACGGCGCTTCGAGCTCTGTGTACCCAGTCGTATGTTCAATCCGCTTGCCGATACCGTAGTACCAAAGACCAAACCGCGACTGATCAGCGGGCAGTGCTACCTCAGAATCAAACACAGTTTGCAGCACCGTATCTGCATTCAGCGTACAGCAAAATGCGGCATCAATCAGTGATTTTCGGTAGTGGATAATATTGTAGAGTGCTTGATGAACCCGGCCAATTTGCGACCCGCTAAAGTCAGGATGATCATCCAGAAATGCTTCAAATTGCTCTATTTCCAGTGGCCGAGACACCCAAAAACCCTGCACCTCCTCGCAACCATAGGCCATCAAAAAATTATAGGCACCCTCGTCTTCTACCCCCTCAGCAACCGACGTCATACGCAGGTCTCTTGCCATTGAGATGGACGACTTTACAACATCAAGATTACGGGTAGAGGTACCCATACGCTGCACCACACCCTTGTCGAGTTTCAGCGCTGCAAAATTTAACTGGCTTAACCGGTCAATGGATGAGTAACCGGTACCGAAGTCATCCATCAGTACAGAAATGCCGAGTTGATTCAGATTTTTAATATCTTGCTGAACTTCGGCGACGCTACTCATCGCGACACTTTCAGTGATTTCAATCTGCAGATCTTCAGGCTCAATGCTCTCATGAGCCAGATATTTTTCAATACACCAACTGACCACGTGCGCTTCGAGATCGTTGGGGGTAACGTTCATTGAAATCGAAATACCGGTGTGGCGCTGCTTGATCCGGCCGATAGCTAACACCGCTTTATCCAGCATCTTCAATGCAAGCTGACCCAACACACCCGAAGATTCTGCTAACGGCAAAAATTCATCCGGCAACACCAAAGTGCCATTCTCACGTCGTAGCCGAACCAGCGCTTCTGCGCCAATGACGTCACCCGTGAGCAAGCTCACTTTGGGCTGAAAACTCAGCTCAAACCGGTTTTCAACCAGCGCATTAGCCAGTTCGGATTCGGATATTTGAGTGGAAGGCACGCTACCCCAGCTGTTGTATAACGGCGTTGAATCGTGAGTCGAATACATCCACCAGCGAAGGTCTTACCGGGGGCAAGCACTGCCAGTCGATTTCGAGTTCACGTCGGACGCTGGCATTGTCCTGAAGCGCTGACGCCCCAAGCCCAGCCTGTAACTTGGATAACTGATACTCCATACGCAGCACCTTGTCCTCTGCCGGCGACTCTTTGTCGGCGGCTATTTCAGCTTGAATACACAGCATTTTTCTGGCCTGTTCGGCTGCCTCGTAATCAGGGTTTTGGCCATTTTGCAACGCCTGTTCCGCATTCTGACGTCTTTTTTGTATACGCCGCTCCCAGTCTTTGGGCAAAACCACCGCACCGTCTTCCCACTGGGATTCGACAGCGGCTATGTTGGCTGCCACCTCGGTATCTGATAGCGCCGTGCCTATCAGTGCCTCCAATGACTCGCAGAGTTCCCGACGTCGTGCCAGTTCACTGATTTCATGAGCTGCTGTACGGCTACTGACTTCATCGCGCAGACGGGCAAATGCCTGGCTGGCCTGATCATAATCACGCAGTAAAAATTTTCGGTCTTTTTCGGGAAATTCAGGTAGCACCTGGAATTGTTCCTGGAGCTTCGCAAACGCCTTTTCGTCAGGTTCGCTTGCGCGAGCCAGCGTTTTCAGTGCTTTGATAATGTCCCGCGCCGATTTAACGTGCGCCAATGCCGCATCGTTTTTGTCGCGCTCTTTCGCACGGTGCTGTTGGTGAATGGTGCGACTCTGCTCATTAAACTGCTCCCACAACGCCTGGTCCTGCTTACGACGCATAATGCCGGTCTGTTTCCATGCGGTGAGCAGACGCCTGGATTGGTTCACGGAATGTTGTGTGACCGGTTCTGCCGCCAACGCTGTGATTTTCTCGATCAGCGCTTCTTTGGCTGAGGCATTACGGTCGTATTCAGTATCCAGTCGGGCAGAAATAACACTCACGAGTTCTGTGAATCGAGCTTCGAGTTTTCGATCGGGCTTGCGGTCTTTGATGCGGTTGTCACGCCATTCTTTTCGCGCCAGTCGAAGCGTTTTCTCCACCAGTTTCCAATCGGGTTCAGTCTGCTCAAGCGTTTGTATGTAGGCCTCAAGGTCGTCACAAATTCTGATGCGGTTGAGCGTACGCTGCTCACGCTGATTTTTTTGCTGGTCACGAAACACAGCCACCGGCTGGTACGCAAGGTCAGAGGCAGTTTTGAAGCGTGTCCATAATTCACCGGCAGCCGGGCTTGCACCAAGTGCTTTCCATTCTTCCTGCAGTGCTTTGATGCGCACAGCAGCATCTGCCGGCGGCAACGATTCTTGCGCCAGCGCCTCCATTCGGGTACAAATATCATCGAGTTTCGGCCGCGCCGCAAAGTCTTGCCAGTCACCCAGCTCATCCATTTTCACGCGCAGCTGCTGTAACCGATCAGCCAGAGACTGCTGCTGTTTGCCGGGACTGATTTGTTTTAGTTTTTTCTCAATGCGCGTGTGTACGGAACGCGCCGCACCCCACTTTCCTTCCTTGAGTGTTGAGTCGAGTATGCCCAACTGCTTTTTAATCGATGCAACTCTTGCTTCCTGTTCCTGGTTTTTTTGTTTGCGCCCGGCGCTCACCTGAACCTGCAACGCTTTGGCTTGTATGACAAATTGCGCTTCATCATCGTCAACGCGCGCCAGTGCCTCGGTCAAATTTTGTTCGATTGCTTTGGCATCCTGCACGGTGCCATTTGCGCCAGCGGGGACGGCGCCAGAGGCAATAGTAGGGGTTGACGCTTCACCATCTTGTGCCTGCCGCTCCGCCACAAAGCGATAGGCATCACCAATGGGTCCTGCGACATCAAGCAGACGCGTAATGGTTTTCTGACACTGATCAAAACCGGTGCGGGTAGCAGTATCAGGCTCGACAGTCGCAATACTGATTCGCCATCCCCCCAAAATACCGACCAGATCTTGCCGAAAGCCCGCGACTGACGCCTCCAGAGTCTCAAGGCTCGTGTCCCGCAACTTGGTCAACAAAGCAGAGGCCTGCTCCAGTGATTGTCTGCTAAACGCCTGCGCCTGTTCGAGGTGCTCGCGTTCCTCAACCACTTGCTGGCAAGTCGCCGCTGCCTCTCGGTATTGGGTGTCCTCGTTGGCGGTTGGGTTCAGTTTTCCCCAACGCTCTGTCAGCGCGACATACTTGCCGTGATACTGAGGCGACCAGACACTGCCCGCCAGCTGCTGCATCGCTTCTATGGTTTGATTGACGCTGTCCTGATGTTCTTTGGCGGCGCGGTCTTTTGCCGCTTGCTCATCCAAACGCTCCTGCAGCGCACGCCCCACCACTTTGTCGCGAGACTTCACCGCCGCAACACACTGCTCCATCAGCGTGACATCGGTAATGCGTTCGGCCGCTGATAAACGCGTTGCGTGATAACGGGAAGCGGCGACCACCGCACTCAAATCTTTTTCACTGTGTAGTTTCTTCAATGCCCGTTCGCGGGAGCTGTCATTCCAACCGTGGCAAGCGACCAGCATGACGAGTTGCGTACCTTCACGATCAAGCAGTTGCTCCAGCGTGCTGGCAGGCACGGCACTCTCGTCGGCAATGAGTTCGCCGATACGTCGGGCAGCGGCATCAATCACTGGGTTATCGCTCAGCACCAGACTGGCAACCGGCAACAGATCTGCCAATGCTGCAGCATCGGTAACACGGGGTACGGCGGCGAGCCGCACGCTGTCGTCGACCGAACGGTCGATGCACTTGAGAAGCTTTTGTTGTGTATCTGGCTGTGCCGGGTCGAGCTCTGAAATGGCTTTGATACGAACAGCCGGATCACTGGACTCCAGCGGGTCTTTTCGAAAATGTTTTAGCACTGATGGATGCTTCCGCGCAGGGGTAACGTCAAACGTTGAGCGTCCCAGTTTACCGTGTTAACGCGGTTGATACACCCGGCGTAGACGACAGCGTCGTTGGACAGCCAAACCCCGCCGCAAGAGCGGCAAGCAAAGCACGAACCACCACCACGATATCGCGCCACCGGTACGTACCACCCGTGAACCGGTGACTGTGTTCTCACCGCTGTCACCATAGCTCGGACCATCGGCACCGAGCGAGTCATCGGTGACGGTTGTGCGTAATGCAACCAGCTGTGCTTTGTTGAGTCGCTGATTGGCAGTATCGGTCGCTACAGCAGTATTGCTGTACTGACCCGAAATTTGACCCGAGCTGCCCAACGCAGAATAGACACCCACGAACCAGTCACCCGCCACCGCGCTATTCGGCGCTACACACTGCTCTGCGGTGGCTGCCAATGCAAACGAACCACAGTCGTAGATACCGGCTTGCGCGACCGTGCCGGACGGCAACTGACCCTGGCGCAGATACAGGTCAGCATCTGCCGAGAGCCCTGACAAGTTCGCAACAACACGCGTGCCTGACGCGGCAGCATCCAATTGGAAATAACGCCATTCACCGGCAGGTACCGAGACATTGGTGGTGACGCCTGCACGTAGCGGAGTAATCGTTGGCGTCGCGACGCTATCACTGACCTGAATGTCATAACTTCCCGCACGGAACCCGTAAACACCGACAATCCACTGGGAATTTTCAACCGATGTTGTCAACGCACACTGCTCGGACTCTGTACTGATTCGATACGATGAACACTGACTCGACGACAACGTGGGTCGCTGACCTTTCGCTACATAGAGATCAACATCACCAGACAGATTTTGCAGCGACAGCGTTAACGCGGTTTGCGCGGCTGATGTGTTAACCGCGTAATAATTCCAGCTGTCAGCCGAAACCCGATCACTCAATGAGGCACCGACGGCCAACGGATAATTGCCGTTCGCGTTACTGTTTCGCGTAAACGCAGAGGTCAGTGTAAACCGTGTTTCCTGCAGGCCATTAACCACCGCATACCACACCCTCGCATCACGATTGGGTAATTCGCACCGCACCAGCACACCAGCCTGGCCCGTCACCCGGCAAGCAGGCTGCGTATCGGTAGCAATAGGGCTTTCGGCATACAGCTCTAACGTGGCGGCTGCCGAACCGGTTCTCATTTGGACGGTGATGTCAGTGTCGGCATCACTTGATTCAATCGCGTATATCGCCTGTTGCCCGGCCCGAACCGAATTGGACACGGTATCTTCAGGCGTCATCAGTGGCTGCCCCACTTTAATAATACTCCCTACCGACGGCACACCCTGGTTATCAACCAGAAATAACAAATAGTGTCCAGGTGGTGCGTCGTTACGACTGTCGGGTACCTGAACCACCAACCTGTCGGCATAACGATCAAACATCAAAGGCACCAGTCGCTGATCCTGATTTTGCGAATGAGTTGCCGCACCGAGTTTTATAAAATGCGCCCGCTCGATACTGGTTGCCTGCGCTGTTGCCACTGTAAATGAGTAACCGTAGTCCACTTCGTCAGGCACGGCCGAGATTACCGGTCTGACCGCTGGCGTGTTGCCTGATGAAAAAAGATAGGGCGGTGAGTAGATCTCAGCGGTTTGTTCTTCGTAGCCAACCGCATAACAATCACCACAAATACCGCCACCTGCAGACAGTACACGACCATCAGCCAGCAGCAGGGCCACCGAGTGATACTGCCGGTTGCCTTGCATGTCATTCATGAGTCGCCATTGCCCGGTGTCGGGGTTCCAGATCTCCGGGCTGTACACGGGCGATGTGGTGCTGACCAACCGCGAGCCATCCGAATTACCACCGGTGGCCAGTACCGAACCGTCAGCGAGGATGGTCAGATTATGTTGGCGACGACCGATGTTCATTGAACCGGTGGTGGTCGTCTGCTGTGTTGCGGTATCAATGACCACGGCACTCGATTCAGAGTCACCACCGCCACTGACAATGACTTTACCGATGTCGTACATGGCATAACTGCCGTAGGTGCGAGAGGTCACGTCATCACGTGGCGGACCGGTAATCCATTGCCCTTCCCCACCCGTTTCAATGGTGGCAATAATATTCTGCGGCCCAAACGTGATGACATCGCCATTCGGCGTTGACTGCATCCACTGATAGTCTTCTCCAAAATCAAACGGTGTCGTAAAAGACAGCGTTCGCCACGTCTCGTTAAACTGGAAAACCTCGGCAACCGGGTCCGGTTCGTAAAAACCGGCATACGTCAGCATCTCGCCGTTGGGCAATGCCGCAACCGATGAATACCAACGTGGGGTTGCCATGTTGGTGACACGCCGCCATGTATTGGTTTCGGGGTCGTAAATATTGGTATTTTCGAGAGGGCCGTTGGCACGCGCGGTACCGCTATCGCCACCGGCAAACAAAATGCGGCCATCCCACAGGTGCGCAGAGCCGGCGCAAAAGAGGTCGGTGTCGGTGTCGTTATTGGTGGACTGGTGTGTGTTGGTAACCGGGTCCCACAGTGTTACGCGGGTGGTGAAGTTATCGGTTGTGTGCGGATCATCGTCGGAATCATCGGGAGTTGCGTCCCATGACAGCACCTTACCATTGGGTAGCAGGTTGGCGTGAATCGCGACGAGTGGCCAGTCGTCGACATCGGACCATTGTCCAAATTGCGCCGCAGCGCCGAGATTTTGTGGCGCAACACTGTCAAACGACAGGGGCTCGGGTGCACCCAGATTGCCCTCCAGCGCGTCAAGATTCGGCAGCGCCGCTTCCGGGTGGTCTGCATGGCTATGCCCGGCGTCGCCATAGGCCGCACCCGCGACCCATACAGGCAACAACAAAACACACAGTGACAGGCGATGACGCAGATTGGGCATTCGGGTACGCTCGTTGGGGTTAATGTCCGCAATGACTCTCTATGTACGCAAGAGCTGCAGCTTTCATACTGTTTAAAAAGCAACACAGCAACCACTACGATGATCTGTTGTCTATTAATTGGACTCAGCGAGTCAATCTGAGAACCAATACACATTTGACCAGAGCCATAATTGTTGCTGTTGATAAACCGGTGACTCGTGCCGCTACAAAGTTTGAGGCCAACCGGGCAATGCACAACCCGTTGTGCAGCGGTGTCGCCTTTCAGGCAACGCCACACTGCATGACGCAAGGCAGCGCACCGTTCATTAATCGGGATGCGTCACGAGCGTGCATCACACTGGTGCATCACGAGGGTGCATCACGAGGGTGCGGCACAGCGACGCGACACAAACACTGACTCTTCACGACTGTTATCAACCTTAATACATGAATACAACTTCAGATATTGCCATTCATCCAGCCAGCCATCCAGCCAGCGACGGCCATGCTCTGGATCAGGTGGTCGATGCGTTAGGTGCGATACTGATCGGCAAGGAGCATCAGGTTCGCCTTGCAGTCGCTACGCTGATCGCCGAGGGTCATTTGCTGATCGAAGATGTGCCCGGTGTTGGCAAGACGACGCTGGCACACGCGCTGGGTCATGTCCTCGCGCTTCCGGCGCGACGCGTGCAATTCACCAGTGATCTCTTGCCTGGCGATATCACCGGTCTGTCCATGTTTAATACAGACACCCGCGAATTCGATTTTAAGCCAGGCCCTGTCTTTACTTCCGTGTTGCTTGCCGATGAAATCAACCGAGCACCACCGCGCGCGCAAAGTGCACTGCTGGAGGCCATGGAAGAAAAGCAGGTCACAGTCGATGGAACCACCTACACACTGCCCGAGCACTTCTTTGTCATCGCTACACAGAACCCTACCGATCAACTGGGTGCTTACCCCTTGCCCGAGTCTCAACTGGATCGGTTTTTAACCGGTATCACACTGGGTTATCTTGCACCGGAAGAGGAGAAAGCGTTGTTGGCGGGCGGTTCGCGACTGTCGGTGGCTCAGCAGGCAAACCCGTTGAGCAACCCGGAGCAGATCAGCCGGTGGCGCGCACAGGCGAGCAAGATAACGGTCGCTGACAGACTGCTCGATTATGTGCTGGCCCTGCTGAATGAGACACGCAAACAGGGTGTAGCACCCGGTGGCCATGGCCTGAGTCCGCGTGCAGGCCTTAAATTGATCGCCATCGCACGTGCGTGGGCACTGCTGAATCACAGAACGATGGTGATCCCGGAGGATATCCAGGCGGTCTTCGGACCCGTGGCAGGTCACCGGCTCACAGGTTCGGTCAAAGCCGGTAAAACGCTGTGCCAATCGATCATTGAACGTATCCCGCTCGATCAATAAAGGCGGGATATTCCTATACCGTCATGAACGCGACAACGCAGCAACAATCGTCTCGACAATCCAACAACCGTTCGTTCAAACAGCGACTGTTCAGGACCGAGGCGAACGACACCCTGCCCTTACCGGTCACCCACGATCGTATCTATATTTTGCCAAGACGTCGCGGTTGGGCTTTTTTAGCGGCACTACTGATTATTCTGGTCGCCTCGATAAACTACGGCTTGTCACTGGGTTATGCCTTGTGTTTTTTGTTAACCGGTCTGTTTGCCGCCACGTTGCTCGCAACCTACCGAAACATGGCGGGTGTGATGTTGCACTCTGTCGCCGATGCCGATGCGGTTGCCGGGGAGCCCTTGCTGTTTGATGCTGTGTTAACCGGGAAAAATCCGCACAGCGAACATATCGATATCGAATTGCACGGTGAGCGGTGTTATGCCCGGGCGGATGTTCACGCTGGCAGCCGCACTAAACTTGAGTTGTTAAGGCCCACCGACACCCGGGGTGTTCAGCCGCTTGGCAGGTTAACGATTGAATCGGATTATCCGTTGGGATTATGGCGCTCATGGGCCTACATTCATGCGCCGGTTGTCGGTTACGTATCACCGCAACCTGAAAACCAACCGCCGGAGCCACCCGCTGCATCTTCTACACCGGAGCCGCAACCAGACGGTCTCACCGACACAACTGCCACCACAACTCACGGTGAATTTGCCGGCATTCGGCCCTATCGCGCCGGGGATTCCACGGCCGCCATTGCCTGGAAGCAGCTGGCACGGGGTACAGGTTTACACACGCGTGAATTTCATCCGGAGCATTCACCTGATCGGTTGTCTCTATCGTGGGAACAAACCAATGCTTTGTCAGATACCGAAGCCAGACTATCGCGACTGGCCGCCTGGATACACATGGCGCACCGCACAGCCAGACCGTACACACTGGACCTTGGACCCTATGCCCACCTGAGCACCAACGCATCCGATAAGGAAAGCAACACTGCAATAGATGGCACGTCTGAAGAGATCACCGAACAACAGGCATTAAGGCAACTGGCGGCCTTTGGTATCACCGATCTTTCATCCGGTACCGCCTGAGAATGGCGCTCATTTCATTGTCAGTTAGCCCAGCCAAGGGCGAGTCACTGTCAGTCGCGACAGTGCCGTGGTTAGCAGCCTTGGTCATGCTGGCACAAATGCCTCATTATCTTTACCTTCCGTGGTGGGTCAGTCTGGCCGGTGCGACGTTGGTTGTTCTCGGTGTTGCCCGTTGGCGACATCCCGACATGCGCTGGTTAACTCTTTTGACCAATGGTTGGTCGCTGACGTTGGCAGCGGCGATTGCCGTAGTATTGATTAAGGCACACTACGGCTACTTTATAGGCCGGGACCCCTGCGTTGCCTTCCTGTTTTTACTCGTCTCCTGCAAGTTTGCCGAGTCACGCTCAATTAAAGATGCGACGCTGCTGATTTGCCTGTCTGCATTTTTACTGAGCACTCGATACTTTTATTCACAAAGTCTTATCAGTGGCATAGTCACCGTGCCAGCAGTGCTCGCTATAGGTGGTGCGTTTTATGTCATTCGACAAAAAAAGCCAACTTCGTCGCTGACCGAACCCTTGGCCATCACTGGCAAACTGCTGCTTCAGGGTTTACCGATTGCGGCGTTATTGTTTGTTATTTTTCCCCGTCTACCGGGGCCACTTTGGAGCCTGCCGCACGACTCGGCCGCTACCACGGGTCTGTCTGACTCGATGACGCTTGGTTCAATCAGCGAATTGTCGCAGTCAGGTGCCGTTGCTTTTCGTGTGGATTTCGACACCCCCGTACCCAACGCACAGTCGTTGTACTGGCGAGGACCTGTCCTGTCACAATTTGATGGCAGAACCTGGTCACAAAACAACCTTCAGTCTCTATCCTCACAGCAGTCGCTGAACTTTCTGCCCAAGTCAGATAAACGATACCTGTTGAACCCTGACGCATCAGCAACACCACCGGTCACACAATACACAGTCACCCTGGAACCACATCAACGTCATTGGTTATTTGCACTGGACGTACCGGCATCACTACCCGTGAACGATGCAGGCACCCAAGCGCGGTTGAGTCATGATTTTCAGTTGTTATCAGCCACTCCTGTCAGCGACACTTTGCGCTACCAACAGACTTCATTTTTGCAGGACCGTTATTACGATACCCAACCGCCAGGACGAGTCGACGGCCAAGTCTCTGGTCAAGTATCTGGCCCAGTCTCCGGCAAAAACCAACGCACGCATCAATTCGCCCGCCAACTCAGACAGCAATACCCGGATGACACAGATTTAGCCAATGCGATGCTGCGCTGGTTTGCAGAAGAACCCTATTTTTATACGCTCAGGCCCACCTTGGCCGGTGACAACCCGGTCGATGAATTTTTGTTCGATAGTCTGCGCGGTTTTTGTGAACACTATGCAGCAGCCTTTACCGTCGTGATGCGTGCTGCCGGCATTCCCGCCCGAATTGTGACCGGTTACCAAGGCGGTGAAATGAATGGTGAATACATGATTGTGCGTCAGTCTGATGCGCACGCGTGGGCCGAAGTCTGGATCGATAATGCGTGGCGTCGTTATGACCCGACCGCCGCAGTTGCACCTTCACGGGTGGAAGCCGGGATCGGCGCGGCATTACCCAGCGACGAACCCCTGCCAACGTTAGCGCGGTTTGACACCAGTTGGTTACGCGCAGCTCACCTGCGGTGGGACTCAGTGAACTATCAATGGCAACAGTGGGTAGTAGACTTTAACACCGGGAAACAGCAGAACCTGTGGCGTAAACTCGGATTCCCAAATCCATCGCCGCTGCACGTTGCACTGGTTGTTATTGGAGCCGCAGCACTTTGGAGCCTGCTTTTGTTGCGAGGGCAATGGTCTTGGCGACCCTTGCGCAGACGCCCACCCGAGGACCGACTGTGGGAACGTTGGCTGCGTCATTTGCAATTGTCGGGGCTCGAAAAGCTGAGTCATGAAGGGCCACAAGACCTCGGTCAACGTGCCGCCAAGGCTTGGCCCGTGCACCAAAATAGCATTCTGTCGATCACCAGCGCACTCGTTACACTTCGTTATAGTTCGCCGATCCCGGTGGCACGGAACAGGCTTGTCACTACTCTCAAACGAGATCTAAACTCGTTACCGTCACCCAAAGAATGGCGACAGAGCACAAACCACCGTGACAATAACAAGGCCACTCTTACACTCAGTGACCTGAATGGGCACTACACTGACAGGGTATAGGCAGACAATGAACGAAGGGATTCGATTTAATGCAGGACATTGCTGTGTCAGCAAAAAAAAATGCATACCAATAGGCAACAACTTCTCAGATTGATCAAGTGACACACTTGGTCACATTTTCGAACGCTATACTGTGGGTGTAGCACTCACTATGCAATGCTGAACAAAGAGAACAGTCAACCGCCATGTTTTACGCCTCAGACCCCTTTGACCGAGCCGACAGAATCCGAAAAGACGATTCCATGGTGGCGAAACTGTGGGAGTCAGAAGAGGCACTGGTGGTACCTTATTTTCGTGGCAAGATGCCTGTGCACAAAGATGGTTCGACCGATCAGTTGGCCTCACTGGTACCAAGCCGGTCAATTGGTGCACCTCCCTCGACACCGGTATTACTCGGCCTGATTGACAGCACGCCTTACTTTGCCGTTGATTTCTCGAACTTTGATAGCCTTGCGCTTCGGGGTTTGCCCTCCGGCTCCGAACTTGAAGATCTCAGAACAACCGGACCCGTGCTGTCACAACGCGATGGTGCCATGCTCGCCTACACCCGCGCGATGATGCATTGGCATACCGAAGCCATTTATTGCAGTCGTTGTGGCCACGCCAACACTGCCGTCAATGCAGGCCATATGAGGCTGTGCAGCAACATTGCCTGTGGACACCAGACTTTTCCGCGTACTGATCCTGCTGTCATTATGCTGATTGTGGACACCCCGATACTGAACGAACCCGAGCGCTGCTTGCTGGGGCGTAACACCGGCTGGCCAAAAGGCGTCTATTCAACCCTGGCAGGATTTGTCGAACCCGGTGAGACGCTCGAAAACGCAGTGCGGCGTGAGGTTATGGAAGAAGCCGGCGTTGTGGTGGGTGACGTCAACTATGCAGCATCGCAACCCTGGCCATTCCCTCAGTCCATTATGCTGGGCTTTCGGGGTCGGGCGATCACCACCGAAATTAACCGGGATCCAACCGAACTCAGCGACGCCCGCTGGTTTTCCAAAGACGAACTCAAATCATTCGGTGATTGGGGTGACACACGGTATGAGCTACAATTGCCCAGACCGGACTCCATTGCCCGCCACCTGATAGACCAGTGGATGGCCTCTGACTAAACGCCCGGTAACACTACCGCGCATCAATGCCTGCTGTGCTTGAGTCTCAGTCGGCCTGCGCGATCACCAGTTAACGGGAGACACGAGTCATGTGCCGCGCACGTCGTACACTTTTTGGCCTCACCTGCCTGCCAGCTTTATTTATTGTCTCAGGCTGTGTATCCACCCAATCAACACAACTCATCCCTCTCCCTGCTGTCGATGATGCTGTGGCCGCCACCGTCAACGTCAGAAGCGCCGATAACATATCCTCTGAAATTCGTTTCTTTCATCAGCTGTTTATCGACGGTTCGCCAGTCGCCCGTTTTGCTGCCGAGGACACCGACAGTTTTAAACTTGCTGAAGGCAGCCATGCCATACGGGTGACCTGTCACGTGAACAACACCATCGATGACAATAACTTTCCGACCAACTATGCCGTGGTCGATGGGGAATCAAGCTTGTCTCTTGATTTGGTGGCCGGTGATGAAGTCTGCCTGAAAGTCAGCTACAACCCTCTGAACTGCGGACTGGTAGATGAAGTCGCACCCAGCTTTTGTGAGTAAACACGGCACCTAAAGGCGTCGGAAAACACACGCATTGGGCTAGTCACACGCTGACATCCATTGGCGCAAGTTGAACGGAAGTGGCGTGAGCTTACCGTCCATTGACCAACCGTTTTTACTGCTAAGTGTTTCTATGGCGGCAATGCGCGAGTCGTCCAGTGGATGTGTGCTGCTGAATTGCTCGAGTCGGCGGCGGGTCAACGCAACCGCATCTGATGTGCCGTCGTTGTCCATCGCGCCGCTCAGCAACCTAAACAACATATCAGCGCCATTGGTATGCCCATAACGTGCGGCAACGGCTGATAACCCGGCCTCGTCAGCCGCGTATTCCATTTTTCGACTGAACGAGCGTTGCGTTAATGCCCCGGTGCCCCGCAACAGTGAGCTCACCGTACTGCTCTGAGTGTTAATACCCGTGACCAACGTTAGCGCTGCCATAGATGCCAACCCTCCGCCCAAACCGGCAATGGGGTCTCGATGAACAACGTGCGCCATTTCATGAGCCACCACCATCGCCACTGAATTTTCACTCGGCATTACCCTGAGCAGCCCCCGATTAAACACCATCTGTCCACCGAGCGTTGCAAACGCGTTGAAGTCTTCACGACAGCTGAAATTCGCCTTGAAGTGCATGTCGTCTTTCACTGGCAGAAGCGGAGTCAGCTCATCGACTAAAGACTGCAACCATTGGGTGACATCGACATTTTGTGTAGGGTCATCGAGGAGAATGCCTGCGTCCCGCAACGGCAATTCCAGTTTATCCATAAGCTGCGTTTCATACCGAAAGGGTACATACTTGGCCAAGGTGCTGCCGAGTACTGTTGTCACAACAACCAGCACGACCACGAGCACCACGGCTACCGCCAACAGTTTCAGGAATATTCGCCCTGCCGATTTACGGCTGACATTGATGCCTTCGGGCGGTAACCTGTTTTCATAATGTACCATCAGACAAGGGTGGCGTTATTGACACTGCCTTTTGGCGACAGAGCGGTACCGTAAGCTAATACCTCCACTGACCGAAGCCATCCTTCACCGATGGTGGTAGTCTCGAATTTCACATTAAAGACAAACTGGGCTTGCTGCTCGAGGGCCGCAGCCTTCATGCGCAAAAGTGCCTCACGGCGCCCTCTGTCGAGCAAGGCTTCGTACGGGACCACCGGACCGCCAAACAACTTAATCAACTCGCCCAAAAACGACTTGAAGTAATCAGAAGCCACTACGATATTGCCCTGCACCAAATGTTGTTGATACATCGCGTCCTCAGGTGGCATCCTTGACGCAATGGCAGGCAACCCACTCAGTTCTTTTTCCCGCACGATGATTGACTGATAATGACGTTTTTCAGACCGCTTGCCGATGAAGTAACCTGCCGCCAGCATCAGCAAGACGATGAGCGTGAGATTCATGTGATTTCAATCTCCACCGCACTGCCATAGACATAGATTTCGGCAGCACCTGCCGCAATGCTTGACGTTGAAAAACGAATATTCAAAATAGCGTTGGCGCCAATAGCCTCTGCCTGCGCCTGCATTCGACTGACGGCCTCTTCGCGGGAGTCCTGCAGCAACTCGGTATAGGCAGTCAGTTCACCGCCTAAAATATTCTTAAAACTGGACATGATGTCACGGCCCACGTGTTTACTGCGCACCGAGCTCCCCTGCACCAAACCAATATGCTTGATGATCTTGGTGTCCGGCAAGAATTCGAGGTTTGTCAGAAGCATTGTTAACTCCGTTGCTGTTGGGTGTTTCCGGGTGTTTCCGGGCTTTGCCGATGCGCTTGGTTGCCAGACTCACCGCTATCGCGGTTGACCGGGTACTGAGAACAGCACCAACCACCTGGCAACCGGTAATGGTCTCATTGGGGTCTGTCCCGGTTTCAGTCGGTATCAGTCGGTATCCGGGTCAGGCGCTTAGGGGTATCATACCCGTCATGTTACCCTTTATCGTCATTGTCGCCGCACTTCCCGCAGAAGCGACACCGTTAAAAACCCATTGGAACCTCTCTCCCACCGGGGATACCGCTTATCGAAGCTGGCACAATGACGATATGTTATTGGTGGAATCCGGCATCGGAAAATGCAATGCAGCCGCGGCCACCGCGTCAGCGCTGACCGGCATTATTAACGCCGGAATAGCCGCAAAACGTATTATTTGTATCAATCACGGTATTGGCGGCGGCCTCTATGACCTTGGCACCATGGTGACAGCACATGCTATCAATGATGATGCAACCGGGCAAACGTGGTATCCGTCACTCACGTTCAAACCATCAGGGGCTACCGCCACGGTAGTCTGTGTCGATGCACCCGCGTCAGACTACACAGCAGACACTGCCTTTGACATGGAATCAAGCGGGTTTTACAGCGCTGCACGACGGTTTGTCGGCGCCGAGTTTATTCACTGTTTTAAAACCATTTCTGACAACCCGGACCATGACATTACCACCATCAACAAAGCGCGGGTAATCGATCTGGTACAGGGCAGTTTGGCCTCACTAACCCAATCGATAGACCGCTTGGTCGCGTTGCATGCCACCGCGTTTGATACCGCCGACATTGAAGCGATGGTTAACACCATCAAAGAAAATATGCACCTGACCCGCACACACGGACATCAGCTTCGGCGGTTGCTTGAGCGCCACCAGGCACTGCATGGCGCACTGCCCACGACAGCTACACTACTTGATCTCAAACGGGCTTCTGTATTAATCAGTACACTGACCCAACAACTGGACGGGTCGGTCCCCCGTTACTGATGGATACAATTTATATCGAACGGGCGGTAAAAGATCACCCACAGACAGTGCGTATTGTGCAGCGCTATCCGGATGCCCGAAAAATACTGATTGACCGCTATACCGCGGTGTTTAATGTCAACACACAGAACTTTCGGCTACAAAAACAAAACCCTGCGCTGATACTCGCCGAAAAACACGATACCAAAGTGTTGACAGCACCACCTGACTACAACATTGGTGGCAAACATAACTATTACTTTTCACACATGATGAACTGTATTTATGATTGCCGATACTGTTTCCTGCAAGGTATGTACAACTCAGCCAACTATGTAGTTTTTGTAAATTACCAAGACTTTTTTGATGCTATTACCGAGACAACCAATCGACATACCGAACCGTCCTGGTATTTCTCGGGTTACGACTGCGACTCCCTCGCATTGGAACCGGTGACACTCTTTATGGACGCGTGCCTGAATTACTTCAGCACTCACGCCAAGGCGCACCTCGAAATACGTACAAAGAGCACACAGATACGCAGCTTACTAAAACGAGACCCTATCGATAACTGCGTAATTGCCTACAGCCTAACACCCGATCCGATTGCACGTGCAGTTGAGCATAAAACACCGTCGGTACAAAAACGCATTGAGGCGCTCAAATCACTGTCGGAGGCAGGATGGAAAATTGGATTAAGATTTGATCCACTGCTGAATGCAGAAGCGTTTAAAACAACCTATCAAACACTCTTCGATACCGTATTTGATCAGCTCGATACAGACACCATTCACTCTGTCAGCACTGGTCCTTTTCGATTACCGAAACCATTTTTTAAAAAACTGGTGAAGCTATACCCCGAAGAACCACTGCTGGCAGACAAGTTTACCCAACAGGGTTCGCTGATCTCGTACCCTGTCGACGATGAAAATGATCAGATGGCCTGGTGTGAAGAGCAACTGCTACAGCATATTGATCCTGACCGGTTTTTTCCATGTGTATAAATATGGTGTACTAATTTGGTGTAGGCACCGAACCAACCCGACTCAATTGCTATGTCTAATATTATTCCGTTTGGTCGCTCCAAAAAAACCAAACAAACCAAGCAAACCAAAAAGAAACGCACCCCGGATAAAGCACCCGCAGCCGGTGGCAATATTATGTGCAGAAACAATCACCATAAATGGCAGATTGATCAGTCCCAACGTTTTGATACACAGTCAGGCAAGCTGATTACCGTGGACATTTGTCAGCGTTGCGGTGAAAAGCGCCGTCGTCTGACCTAAACACTACACCACCGCCGTCCACACAACACCCACACTGGCGTCAGGTGACGCACCAACAACACGGGAGCAGCATTGGCCCGACGTGTGTCACGCGGGTCGCTCAACCGTCAGCACCTCGCCAAAGGTGACGTATTCCCCGCCGCCCAGTCGCCCGAGAGGGTCGACCTTATCAGCCATTATTTTGATGCGCCCCTTGGCATCTTTGCCTACCACCTGATCATCCACATACAAATCAGTGACACGACCAAATATAAAGTCCTGATCACCCACGGACTGAGTGTCCATGAGTTCGCACGCAAAAGCCAGACGGCAATCGCTGATACGCGGCAACACAGAACCCGGCATATCTGCCAGCTCAAACCCGAGCCGATCAACCTCTGAATCTTCAGCACCCAATGTTGCAGCGGTTTGTGTCAATGCAGCAGCCTGCTCCCGATGGGCTATGTGCACGACAAAGTGTTTTCTCTCCTTAATGTTCACACGTGTATCCTTTTCGTCACCAACGAACGGTTCCACATTCTTTCGCCCGACGGAGATCACCACCATTGGCGGGTCGCTGGACATGGCATTAAAGTAGGAAAAAGGTGCGATGTTGTAACTACCTGATTGGTTCTCCGACAAAACCCACGCGATTGGCCGCGGGATAATCGCCTGCGTCATTGTCGCGTACACCTGAGCCGGCGAAAGATCTGAAAATTGTATGTGCATTTAGTATCCTTAAATCTTGCCGATACCCTATTTAATAAGCGCAACGACTGGTGCATTAGCGGGCATGAAACGATATGGCACATCCAACCATAACGACATGCGGTTAAAACATCAATCAGTAACCTGCAGCGAATGTGTGTAGTTTGACAACCAAAAATACTTCATCCACGGCGAGCGAGTCTTTTGCAAAAATTGAAGAGCACCTCTTCAAAAGTGCAGATTCGGGTCAGCGATCAATACCACCTGACGCCAGAAAGGCATCAGTGCTGATTCCGTTGGTTCCACGAGAAAAAAACTGGGACATCCTGTACATTGTGCGCTCCACTCGCGACGACGATCACCACAGCGGCCAGGTAGCGTTTCCGGGTGGCGCCAAAGAATCGGCAGATCAGTCAGCACAAGACACAGCCCTTCGCGAGACACACGAGGAAATCGGTATACCACCGGCCTCGGTGTCTGTCATCGGGTCTCTCCCGCCCTACCTTACCTCCAGCCAATTTGCAGTGACGCCCGTTGTTGGTATTGTGCCTGCAAATCCCGAGCTGACTCTGTCAGCAGACGAGGTGGCCGCTACCTTCACAATACCGTTACCCTGGTTATCAGATTTTGATAATCTCGATATCAAACCGTGGCGAAGCAGCCAACGTCCGGTGATCTATTATCATACTTATAAACAGCAAGTGTTATGGGGTGCCACCGCTCGCATGACACTTAATTTCATCAACGCTCTGAAACTGGGCACTCTCTCTTTGCCAAGCCCGTCAATGCCTGGCACTGGATTCACCTCATAACCGTTAGTGACACTAACCGTATTATTTTTACCAACAGTACTTTAACGACAGGGAAAACACTATGAAACTTCACTCTATTTCATCTTTGGCCACCACACTCGTCCTGTGCTTCTTTATCACCGCATGCGCAGGCACTGTTAACAGAGCGACGCCGGAAGCTAAACGCGATCAGTCGGGTACTTATGACGGAGATTGGGTGGCAGTCGTTTCAAAAGCTGCGTCACCTCAGCAAATTCAGGATTGGCAAATGACCTGCAGTGACTGGTCAGACGAATTTGAAGTGTTAATAGCTAACGGTAAAGTATCGGTCTTACAGGGCGACCAAGTGGCCAGCACCTATATTAGCAGTGCCGGCAAATTCAGACTGGAAATCCCAACCGGCTACAGTGTTAGTGCCTCTATTTCGTCTGAGGCAGAAATGGACAACGGTCGCATTACGCTCGTGTTGCACGGTAACCTGAAGCACAAAACACCACAGGGCCAGTTTGTAGTGGGTATTGCACAGTTTGGTAATAGCGGATGCAGGTCCAAAGTAAAATACCGTCGCGCCTAACGGCCGACACGCCAATGATGCCGCATTAGGTATTTAAGCGAGACACGGCCTCGACCATTCGGTCGAGCCCTGTCTGCAACATGGCGCGCGGGCACGCAAAATTTAACCGTACAAACCCGCTCTGCCCAAACTGCTCCCCACCCGATAACCCAACGCCACGCTCTTCAAAAAAGGCGGCAGCGTCGTTCAGCCCTAGCCCGGTCGCATCAATCCACGCAAGATATGTCGCATCGCAACGCTCAACAGATAGGCCAGGCACTGCGTTCAGTGTATCTGCCACTAACGTGTAATTGTCCCGCAAATAGTCAAGCAACGCCGCGCGCCAGGGCCCTCCCGATTCAAAAGCCGCACGCGCTGATTCATAAGCTAATGTAGTCACGCCCGGCATCACTTCAAAGCAAGCATCACTGTACTGCTTACGTAATACCGGATCAGGGATAATCGCATAGGCACAATTCATCCCGGCAAGATTATAGGTTTTACTTTGCGACATTAGCGTCACAATTTTGTGCTGATAGTCCGGCACAGCTTTAACCGTCGGCACATGACGAACAGACTGGTTCAGTATCAGCTCGTTGTGTATTTCATCGGATACAACGATGATGTCGTGTTGTTCTGCCAACGCACATACCGCCCGTAATTCTTCAACCTCAAACACTGTGCAGGTTGGATTGTGCGGTGTACACAACATCATCATGCGAGTCTCTGGCGTGATCGCCTGCTCGATCGCTGCCAGATCATACGTCCATCGGTCGTCGCGCTTGACCAGTGGCACCTCAATCAGTGTTTGTGTCTGCTGATCATGTACCGTAAAAAAATGATGGTAAATCGGTGGGTGAATCATAGTGTGGTCACCCGGTTTTAGATACGCTCGACAACACGCTGATAGTGCCGATACCACACCCGGCACCCAAACCACCCACTCCCGCTCAATGCGCCAGTCGAACTCAGTCACCAGATGTTGGGTTAATGCATCGAAGAGTTCATCGGATGCGACCGTGTAACCGAAAATAGGGTGCTCCATACGTGCTTTTAGCGCAGCAGTAATTTCCGGTGCAATGGCAAAGTCCATGTCGGCCACCCAAAAGGGCAAAACATCCCGACCTCCATAGGCCTCCCATTTCATACTACCCGTGTTTTCTCGCGATATTACTGTATCGAAGTCGTAGTTCATGATGCTCTGTCAGGAAGTGATTCGGGGTGCTTTGGTCACAATAAAATTGCCGAGCAACACCAGTGCAATACCGGTTATCGACAAGAGCCCCCATGTGTAGTTTTCGAAAAGGCCAGAAATAATTAACGCGACTATCGGAAATAACACCGTCGCATAAGCTGCACGATCAGCGCCGATACGTCCCAATATAGTCAAGTACGCACCAAACGCAATGATGGAGGCGAATACTGACAAGTAGAGTAGCGATACAACGTACTCTGATGTCCACTCAAACACAAACGATTTGGCACTCAACACGGCGTACACCAACATCACTATACTGCCGTACGCCATCCCCAAAGCATTGGCTTCTATCACAGGTATGTTGTCGGCTTGGTTGCGCGCTGACAGTATATTGCCCAGCGACGCCATATAGGTTGCTACCAGACTGAGCACCAGGCCTTTCATAACCCCCGGTGATGTTATGTCACTCGCACCGACAACCTCTGGCCAGAACACCAGAGTAATGCCAGCCAATCCGGTGACCGCGCCCACCACCACCAACGGTTGGATTGGACGACGCAAAAAAAGCGCGCCATTCAACATGTTCATGATAATGACGGACGAAAAAATGACTGCTACCAGACCTGATGTCAGGTAACCGGTTGCATAGTAGAAGATCAGGTAATTCACGCAGAACAGACACACACCCTGCGCGGCGATAAAGCAATGCTGCTTAATAGTGAATTTTAGCGAACGGGATCGATACAAACAGTACAACAGCAATAACACGGCAGCCAACCCAAACCGATACACCAACGAAATCTCGGGCGGCACCACGCCCAGCTGGAACGTAATGGCAAACCACGAGGTGCCCCAGACCAAAATAGTAATCACGTACAACGTGGCAGAATGCGTCAGGAGCATTACACAGGTGAGCCTATCGGTTGACGTCTGGCCAGCGCGCGCGCCTGGCCAGCGTATGTTGTTATTGTGCGGGTGATAAAAGGTAGATTGGTGTGTCGACCACACTGGTTTATCAGTGGTGAGATGCTACTCACCGACCATAGCCATCGATCATAGCCATCAATCATAGCAAGTGACACGTCGCGACTCGGTGTTTGGCCGTTATAGCTATTTACCTTGGTATTTACGGGCCCTGTTTATGAAAAAATGCAACATCAACACGCCCCGATTCAGCCAGTACAGATTCAACCAGTGCAGAATCATGGGTCCAGAATTTTAAAGGCCCTGATTTTATAGGCCCTGATTTTGTAGGCCAGAATTCTACAGCCACAGGTGTTATACGCCCAAACAAAATGACCCAAATAAACAGACCCGGATCAACGTAACCGGATCGCCAGACTTGGGCGCGCTAACGCATGGTGACAAGTTCTTCGGCGCTTGTGGGATGCAATGCAACCGTATCGTCAAACTGTTTTTTGGTCGCCCCCATACGAATCGCCACAGAAAACCCCTGCAACATTTCGTCTACGTCTTTACCGATCATATGGCAGCCAACGATTTTTTCGTCCTCGCCGACCACAACAAGCTTCATGGCCGTTTTATACTGGTGCTCGGAGAATGCGTAATACATGGGTGTGAAAGTGGTGGAATAGACCTTTACAGCGTCCCCGTACTGCTCGCGAGCCTCGCCCTCTGTCATGCCTACAGTACCCGCCGGCGGGTGACTGAAAACAATGCTGGCGATACAGCTGTAATCGAGATGCCTGCCTGTCTGGTTATCGTAAATACGGTCGGCCATTCGCCTGCCAGCTGCGATCGCAACCGGCGTCAGCTCGGCTTGGCCCGTAATATCACCAAGGGCATAGACACCCTCCACCGGGGTTTCCTGATACTTGTTAACAGCCAGATAACCGTCAGCATCCGGGGTGAGATTAATATTCTCAAGACCAATAGTGTCGGTGTTGGGACGACGCCCTACTGCCCAAATAACGCAATCGAACCCGTCAAGGGTGCTATCACCACTCACGACTGACACCGTGTCACCGGTTTTCTTTAGCGCAGACACAGACGTGTTAGTGACAATGTTAACGCCATCTTCAGCCATGGAAGTCTGAAGTGTCTCGTAAATGATTGGATCAAAGGTGCGCAGAAAATTATCACGGCGAATAAGCAGTGACACATCGCTGCCCAGGGCATTGAGCACACCGGCAAGCTCAACGGCAATGTATCCCGCGCCAATGACCGCGACTTTTTTCGGCTGTGTGGTTAATTCAAAAAATCCGTCAGAGGTGATGCCAAGCTCAGCCCCCGGCACGTCCGGCACAACAGTGCGGCCACCGGTCGAGATCACGATGCGATCTGCGGTGAGCGTAGTCTCCCCAACCCGCAAGGTGCGCGCGTCCACAAATTCACCGTGCCCTTTATAGGTATCGACGTTGGAGTCTTTGAGATAACCGACGTACCAATCGTTGATTCTGGAGATGTACTGCTCACGTTTCTCGACCAGTACACCCCAATCAAAGCCACCACGGGTCACGTCGAAGCCATAATCTGCAGCCTCACCCAAGGCATGAGCCAGCGTTGCGCCGTACCACATCACTTTTTTCGGTACGCATCCCCGGTTAACGCAGGTACCACCAAAAACCTCATCTTCCTCAATTATGGCGCACCTCGCCCCATAGGACGCTGCACGATTCGCTACTGACAAGCCTCCGCTGCCACTACCGATAGCAATGAGATCATAATGAGTCGTCATTCTTGCCTCTGTTTATAATGTTGTGTTGCATGGGATAATCCCTGCGTCAGGGCCCACTTCCAGTGCAGCATATTACGTGAATCAATCACAGCTAACAGCAAAGTTTAACGCCTATGTAGCGTTAACACGGCTAAATCGCCCCATCGGAATCTACCTGCTGGCCTGGCCGATGCTTTGGTCACTGTGGTTCGCAGCAAAAGGTCTGCCGTCGGTGCTCGTGTTGCTCGTATTTTTGGCCGGCACCGTGCTGACCCGCTCCGCTGGCTGCGTGATGAACGATTTTGCTGATCGTGACTTCGACGGTCATGTCAGCAGAACATCCAACCGCCCCTTGGCGACGGGACTGGTCACGCCCCGGGAGGCGATTTACCTGGCGGTGGTGCTGACATTGATGGCCTTTGCACTCGTGTTGCTCATGAATACCAAGACCGTGCTGTATTCAATGGTGGCGGTCGTACTGGCTGCTGTTTACCCGTTTGCCAAACGATTCACGTGGTGGCCCCAATTGCTGCTTGGCGCAGCCTTTGGCTGGGCCATTCCAATGGCTTCGGTGGCACAAACCGGTGCTACCACGGCGACCACCTGGTGGTTGTTTTTAGCAGCGCTTGTCTGGACCGTCGCCTACGACACGCTCTACGCAATGGCCGACCGCGAAGACGACATCAAAGTGGGCATAAAATCGACCGCCATCTTGTTTGGCCGCGCCGACGTCGCCATTATCGGTTTACTGTACGGCTTTGTCATCTGTCTGTTGGCCTATGTTGGATTAAAAGAATCTATGGGTCTTGCTTACTTTGTCGGCTTGGGTGTGGCAGCTGTGCTGTTTGCACGGCACCTCTGGACAGTACGCCACCGCGATCCACTCGCTTGTTTTAACGCATTTTTGAACAACCATTATGTCGGCATGGTGGTTTTTATGGGCATTGCGCTCGACTTTTACCGGGACCACAGCGCCGCTTTATGAACGCGTTAATCACCACGCTCATCCAACGATACCAGGACGCACTCGAACACGCCTCCCTGACCGACAGTCGCGCTGACGAGTATCGGGCACGCCTCAACGCTCTGCGCTTGGCGAAGGCTGTACAGCTAAAGCTGTCACTGAATGCAGCCGCGCCGGGTCACCCGTTGCAGTTTGGCATTCTGGGTCCGACTCAGGCCGGTAAGAGCACACTGGTAAACCTGCTGCTAAACCGCAACGCCGCAGGTGTTAGCGCATTGGCCGGTTACACGGTACACGCGCAGGGCTTTGTCACCCTCGAACACTCATTACCGGCAGCCTCTCAGGTTGCCGAGCAGTTCTTCAGCGACTACACGCTGACCGACCCTGAACATCTCGATCACACGCTGTTGCAGCAATATTCGCTCGCATCCCCGGGTAAGCAATCGCCGTCAAATCTGCTGCCGCCAGAGCCTGCAGTCGTGTGGGATTCCCCCGATTTCGACTCTATTGAATCACGCGGATACCGCAGCGCCGTGTTGCGGGTTGTTGCGTTGGCAGACGTGGTCATTCTGATGACCAGCAAAGATAAATACGCCGACCGTTCGGTGTGGGACATGCTGGAGCTCATCAGACCGCTGGGGAAACCATTGCTGGTCTGCATCAACAAACTGAACCCGGAAGACGCCGAAGCGGTGACGCAATCGTTCCTGCAACGCTTTCGTGAACACCAACCGGCAGATTCAGCACCGACAGATGCGCCAATGATCGTACCGATTCCCTACATGAAAGGCCTCAGTGAATCGGCAGATCAGTTGGTACACAGCGTCGGCGATACGCTGGCAACGTCAATTCAAACAGTCACCAATGACGTCAATAGACAGGCGCAGGCCACCGGTGCCGAGCGTTTTATACAGCACCATATGCATGACTGGCTGGCCCCAGCCGTTGCCGAGCAGCAAGCATTTGCGGTGTGGCAGCAAGCCATCAATGACGGCCTCGATACCGCCATGAAAACCTATCAGCACAGTTATCTGCAGCATCCCCAGAAGTACGACACCTTTAACCGGGCGCTGGCAGAGCTGCTGGATCTACTCGAAATTCCGGGCCTTGCCAGCGCGCTCGGCACTACCCGTACCGTAGTGACATGGCCTGTCAGAACACTGTTTAAATTAGGCAAATCAGCCATCAGCAACAGCACCGAAAAACCCAATGCGGTACCGGTTGAGTTCGAAGATGAAATTTTGCTGCTGGCACAAAATCATTTGCACTCCGAGCTTATCGGGTTTGCGATGGACCAGGCAGCCGACCAACCCGAACAGGCTCTGTGGTGGCGTACGCTTGCACAGCAGTTACGCGAACAAAGGCCTATGCTCGACGCACGCTTCAGACAAGCCGTTGATCAGTATCAGGCCGATTTTGCCCCCGAAGTAGAAAAAGCTGCCGCCAAACTGTATCAGTCGCTACAGGATCAACCGACCTTGCTCAACGGACTTCGCGCCTTTCGTCTGAGCACCGATGCGGCGGCAGTGGTGCTCGCGGTTAAGTCCGGGGGGCTCGCCGCCTCAGACTTGCTGATTGCACCGGCCACCCTGGGGCTGACCTCAATGCTGACCGAGGGTGCGCTGGGGCGTTATATGGAAAGTGTGCGCGCCGATTTAATGGTGACTCAAGAGAGACAGGTGCGCACCACACTGTTCGACGGGCTGTTACTGCCAGAGCTCACAAACGTCGGCAAAAGCCCGTCACAACCCGGACTCTTTAATTTGTCTGAGGCCGAATTGTCCACGGCCAAAACCTCTGTCGCCACAGGAGCCCAGCCGTCATGACCCTGCCAACAACGCTGTCGGACTCCAAACAGGCCATCATGCAATGGGCAGCGCAAGCTGAAGAAAACGGACTACTCACCACAACTGACATCGCCGCAATAGATGTGATTGCCGAACAAACCCCGGCTGCGCTGTTCGACAGCAGCAACCGACCGCTGGTGGTTGCATTTTTTGGCGGCACCGGTGTCGGCAAAAGTACGCTGCTCAATCGGCTGGCAGGCGACACCATTGCCAGAACGGGCGTCGAGCGACCCACCTCGCGGGAAATAACGCTCTATCTGCATGACTCCATTGAAGTGAATCACTTGCCGACTGAATTTCCGGTCGACAAAATCAATACGGTCAGTCATCACGACGATAATAACCGTCACACGCTGTGGATAGACATGCCGGACTTTGACAGCGCAGAGACGGCCAATCGTGATCTTGTCAACGATTGGTTGCCCCACATCGACCTGCTCGTTTATGTGGTCAGTCCCGAGCGTTACAAGGACGATCAGGGCTGGCGTCTATTACTACAGCATGGGTTTCGTCACGCCTGGATTTTTGTGATGAACCATTGGGATCGCGGCATTGAGGCACAACGCGAAGACTTCACGGCATTACTGAAGCGTGCCGGACTGCAACAGCCACTGCTGTTTTGCACCGATTCGAGCGGTGCAGCCCCGACAGGCGGTGTTGACGAATTTGCAGCCCTTAAAACATCGGTACAGTCACTGGCTGACAGCAACACTATCGACCAGCTTGAAGCGCGAGGCATCAGCATTCGGGCCCATGAGCTGCAAACTCAGGTAAGCACCTTATTGGCTCAGCTCGATAACCCGGATGGTCTTAAGGGCCTTTCGTCTGAGTGGAACACCGAATGGCAACGGGTAGCCGAGCAGATCACGGCGAGCGTTGCGTGGAAAATTCCGCTGATTGCCCAACCGTTTGAAGCATCTCGCGTCAGCTGGTTTCGCTCGGCATTGGGCGCACTATCGGGACGCCGTCACGACACTGACCGTACCCCCGGAAACATTCAGAGCATCGGTGACGTTGCTGCGGTAGACCACACACCTGACCGTGCTGTTACCACCAATGCCTATCGGCCGACTTCTCCGGGCACCACCGTCGAGCTGTTAGATGCCGATGCATTGACAGCGATCAACGACGCCAGACAGTTCGCCGTTCTGCAAGCCCCGGTGCACAATCTGCCACCGCCACTGATCGCCAAAGCGATTGAGCGCGAAGAAACCCGACAGTCCAACAATACAATAGCGGCACTGAACGCCCCTATCAATCAGGCACTGCAGCAATCACTGCAGTCACCCGGTAACGCCTTTCAGCGTTTTCTGCATAGGGTATTTGGTGTGCTCGCAGGACTGTTACCGGTATTGGCTATGTGTTGGGCGGGCTACCGTATCGTGATGGCCTTTTATGAAGGTGGCAGTCAGCCCGGTGCATACCTCGGGGGTGCCTTTGCGATCAATTCGTTGCTGCTGATTGCATTGGCGTGGGCGCTGCCGTTTTTTTTGCAGCAAAAAGTGCGACCCTCTCTTGCCAAAGCCGCAGAAAGAGGCCTAAAACTCGGCTTACAAAAAACACTGGAAGGCATTCGAAGCGGTATGACACCAGTGTGGGATTCCGTTGAACAAACCACAACCAACACCCGCACCGAGGGGCAGAACCTGATCGACAACCTGATAGCCGATACCACCGAAACAGCCGATCAGCGACAGCAACCCAAAGACCCGGCATTGGCGCAGGTGCTGCTCAATCAGTCGGATTGAGCTTCTGATTAAGCTGCAGTCCAATTCACTTCATTCCGTTTGATTGCGGCCCGGGTTACAGCGGCCCGGGTGATAGCGACCCGGGTGATAGCGACCCGTAACAGCGACTCGGTTAATGGCAACTCAGTCTATTGCAGTGGGTTCAATGGCGGCTCTCGCGCCACCAATAGAGCCTTTATCGTGCAGATCAAGATAGTGCAAATCACGATGGCGCAGGTCAGGACAGTGCAAGTCACGATAACGCAGGTCAGGGCGTTCGGGCAAACACCCAAATATCCACTGATTGGGCACCGGCCGTGAGCAACACCCTCGCCGCCTCATTGGCCGTCGCCCCGGTGGTCAGCACATCATCGATCAGCGCATAACGTTGCGGCGCAATCGTAGCCGGGCACGAAAAACAACCCCTGATATTTCGCTTACGCTGCTTTTTGCTCAGGCCTGCCTGAGGTCCGGTCTGCCGATGTCGAATCAGCAAGTGACGGTCGAGCGGTTTATTGGTATGTCGCGCTAGCGTCCGGGCTATCTCCTCTGCCTGATTAAAACCCCGTTCGCGCCAACGTGAGTCTGCCAACGGAATTGGAATTAACACATCAACATCCAGCACTGCCCGGTGACTCAGCTCACGCGCCATCAGAAGCCCCATGGTGCGCCCGTAATACAGCTTTTTACCGTATTTAAGCTGCCGGACCATGATATCGGCCGGCCACAGATAGCGCGAATGGGCAAACGCACGCCGAACAACAACCGGCTGCTTTTGGCAGGCACCACAGCGTAATACGTCGTCAGGCGAGCCCGAAACCGGTTCTCGCTGTATCTCGCTGATCCTGGCATTGACCGGTAAACACTGTCCACAGTGTGTGCAAGCGGGCGCATTCCGCGGTAGTGATTCAATGCAATAGCGGCACAAATCGAGCGAGGTCCGGGTGACTTCCTGACAAAACAGGCAGCGCCCGGTATGCGTGATTCGGTGATGAATATGGCCAATGACAGACCGTGTAGTATCGTCAATGCGACGGATCAGAATCAGCCTACGCAAACGGTCAATGAATGACCCCCATTGAACTGATCTGACGATTTTTTGCAGTAAAACAAGTGGTTTTTTGAACACAACTCCAGCTCCCTCTGTGGAAAACAGCGTTCCATGCTGCGCTGGGCTACACTACCACGGTCGTGTTTGGCTGTGTAATGTTGTATTTTTCATACACGAACGTGTAACAATTTGTTTACAATAGTGCCGATTGTCGCTATACATGATAGAAAAACAACAGGCAGCTCATGCACTGTTGTACCCTAACTGTGTGTTTACCAAGTCCAACTAGTGGGAGCTAGAAATGAAATTGAACATCTTCAAAACAGGTTCTGCAGCAGCATTGCTGATCGGCAGCAGCCTGATTGCCGCAAGCAGCTTCGCTGCTGTTGACGGAAAAATTGAAGCTGACAGCGACGGTTACGTCGGTGCCGGTGGTTTTGTCGTTAAAACCGCAGACGGTTGCCTACAAACCGGAAAACTCACCGAAGATAACCAAATCAATGTCTGCGAAGGCATCGAAGAAGTTGTTGAAGAACCTGCTGCAGAGCCGGAAGCAACCGAAGAAGTGAAAGCTCCCGAGCCAGAGCCAACCATTATTCCGGTTAGCCGCAGCGTCACCGCTGAGTTTGCTACCGGTTCTTCTGACCTCTCTGCTGAAGGCGAAGCTGAAATCGCGGCAATGATCGCAGAACTGTCGGCCATGCCAGAAATCGTCTCTATCGATATCGCAGGACACACCGATAGCCGCGGCAGCGAAGCCAACAACCTGGCGCTTTCTGAAGCCCGTGCAGAAACCGTTCGAAACCAATTGGCTGCTGCATTCCCGAATGCACTGATCACCTCTAAAGGTTTCGGCGAAACACAGCCCATCGCATCCAATGCAGATGCTGCTGGCCGTGCCGAGAACCGACGTGTTGACGTCAACGTAAAAGCCCGAACCATTCAAAACTAATCGAGTTCGCTCGACACGTTTTTTGTAGTTCTTTTGTAGATCAGGCTTTATCGAGACCTTGTGATACAAACACAGTGCGTCTCAGGCTCCCCGATAACTCCGGCGCACAGCCGGAGTTATCATTGGAGCTGGCATTAAAGGATTATCCTATTTCCTCATCAAGGGCTGACGACTGCCACCAGAGCAGGCCTGTTACGCTCTTGGTTGCTCAGAAAACCTTCTGTTGTACGGCCCGGGATACATGCGTCTTCCCGGACACGACAACCGGCAACAACCCACCGACCGCGTCACAAGTTTAAGTCCGGGTTTGCCCCTGTATTTCATGTACAATGGCCGCCGCGCCTGCAGATGGGCAGACACCTTGTCAGCACGCTATATCAGGCCAACATCATTGTCTAAGCTATACGGGGACGCGCTTTTGGTTAAACTGACTGCAGAAATGAGACGCATAATCGAAGAACAAAAAATCGGTTATGTGGCCACTGTTGCACCGGATGGTACGCCTAACCTGTCACCCAAAGGCACCTGCCTTCTCCTCGACGATTCACACATTATGTTCGGAGAGATCCGCTCTCCCAATACCGTTAAGAATATTGCAGAACGCCCCATCGTCGAAGTCAACTTTGTTGATATCTTCTCGCGTAAGGGTGTTCGCTGTAAGGGTCCTGCCCGCTTTATTCGGCACGATGATGATGAATTCGACAAGCTGCTGCCACCATTCAGAATTGAGTGGGGCGACGACTTATGTTCACTGTTTCATGGCATCGTCGTCATTGATATCGAGTCGGCTTCCAACATGGTGAGTCCTGCCTACGATATTGGCTCGAAAGAACCCGACCTGCGCCAGCGCTGGCTAAAATACTTTTCGAATCTACAGCCAGAGAGTTCAAAACCTGCCCGCGGCTCTGACGAAAATACTATTTAGCGCCTCTTGTCTCGCCCATTAGCAAGAATTTTGTAACGCTAAATATAACGCCACGTAATCAGCCAACGCTATGACACTGACCCACAACGCAGCCACCACTCAGCGTCTGCTCGACACTATCGAGTCTGAAATTCTGCCGTTAACGCGCGAGGGTGTTACTCAGGGTAACAAGATTTTTGGAGCCGCAATTCTGGCAAAAACCGACCTCTCGACGGTTATTTGCGAGACCAATAACGAAATTGAAAATCCGTTGTGGCACGGGGAAATGCATACCCTAAAGCGTTTCTATGAAATCGACAGCGCCTCGCGACCAGACACCAAAGACCTGGTATTCATCTCAACCCATGAGCCCTGCAGCCTGTGTTTATCGGCAATTACCTGGGCAGGCTTCGACAACTTCTATTACCTGTTCAGTCATGAAGACTCGCGTGATGCATTCGCCATCCCGCATGACCTCAAAATTCTGGACGAGGTGTTTGCCGTCAAGCCCGGTCAATACCGACGCGAAAACGAGTTCTGGAAAAGCTATGGTATTCGCCGGTTGGTCAGCGAGTTACCGCCCGCCGAGCAAAGTCCCTTGCAGGCTACTATTGACCGGATTGTCGGTGCATACGATACGCTGTCCGATACGTATCAACAGGGTAAAGATAACAACAGCATTCCACTCAACTGATCGACGCTAAGCCGCGGTCAACAGGAGGCCAGCCACCATGTCTGTCAGACCCGTTAAATCTCTGTCCGGTTCCCGCAGCACGCTCGAAGGCGCTGGCGTTAAACTTGAGCGCGTATTCGGCTTTGGCGATACGACACTCACTGATCCGTTCCTGATGATGGATGACTTTCGGAACGACTCACCAGCTGATTATCAGGCGGGCTTTCCGTGGCACCCCCATCGCGGTATCGAAACCATCACCTATGTGCTCGCTGGCAGCGTTGATCATGCAGACAGTCTGGGTAATTCTGGCTCGCTCGGACCCGGCAGCGTGCAATGGATGACAGCAGGTAGCGGAATATTGCATCAGGAAATGCCAAAGGGCGACAGCAATGGCCAGATGCATGGCTTTCAATTGTGGGCCAACTTACCTGCATCAATGAAAATGACTGCACCGCGTTATCAGGATATTGCCGGTGGTGACATACCCGTGTTGCAAGAAGACGACGGTTCCAGCATCCGCATCGTCGTGGGTGACTACCAAGGCGTGAAAGGCCCGGTCGACGGTATAGCGGCAGACCCTCAGTATCTGGATATCGTGGTACCGGCGGGTGTTCGCAAAACCTTTAAAGTTGACACCTATCGTTCAGCGTTTGCCTATATCTTCGAAGGCAGCGCCACGTTCCGTGATGCATCAGCGCCACACGGCGTACTGATTGAAAAAGAAATCAATCACGAAGAAATTCAGCTTCGCGACTACAGCGGCAACCGCACCCTTGTAGTGTTTGACACAGGTGATGAAGTGACCGTGCAAGCCGGTGATGACGGCGTGCGGTTTTTGCTGGTCTCCGGCAAGCCCATACAAGAACCTGTCGCTTGGCATGGCCCCATTGTGATGAACACACAAGCCGAGATAGAACAGGCCATGAAAGATCTGCAAACCGATAACTTTATTCGGCGCTAGTGCACGCTACAGCATCACCGTACCGTCGATAAGAATATGCGTCTGACCACCCACTAACACCCGACCTGCATGCTCAGGATCCGGTGTTAGGGTCACGTGACCTCGCCTGCCAATCATGCGCCCCTGAGATACCTGCATCGGTCGATCAAGGCGTCCCTGACTCATTAGCCAATGAGCAATGGCCGCGTTCAGCGAACCGGTGATCGGGTCTTCCAACATGCCACTCGACGGCGCAAGCATTCTGACTTCAACATCAAACTCACCGCCAGAATCGTACAGACTGACCAGTCCAACCGGTTGCGTCTCTGGCCACTTCACCAAGGATGCATCAACCGACAACACGGTCTGTGGGCTATCCAATTCGAGTAACTGCCAAACAGGACCATTATTCAACAGCGCGCTGTTAAGCACGCTGGAAGACGCAAGCTTCAGTTTGTGTAACAACCCGTCCTTTGACGCACCCGGTAATGGCTCAATGGCGGTGGGCGGCGCAATGAACGCTGCTTGTTGTGCCTGCCCCGATGCCAGTTCCGGTGCCAGTTCCGGTGCCTGCAGCGCCCTTGGCAAATGCACTTCAACAATACCGATTTCACACTGCTGGTAAACAATGTCAGCACGTCTTGCCCGATTACCTGCGTGCAACCAGGCAGCGCAACTGCCCAATGTCGGGTGTCCTGCGAATGGCATTTCACGCTGAGGCGTAAATATCCTGACCCGATAGTCAGCGCGGTCATCATCAGGCGGCACGATAAAGGTAGTCTCGGCCAAATTGGTCCAAGCAGCAAACGACTGCATTTGAGCATCGCTGAGACCTTGAGCGTCGAGCACCACAGCCAGTGCATTTCCGTACACCGGCGAATCGGTGAAGACATCGCATTGGATAAAACGGCGGGGTCTAACAGTATTTGTCATCGTAGTGTCTGTAAACTCAACAGGACTCTATCGTAAAACACATTGGCTGGCGGCTCATTAACCGGACGTGTTACTGTTTATCTATTATGATTGAATCAATACCACCCAACAATCTCGACACGCTACCCGATAGCTTACCAATACCCCTTGACGACGGTGCTTGTCAGCACTTGGTAAATTGCAAACTACCGTCAGTCTCCCTCGCAGCAACCTCCGGACCCGACATTGACCTTTCGATGCTACCGGGACTTACAGTCGTGTTTTGTTACCCCCGCACGGGCCGCCCTGGCGTACCGCTACCAGAGGGCTGGGATGACATTCCCGGCGCCAGAGGCTGTACACCACAGTCATGTGCTTTTCGGGATTTATCCCACGCTTTTCAAGCGCTTGGTGCCAACGTGTTTGGCTTAAGCACACAAGACTCACACTATCAGGCCGAGGCCGCCGAGCGGCTGCATTTGCCATTTCCGTTACTCAGTGATGAGCACTTGGCCTTCAGCCAGGCACTCTCACTTCCGCTCTTTAGCGTAGACGACATGACTATGATAAAACGTCTGACGTTAGTCATTAATAATGGCACGGTATCTCACGTGTTTTATCCGGTCTTTCCACCAGACAAAAATGCAGATGACGTGCTCAGCTGGCTCAAACACCACACATAGCGTTTGTACCCACTTTTGCATTACTCAGTAATCACTGATGTTGCACTGTCATCATGTACGACGAATTCTGTAGCCTGATCTCTGATCCTGCCAATGACCTCAACTATGATTACAACAATAAAAACCGGACTGTCACT
>CALDUO010000058.1 GCA_937923745.1 uncultured Granulosicoccaceae bacterium
GAACAATGCCATCTCCGGTAAACCAAACTTGTGCTCAAAGGTAGGGTATAGATCTTCCAGTTTGCCAAGTGTCCGCTCGACACGAGCAACCTGATGGTCAAACCACGATTGCCACTGCAGGGCTTCAGGTCGGATTTTAAACTCCACTTCCATGGCTTCACAAAGATCCATCATGCCCTGGGTCAGCGCCCAACGATTCAGTGCTCGAATTTTCTGGGCAGGCTCTGCAGGCATCAGCTCGCCTTTACCGAGCGCATTCAGGTATTCAGCGATCACCCGGCTGTCATACAGGCAGTCGCCGGGGGTTATTTGCAGCACGGGAATGCGACTCAACGGGCTCAGTTGATTCAGCTCATCGTTGGTTGACACCGGTGTTGCGACAACAACGTTTTCACTGTCAACGAATTTGGTTAAACCAAGCTCATTAATCGCGATTCTACAGGTACGCGCATTTGGCGATGTACTTGTATACAGCAGTTTCATTTTCATGGGGACGTGAACAACTATTGCCAGTGTGTGGAGGATATCGGCTGGATAGCCGCGATGATTGATGCGATATCACCGTTTTGTGAGACAAATGCCGTGCTGTGCAGTTATGGTGTATCGACTATGGCGTAATATGAACAGTATCTCGCTTCAGGACAGGTGCTCTGCCGACGGTTTGGCGCATTTTCTGTGTCAGTTGAAGCCAGGCAGTACCGGTCACAGGGCCTGCACGAGCCGCACAGGTTGGGCCGATTGCACCATAGTGCCGGTCGCCCCGGTCACCGATGGCTGTGGACGTCGAGGGTTCGGTGGCCAGTACAGGCTTGGCGGGAGTGTCGAGCGGACTTCACAATAGGACAGGCATGGTTTTTTCGTTATTTTTGGTATTCACCGGTGCTGCGGTAATCGCAACACTGGCGTTGTATGCGCGACAGGCATTGCTGGTCGCGTATATTGCGCTGGGTGTTCTACTGGGGCCCTACGTCTTTAATCTGGTGCCTGACACTGCGTTAATCGCAGACATCGCAAATGTGGGCATTATCTTTTTGCTGTTCCTGTTGGGGCTCAACCTTGAGCCACGGGATCTGCAAAAACTCTTCAAAGAAGCACTTCTGGTGACCGCCTTTAGCTCGGCACTGTTTTTTATGGTCGGAGCCGGTATCGCGTATTGGGCAGGCTTTGGTTTGTGGGACTGCGTGTTGATTGGCGCTGCGATGATGTTCTCCAGCACCATCATTGCGTTGAAGTTATTACCGACCAGTGCATTACATCATCAGCGTATGGGTGAGCTCATTGTCAGTATCCTGTTGCTGCAGGACATGATGGCTATTCTGATTTTAATGGTCTTACACGGTACCCAAAGTGGCGGCAACCTGGCGTTTGAGGCTGCACGGGTTTTGATTGGTCTGCCGTTGGTGGCAGTTGCCGCATGGTGGTTGGCCGTGCATGCGCTGACACCGCTATTTAAGCGCTTTGATCAAATACCCGAATATCTTTTTTTATTGGCGATAGGCTGGTGCTTAGGTATCGCGGAGCTCACAACTCTGGTGGGGTTGTCCCATGAAATAGGCGCATTTGTCGCCGGTGTCACGCTCGCTACCAGCCCTGTTGCGCGTTATGTGGCAGAGAGCCTGAAGCCACTGCGTGATTTTTTCCTGATATTGTTTTTCTTTGCACTCGGTGCGGGTTTTGATATTGGCGGGTTACAGTCGGTGTGGTTACCCGCTCTGGCATTAACTGCGGTCGCGTTGCTGCTGAAGCCATTGGTGTTTAAATGGATTTTGGAACGCGAGAGAGAAAAAGCATCCATGGCGAAAGAAACCGGTTTTCGACTGGGGCAGATCAGCGAGTTTTCGTTACTGGTGGTTGTGGTTGCCACCGAGGTGGGTGTGATGAGTGACAAGGCGTCGCTGCTGATTCAAAGTGCCACGATCCTGAGCTTTATCGCAAGTTCGTTCTGGATTGTACGCCGTTATCCCACGCCGATTGCGGTTGACAGTAAATTACGCCGTGACTGACTACAGGGTTAACCTTGCGCCTGCCGTTTGCGTCGTCGTGCATTTCGACCTCGCCTGACACTGCCTGCATCAGAGGCCACAATCTCGGGTGTGGGTAATTGCACCACTTTTCCAAGTTCGGTGAAGGGCGCGGTTTTGTGCGGGAATGCCATCGCTTCAACAAAGTGTTCCTGAAAACGTGGTTCGACCGCTGTCTCGATTTTCTCGACTTGCTGCACCAGCGATTCAATTTCCTCACGCGAGTTTCGGTTCAACAGCGTGATGCGCGCACCTGTACCTGCGGCGTTACCGGCAGAGGCAACATTGTCGAGGTTGCAGTCGGGGATCAGGCCCAACACCATCGCATATTTCACGTCAATATGACTGCCAAACGCGCCAGCCAATCTGATGCGGTCAATGTGTTCTACTTCCAAGCGGTCCATCAACAGGCGCACTCCGGCATACAGTGCTGCTTTGGCCAGTTGTATTTGGCGCACATCGTTCTGGGTGATTTTAATGGTGACATCACCTTCATGAAGCAGATAAGAGAAGGTACGGTCATCAGCGATAATTCGCGATGATTTTGCCGCGAGTGCGCCATCGATAACACCGTCGGCGTTAATCACGCCGCAGAGGAACATTTCGGCCACGACTTCAATGATGCCTGAACCACAGATGCCAGTGACACCCAGCGAGGCCGTGTCTTCAGCGAATGCGGCTTCATCGGACCAGGTGGTTGAACCGATGACGCTAAACTTTGGCTCCAGGGTGTCGGGGTCGATTCGAACGCGTTCGATAGCACCTGGCGCTGCGCGTTGGCCGCCACTGATTTGTGCGCCTTCAAAGGCAGGTCCGGTCGGGCTTGAACACGCCACCATACGCTGGTTATTGCCCAGCACAATTTCGGCATTGGTGCCGACATCAACCAGCAACGTTAACTCACTGAGTTTGTGTGGTTGTTCAGCGAGTATGACGCCAGCGGTATCGGCACCGACATGCCCGGCAATACACGGCAGAATATACGCCCGTGCATTGGGGTGAGCCTCAATACCCATATCGCTCGCGCGAGTGTGCATGGCTTCATCAATAGCGAGTGCAAACGGGGCGCCGCCAAGCTCAACCGGATTGATGCCCATGAGCAAATGGTGCATGACCGGGTTGGCCACAAAGGTGAGCTCAAGGATGTCGGTGACGTCGTGGTCGGCCTCGCGCGTGACATCAACTAATAATTGGTTAATGGCTTCACGAACGACTCGTGTCATGTCCTGCTCACCGCCGGGATTCATCATGACGTAAGACACGCGACTCATGAGATCTTCACCAAAACGAATTTGCGGATTCATCGCACCACTGCTGGCCAGCACATCACCACTGATCAGATCGGACAGGTGAGCGGCGATAGTGGTGGAGCCGACGTCAATCGCAACACCGAGGGTGCGGTCATGAAAGCCTGGCCATGCGGCGATAATCCGTTCGTTGTCGTAAACCGCAACCGTAATTTTCCAGTCGCCGTCTCTCAGTGTTTTTTGCAGGGTTGGCAGGAGGTCGGGGTCGAACTTGAGATCAGCGAGTTCCCAGTCATTGGCCAGTGCCTGCTTGAGTCGGCGCATATCGCCAGATGGGTCATGCATATCAGGTTGCTGTACTTCGGTGTAACAAAGCCTGATCGCGGAGTCGAGGGTAATCTCAACATGGTCAGCTGCTTTTCTGACCACTTGCCGATGCACTTGGCTGTCCTCAGGCACGTCAATGACAACATCGCCGTGAAGCTCAGCCTGGCAACCAAGCCGACGCCCGTCAATGAAGTCGCCGTTTATTTTTTGATACCGCGCCTCGACACGATTGCTGTCGCTTAAGTGTTCCTGTTTGCTGGTGATATTGTGTTTTGAGAATTCGCCGGTTGAACAGAGCACCTGGCAACGGCCACAGATACCACGCCCGCCACACACCGAGTCAATATCAACCCCGAGGTAACGTGCAGCGGTCAGCACCTTGGTACCCACCGGAAAATGACCGCGTTTTCCGCTGGGGGTAAAAACCACCAGCGCCTGTTCAGTATCTGTCATTGCCTTAATCTGGCCCGTTAATAGAGTGTGCTAGCTGGTTGACGGACGGCGTCGTCGGGTTTGGCGGCGACCACGGCTGCCGTCGGAGCCCTCTGGTGGTGTTTGCCGGTATTTACCAATCCACTTGAGACAGTCAGGGTCGTTACCCATCAGCACGTCAGCTGCCAGCACCGACCGCATAACCTCTTCATGGACCGGATTGGTGATAGACGAGGTCATGCCCGCGCTGATTGCCATGCTCAAAAAA
>CALDUO010000059.1 GCA_937923745.1 uncultured Granulosicoccaceae bacterium
TTTGCCACCACGAAAGCCAAAAAATACCGGAAAGAGATGGCCAAGAAACGCTGCGATGACGGTCAGGGCGACAACAGGATCCGGCAAGCCGCTGATAGTGATGGCGATCACGGCCGGGATCAGTCCTTTGAGCATATCGCCAACCAGAGTCAGTGCCGCGGGTACTTTGCCCCCCAGTCGCAAGACGTTGGTGGCACCCGGGTTGCCAGAGCCTTGCTCACGAGGGTCAGGTAGGCCAAAAAGCCTGCAGACAATGATGGCCGACGAGACAGAGCCGACGAGATAGGCGCATATGATGAGAATGACGGAAAGCAAAAGCATGGTCAGATGGCTGAGTGTCCGGTTGTATGTCTGGTTACGCGCATGGTGCTGCACTCTTGGTTGGACTGCGCCAGAGCTTAGCCTGATTCCGCGTGGCGAGCCAGCGGCACATCAGGGTGTCTGCGCGGGCAGTATTCCGGCGGCGGCACAGCCAGTAGTCAGCAATCGTAACGGGAGACAGTACTGAACACCGAAGAACCGGCCAAAAGGCTGCACACCAAACAGTTGGACCGTGCAGCTGCGCAGTACGATCAATTTGATGTCGTGCCGCGAGAGGTGTCCGGTCGAATGCTCGCGCGGCTTGATCTACTGGCGCCGGTGCCAGCGCGTGTGGTCGACCTCGGCTGCGGTACCGGCGCGTTGTTGCCACAGCTGAGACAGCGCTATCCGCGCGCCAAAATCACCGGTATCGACGTCTCGCGTGGCATGCTCGCGCAGGTCGGAAAACGTGCGGGTCGATGGCGGCGGGCATCGCTGGTGCAGGCAGATGCGCATGTGTTGCCGCTGGCTGACGACTCTGTTGACCTTTTGGTATCGAGCTTGTTGTTGCCCTGGTGTGACGACCAGCACAGGATTATTCAGGAGATTTTTCGTGTGCTGACACCGGGTGGCACAGTGCTGTTTACCTCGGCGGGGCCCGATACGCTCATTGAGTATCGTCGTTTGTGGCAAACCGTAGACACCTACGATCATGTGTTTGGTTTGGTAGACATGCACGATTTGGGCGATTCAATGCAGTCGGCGGGTTTTTCCGCGCCGGTATTGGATCGGGAAGTGCTCAGGGTCGACTATCCATCTGTTGACGCCCTGGAAAAAGAGTTACGCCATTTGGGTGCATCGAATATTGCATCGCAAAGGCGTCGGGGGCTGATGGCATCTTCCACGCAACGGCGACTGGCGGAGGCACAAGCCGCATCCGACGGCGTTAACAACCGCTTTATGGTGACGCTTGAGCTCATTCAGGGTCATGCGTGGAAGCCGGAAGCGCCGCTCGGTAAACAAGGAGAGTCCGGTGAATTTATGATATCGATGGATCGTTTCAGGGCAGGTCTTCGTAAGAAAAACACCTAAAACACTGCCCTTGGGTTCTTGAGCACCAGACAGGAGCGGAGTAACATACGCCGCTAGCCGTCGCCAAAGTGCAAAACACTGTTTAATTAATGCGTCATGCTTAGCGTCTTTGCGAAACGACAACAACTCAGCGACGGATCCGAGCAAGGGGTCAGTCAGGTGCTGGTGCAGGCAAATCTGTCGATGAGCTGGCACGCAAACCTCGTGCTGGCAGGGTGCATTGCGGTGGTGTGTTTCGGTATCGCGATAACACTCGCGTTCATGGGTTTCTGGATGGTTTTGCCGTTCGCCGGGCTTGAGGTCATTTTTGTGACCTGTTGTCTCTATTGGACGGTCAAGCGATTGTCCCGCAAGGAAATAATCACCGTCAAAGATCAGGAGATAATGCTTGAATGGGGCTACAATCAACCTGATGAGCGTATAAGTCTTCCCCGGCATTGGAGCAAACTGGTTTACAACGCGCCGGCATCGATCTTCGATGTGGGTAGCCTGTTTTTACAGTCGCACGGAAAGCGCCACCTCATTGGTGAAAGCCTGGGACGCGAAGAAAAGAAGGAACTGTACGAGGTGCTAAAGGGATTGTTGGCAAACAAAGAATCAAACACAGGTGCTGCTGGCTGAGTGAACGCTGGCAGGACTTCGTCAAAAGTTTAAATGATTGGAGATAATGTATGAGACGCAGCTTACTCCGCGCGGTGATGGCGGTCGTGGCGTGTTCGTTAGTGTTACCGTCGCTGGCATTGGCCGGGTACGGCGACACCATCGATATGACGACTGGTGTGACCGAAATCAGCCGCAGCGTTCACAGCCTGCACCGGACCATCTTTTACATCTGCTGCATTATTGGTGCGGGTGTATTTGCGGTCATGTTCTACTCAATTTTCGCGCACCGAAAATCGCGTGGCGCCAAACCTGCCACGTTCCATGAAAGCACCACGGTCGAAATCATCTGGACCATCGTGCCATTCGCTATCCTTATTGGTATGGCTTGGCCTGCGGCAAAAGTGCTGATCAAAATGGAAGATTTCAGCGGCTCAGAGATGACGGTAAAAATTACCGGTTACCAGTGGCGCTGGCATTATGACTACCTCGACGAAGACATCCAGTTCTACAGCCAGCTCGACGCCGCACACAACGCAGCACGTCAACGCGACAGTGGCGTCGAACTCGAACAATTCGAGCACTACCTGAAAGAAGTCGACAACGCGCTGGTATTGCCTGTTGGCAAAAAAATCCGTTTCCTGCACACAGCAGCTGACGTCATCCACGCATGGTGGGTACCGGCACTGGCAGTCAAGAAAGACGCGATTCCGGGTTTTATCAACGAAAACTGGGCAAAGATTGACGAGCCCGGCATCTATCGCGGCAAGTGCGCCGAGTTGTGCGGACGCGACCACGGCTTCATGCCGGTTGTTGTCAGAGCATTGCCACAAGACGAGTACGATGCGTGGGTTGCCGATAAAAAAGCCGAAGCCACCACAGCCAAACTGGATGCCCAGCGCGAATGGTCACACAAAGAACTCGTTGCCACTGGCGAAGGTGTCTACCAGCGTAACTGCGTTGGATGCCACCAAGCTGAAGGTCAGGGTATCCCCGGCATGTTTCCGGCCATTGCCGGTAGCGATGTTGCAAACGGCAGCCTCGAAAAACACCTTGAAACCGTGTTACACGGCGTCGGCGACAGCCCTATGCAGGCTTACTCCACTCGCCTGAACGACTCAGAGCTGGCGGCGGTAATAACGTTCCAGCGCAACGCCTTTGGTAACACCACCGGCGACACCATTCAACCCAGTGACGTACGCAGCTACCGCAACGGACAAATGCAGAGTCTCGCAACTGACACCGGGTACTTTTCAAATTTTAATGTTACAGGAGCGAACTGATGAGTACTGCTGAAGCCCATCACGACGATCACGATCACCACGGTCCAGCGCCAGGCTTTAAGCGCTGGCTCTACACCACGAACCACAAGGACATCGGTACGATGTACCTGTTGTTCTCGCTCATCATGTTTTTTGTGGGCGGAGCAATGGCACTGGTGATTCGTGCTGAGCTCTGGACACCCGGTCTGCAAATTGTAGATCCGATGTTCTTTAATTCCATGACCACCATGCACGCCATTGTCATGATCTTTGGTGTGGTCATGCCAGCGTTCGTAGGCCTGGCCAACTGGATGATCCCGATGATGCTCGGTGCGCCTGATATGGCGTTACCCAGACTGAACAACTGGAGCTTCTGGATCATGCCGTTTGCGTTCACGGTTATGTTGTCAACGCTGTTCATGGACAGTGGAGGCCCTGCGGGTGGCTGGACAATGTATCCGCCGCTGACACTGCAAATGGGTGACAGTTTTGCGTTCGTGGTCTTCGCCATTCACTTTCTGGGTATTTCGTCGGTCATGGGTTCGATCAACATCGTGGCGACCATCTTTAATATGCGCGCCCCCGGCATGACTATGATGAAAATGCCGTTGTTTGTCTGGACCTGGTTAATCACAGCGTACCTGCTGATAGCCACCATTCCGGTATTCGCCGGTGCTGTCACCATGTTGCTCACCGACCGTTATTTCGGCACCAGTTTTTTCAGCGCGGCAGGTGGTGGTGATCCGGTCATGTACCAGCACATTTTCTGGTTCTTTGGACACCCCGAGGTGTACATCCTGATTCTGCCTGCGTTCGGTATTATCTCGTCAATCATCCCGACGTTTGCTCGCAAGCCGTTGTTTGGTTACGACTCTATGGTTTACGCAACAGCGTCTATTGCCTTTTTGTCGTTCATCGTTTGGGCTCACCACATGTTCACCACCGGTATGCCGCTGGCGGCCGAGCTGTTCTTTATGTTCTCAACCATGATGATCTCGGTGCCGACCGGTGTAAAAGTCTTTAACTGGGTCGCCACCATGTGGCGTGGTTCCATGACCTTTGAGACACCCATGTTGTTCGCTGTCGGCTTTGTCGTGATGTTTACGATTGGTGGTCTGTCCGGCCTGATGCTGGCGATTACGCCTGCTGATATCCAGTACCACGACACCTATTTTGTGGTGGCTCACTTCCACTATGTATTGGTGCCTGGCGCTATCTTCTCGCTGATGGCAGCAACCTATTACTGGATGCCAAAATGGACCGGTAATATGTACGACGAAAAGCTCGGCAAGATCCACTTCTGGGTCTCTACCATTTTCGTTAATTTGCTGTTCTTCCCAATGCACTTTGTCGGGTTGGCGGGTATGCCACGCCGTATCCCTGACTACAGTCTGCAGTTTGCCGATTGGAACGCGATCGCATCGATCGGCGCATTCGGATTCGGTTTCGCGCAGCTGATCTTTGTGTGGGTCATCATCAAGTGTTATCGCGGTGGTGAGAAAGCGACCGATCAGGTGTGGGAAGGAGCAGACGGTCTTGAGTGGACTGTAGCCAGCCCAGCGCCTTATCACACCTTTGAAACAGCGCCGGAGATCAAGTAGCGGCCAATGCTGTCCTATTGCTGCCTGACACGTTAGTGTCAGGTCAGCGAAAGACGACAGGGGCCGCTTTGGCTCCTGTGTTCACAGACCCTGTTTATGTTCGCAGACCCTGTTTAACCGAAACCATGACCGCTAGCGTGATTGATAACTCCACTGACAACAAACCCGGTTTTTTCCGGCGGTATCGGTTGCCGATTGCGCTCGGGATTATTGCGGTGAGCCTGTACATATTCAGCATTGTCTGGATTGTGTACGGAAATGCGGGTACCTCATGAACGACCCTAACAACACCAACGCCAACACCACTGGCAACACCAACGCCACTGGAACGCCAGCCGACGCCGCAGTGTCTGCGGGTGCAGATGCGGCTGGCCAAAGCTTTGGCCATAACAGTAGCTCAGCAGCTGCGGGGCCAGCCAAAGAATCGGCGATGAGAAAGCATGGCCTTGTCAGCGCCAAACTGCTCGCGATAGCGATCGGTATGTTTGGGTTTGGTTACCTGATGGTGCCAATTTACGACATCATTTGTGAAGTCACCGGTCTGAACGGCAAGACCGGACGGGTCGCCGCCAGCGAATACGAAAACGTCGCATTGGCAGACCCCGACCGTATGATTACCGTTGAATTTGTTGGCATTGTAAATGCGGGTGGCTCCTGGGAGTTCAAACCCGAAGTCTCACGTATGCAGGTCAAGCCCGGGGTCACGTACAACACCAGCTTTTTTGCCAAAAACCTGTCGAGCCAACCGGTTGTAGGGCAGGCTTCCCCTAGTGTGAGTCCCGCGACAGCGGCAAAATATTTTAACAAGACAGAGTGTTTTTGTTTTACGCGGCAGGAGTTCGATGCCAATTCCGGTCGTGATATGGGAATTGTCTTCGTGATAGACCCGGAGCTTCCTGCCAATGTAGACCTGGTGACTTTGTCGTATACTTTCTTCCGTTCACAGCCACCTGCCTGACGGGTGTGGTGAATTTCCAGAATTTAAGCAATTGAGGGTAACAGCACGATGAGTGCAGCAACATCCGGATACTACATTCCCCACGAGGCTAAATGGCCCATCGTGGGTTCTATCGGGCTCTTCCTGTTTTTCTACGGCTTTGGCATGTTCCTCAATGACCAAACCGGTGGTGGCACAGTCACGCTGATTGGTGCGGCGATTGTCGTGGTGATGATTTTCGGCTGGTTTGGGTTAGTCATCAAAGAAAGTGAGGCTGGCACCTACAATTCGCAAGTCGACACGTCATTCCGTATGTCGATGATGTGGTTCATCTTCTCTGAAGTCATGTTCTTTGCTGCCTTTTTTGGCGCACTGTTCTACGCACGTACCTTCTCTGGCCCATGGCTCGGGGGCGATGGTGCCGGTGGCGCTGCCGCGACCAACGCTGTGCTGTGGTCTGGGCATGACTACGTATGGCCCAGCGACGGTCCCGCCCAGCTTGGCGGAGACTATCAGGCGATGGGGTGGTTTGGATTGCCGCTGATCAACACCCTGCTGCTGTTAACCAGTGGTGTGACCTGTACGATCGCACACCATGCCATCAAAGACGGTAACCACAAAAAAATGGTTCGCTGGCTCGCAGCGACGGTTGCACTGGGTACCATCTTCGTCGGACTTCAGGCACTTGAGTACTACGAAGCTTATGCACACCTGAACCTCAAACTGACCTCGGGTATCTACGGCTCAACCTTTTTCATGCTGACAGGCTTCCACGGCTTTCACGTGACGATGGGTGCGATCATGCTCGCGGTGGTGATGTTTCGCGGTATGAAAAAGCACTTCAGTGCCGAGAACCACTTTGCGTTTGAAGCAGCTGCGTGGTACTGGCACTTTGTAGACGTTGTGTGGCTCGGCCTCTTTATCTTCGTCTATCTGCTGTAAACTGATTTCAGCTCGGATAGTAACAAAGGCGCCTAAGGGCGCCTTTGTTGTTTCTGAAGCGGTCGTTTTGGTGGTCTTTATTCTGGTCGCTGCTATTCTGGCCAATGCTGATCTGGCCAATGCTGATTTGGCCGTATCAGAATTGGTCGTTTCTACACGGGTTGATCGTAGACCCGTCAAAAATGACAGGTTTGCCCACGGCTACCAGAGTGAGGCTATTTGTCACCTCGACAATGTTGTCTGACAGGATGTTCGTTGTGTTTTTTAGTGTTTACGCTGACACCTTAAAGAGCTATTGATTCACCTATGCTGAAAACAGTTTGTTTGTATTGTGGTTCAAGTGATGGCACATCGGCAGTGTATAAGCAGGCATCCATAAAAATGGCGCAGGTGCTTGCATCAGCCGGTATCGGAATTGTCTACGGCGGTGCTGCGATTGGCATTATGGGCGCCATTGCCGATGCCGGGCTTGAGGCTGGTGGACAGGTGACCGGGGTTATTCCACGGGATCTTGTTGATCTCGAAATTGCCCACAATGGACTTACATCCTTGGAAGTGGTGGATGACATGCATCAACGCAAGGCTCGAATGGCAGCGCTGGCTGACGGGTTTATTGCATTGCCAGGCGGGTTTGGCACGCTGGAGGAATTATTTGAGATGCTGACCTGGTCGCAGCTGGGTTTTCACGCAAAACCATGTTCGGTGTTGGATGCCGGTGGCTATTATGAAGACCTGCTGCGGTTTCTTGATAAGCAGGTCGATGCAGGGTTTGTAAAACCCGCGCACCGGGCGTTGTTATTGGCTGAATCGGATCCTTCGATACTGCTGGCCCGTCTGCAGTCGTGGACTAACGAAGCCGCGCCCAAAATTACTGCCCAAACAGCTGGCGCAACCCCAAGCGCAACCCCTGACAAGCGCTAGTCCCGAGAGAACCATCCCAAAAGGGCATTTTCACCAAAGCCATGCCACCAAAGCACCGTAACAAGCGCAATGCCGAACGAGCAGCAAAACACTGTCTGTAGGCTTTGACAGAGCTGACAGGCTCCTCGGTATTTAACAGCGCCAGATAGGTGACCCAAACTGAACCATTACCTTGATTCTAAATGGCCCGACAGGGGGGGAGTTGAGCCAGGCACTGCTGTCAGGTCTTTTTGGCGCTGACGGCTTTGTGCGTAATGATCGAAAGGCAGGGCTTGTGTGAAACGAGGTTACAGAGCAGGTACCAGAGCAGCTACTCAAGCGGCTCCCGAGCGGCTACCCGAGCAGCTACCCGAGCGGGTTTGCGTTGAACTCTATGACGCCGAACGCTGCGGCGACCATAATGACGACAATCGCCAAAATAGACAAACCAATGCGGAAGGTCAGTGCATTTACGGTGCGGCGGGTGTGGCCTTTGTCTTTGACCAGAAAAAAGAGGCCGCTGAATAAACTGATCATGATAAAAACCAGTAACAATATGACGATGAACTTTACAAACAGCATAGTGGACCTGGCCCTTTCATTACACGCCGCTCGGCAGTACGCCATTGTACGTTCAAATGTGGGGGTCAGTGCAATGAACTCCGAGAAATTCGCGTCAAGGCCGCTGTCTTGAGGTTTAAATTGCCGTCCGGGTCGGTGCTGGCCTTTCAACCAAGGCTGCTGTTTACCGGTATTTACCTGGTCATGGGCGCATGCATGATCGCGCTGGGCGTCTGGCAGCTGCAACGCGCTGACGAAAAAATTCAACTGCAACTACTGGCTGATAATGCACTGGCTGCGGCTCCGTTGACCGTCGGGCAGTACCTGTCGACAGACACGGGTGAAAACCCGGTACGTGTCACCGTCTCCGGAATACCGCTCTGGGATCGTCAGTTACTGTGGGACAACCGCATTTATCAGGGCAAAGCCGGCTACGAAGCGATCGTGCCAGTGCGTGTCGCAGACGAGCTGCCACTGGTGCTGGTAAACAGAGGGTGGTTGCCACCGGGCGCCAATCGCTCCAGCCTGCCAAAGATTCAGCCGAGTAGCGAGCCGGACCGAGAAAGAGTGTCCAGCGTCATGTCCATAGAGGTGACGGGAGTGCTGACCCGGCCGTCCAAGGGGTTCGCCAGCGGCGACGCGTTGAGCGCTGCACCATGGCCTCGGGTGTTACAGTATCTTGATTACGCTGCGATAGAACAGGCAATCGGTGAACCGGTTCTGGCCGGACTCGTAGAACCTGGTGGGCAGGTAACACGCCCGATCCAATCAGCATCGGCCGCGAAGAGTCCGCCCGACAACACACCAATCTGGTACTTCGATAACTGGCAACCGGTAGCGTCTGGTCCCGAACGTCATTACGGCTACGCATTTCAGTGGTTTGCCATGTTTGTCGCATTAACCGTGCTGTATTTTTCCCTTAACCTGCGCCGTTTGAAGGATAATAGCGGTTTGTAGGCTGACAGCGTCCTGCCAGCGGTTCTCAATGGCAGCCCAGCGCGACTGACGTTACACTAGACACACTATGAGCACATCGACGATACAACCAACAGGCAGCGATCCGTCCGGTCAGGAAAAAATGCCCGGTCAGTTTATGTCCCGCATCAAGTTAATATTGATTCTGGGCTGCTTTTTGTTTCCATTGTTAATCGCCACCGTCTGGCTGCATTTCGTGCGTGCCAGTGGCGGTGAACTGGGCATGTCGGCGCGAGGCGAGCTTATCCGACCGGCTGTGCCGCTGACAGCGTTTGCAGTAGCAGAGTCCGATGGTAATACGTTTGACGAAGAATCCCTGCAAGGTATCTGGACCATGCTCTATGCGCCTGCAGGTGAATGCGGCGAAGTTTGCACACAGAACATTTACCACATGCGCCAAGTGAGGCTGTCGCTCGGACACCGCATGGACCGCGTGCAGCGTGCCATTGCACTGGAAGACCCGGCGCAACTCAGCAACGAGCTGCGCACCGAGCACCCCGGCTTGCGTGTTCTGGAAGGCGACCGTACGCCACTGACCTCACAGGTAGACGCGGCAACCGCGGGTATGGAAGCCCTGCAAGACGAAATCTATCTCATCGACCCGTTTGGTAATCTGATGATGCGTTTTCCGGCTGATCTAGACCCCAAGTCAATGCTGAAGGACATCAAGCATTTACTGAAAGTATCCAGAATCGGCTAAGCAGGCATGAGTGCAATCAACCGACCGATCCTGATGGCATCGCCCGTAACACACTGGCGCGACTATCTCGAAATTACCAAGCCCAAGGTTGTGTTGCTGCTTGTGTTTACTGCCATCGTCGGGATGGTACTTGCGGTACCGGGTATGGTACCTCTGCAAGAGACAGTCTTTGGCATCGTCGGTATCGGTATGGCGGCAGGGTCAGCGGCTGCCATAAACCATGTGATCGATCAGCGCAGTGACGCGATCATGAAACGCACTGAAAACAGACCCATCCCTGCCGGCACACTCACCACACGCGATTGCCTGATTTTTGCGCTGGGCATCGGTTTTCTTGCCATGGCAATTTTAGTGGTATTTGTGAATACGCTGACGGCCGTGCTGACGTTTTTCTCACTGATTGGTTATGCCATTGTTTACACGGTATATCTCAAGCGTGCCACGCCACAGAACATTGTCATAGGCGGTGCGGCCGGTGCCATGCCACCGGTACTGGGCTGGGCGGCTATCACCGGCGAAGTCACGGCAGAGCCACTCCTGTTATTCCTGATTGTGTTTATCTGGACGCCACCGCATTTTTGGGCTCTGGCGATTCATCGACGCGACGATTACGCGAAAGTTGATATTCCGATGTTACCGGTGACTCACGGTATTCCGTTTACCCGTATACAGATTGTGCTGTATACCGTGTTACTGATTATCATCAGTGTGTTTCCTTACCTGATACACATGAGCGGGTTGTTGTATTTGGTGGCCGCAGTGGTGTTGGGTGTGGTGTTTTTGTATCACACCATAAAAATGTTTGATAACACGCTGGAAAAACAGCCGATAAAAACGTTTGTATTTTCCATTCAGTATTTAATGTGGCTCTTCGGTGCGATGTTAGTAGATCATTATCTGCCACTGGTGCTCGCACTGTTTTGATCACAAGCCCGGACTGGTCACATTGAACGGGTGCAGTGGACGGGTTGCAGTGGACGGGTCAACATTGGGTTATCAAAATAGATTGACTCCAATATTCAGGTGATCAACAACCAGGTCATCAAAAAAGCCAAATGATGAATCATCAGGCGTCCAGCCTGAATCGTAGTGACATACACGATAACCCTGCATCTATCTTCGCGGCTTCACGGGTGTCGAGGGTGACCACATCAAAGCCTTTGTCTTGTCCATATTCCTGTAACAGAGCATAGGTTTGTGGGTAACCCTGATTGATCAGCACAGTATCGTTAACTCTGACTAAGTTGGCAGCCGCCTCTTCGCCGACAGGTGCTTCAATGACGTCGTATCCTTCAAAACAACCAGTAGCGGCTAATTGCGCTGACGAAAACAACGTGTGGCTATCGAGTAAACCACAATCGGTTTTAAAATGAAGAATAGTCTCTGGGGTTTCGACTCGACGCACGGTATAACCGTGCTCTTCGAGTATTTCTCGTAGCGCATCAAACCCTGCCTGATTGGTTCTGGCAGACAATCCAATAAACGCCTCGTTATCAGTCAATAACACGTCCCCTCCCTCAATGGTGCCGTGGCCCGGTAAGGGTATGACAGTTGGGAACAGTATAGATAATGCAGGTTCAATCGCCTCCGCTTCTCCTGCGCGTGTCGGCGCGCCCGGTCTCAAAGTGACTGCGATACCGTCAAAACAGATGGCCGGGTCTTCGACAAACACCGCATCGGGGTATGCATCCAAAGGGGGCAGTGTTGTCACTTTGCCACCGGCCTGTTGTAACGCATCGCAGTACGCCAAATGCTGTTGCTCAAACAGGCTGAAAATCGGCCGATCTCCACCGGCGTCCGAGAGTCCGTTAACAACTGACGCTGACGGTTGTCGAACAACAAAATGATTAAAGCGAAAGGCACGTTCCGGCGTTGAGTTCATGATGGCGTCAGGTGACAAAATTGATATAAGGCAGCATGGCCAAACCGGTCTTTTGTACAAACTCAAAGATCGGTACGCCCATGATAGCCAGAAGAATGATTCCCAATAACGCATAGTTGCCGTAGCGCGCATTCAGGTCACGATAGGCGTTAGCTATTTTCTTTGGCAGGAAGTAGGGCAGTATATAGTGACCATCGAGGGGTCCGATTGGCAGCAGATTAAACAGCATCAAGATCAGATTAACGATCACCAGTATGTAGATAAATTCGACAGCATTCTGATTGTTTAAACTGGTCCAGCCAGCATTGGCGCCATACAGAGCCAGGTTGTACACGACGATTGCCAGAATAAGATTGGCGAGCGGCCCTGCGGCTGCCACCCCCAACTGCGCCCACAGAGAGGTGTAGTTGCGAGGGTTGGTGAGCACCGGTTTTGCGTAACCGAAACCCACCATAACCACCATCAACAGACCAATGGGGTCAATGTGTACGAGTGGGTTGAGTGTTAGTCGGCCCATACGCTGCGCCGTATCATCGCCAAACAATTTGGCCGCAAACGCATGTCCGAATTCGTGAAACGACAACGAAAAAACAAGAGCGACAATAATCAGAATAAACAGGCTGATATTGCCAGCGAATAATATAGGTAACATGAGGCCGATCCGATAACGTTGGGCGTAAGTGTACCGCAATCCCCTGAAATAACTGCTGATTTATGGGACGCTCGACTACTCCTGCCACACGATTCCAGCGGCCTGTGAAACCCGTGGCTGAAACCCGCGGCCGATACCTGTAGCCGCCCACCCACTGTGGCCAATAACCCCGGTTGCCCGCGCACCCACCAGCCAGTGGCCCCACCAGCCAGTGGCCCCATTAGCCAGTGGCCCGTTAGCCAGTGGCCCGTTAGCCAGTGGCCATGAAGCCATAAGTCGCGGGGCCCTAAGTCTTGTGGCCATGATTCATAGAGCCATAACTCATAGGGCACAATTCACAGAGCCAGCAACCCTGTCGCTTGCAACCCCGTCGCTTGCAACCCCGGTGGGGTGCTGTTACTGTAATGCCTACCGTTGGGGCGCCCAAAACAGGGCTGAGAGGCACAAAGCCAACCCATCGAACCTGCTCCGGATAATGCCGGCGAAGGAAACGGTCACTTCCGTCGACAGTATCGCAAGGGTCTCACCGTTACAGGACTTGTACTGAAACGCGTACCAAACGTATACAAGGCCCCGTTAATGTTTTGGCAAGCCTTTCACAAGCCACTTGCCAGCCAGTAGATCCAGGCCCAAGTGTTTGCAACCGCGCCACGGGTTGTCAGCACGGGTTGTCAGCCAACGGCTCACCTGCGATACCGTACTGCTCAAGCTGATCATTCTTTTCTTCGTATAGCGCTATGCGGTGATGCCATCTGTGCATTCAGGTCATTGCCGGGCAGGATACATTGAATCGAATAAGTGAGGCACCGTGGGTAACAACAGCACAACTATTCCCGTTGCACTCACCATAGCTGGTTCCGACAGCGGTGGTGGTGCAGGCATTCAGGCCGACCTGAAAACCTTTTCTGCCCTTGGTGTGTACGGCACGTCAGTTATCACCGCTGTGACTGCGCAGAATACGCAGGCTGTCACCGCTGTACACGACATCCCGCCAGCGGTGATTACCGCTCAGTTGCAGGCTGTGCTCGATGACATTGAAGTGCATGCCATTAAGATAGGTATGCTCAGTTCGGTGGAAACCATTGAAGCGGTGCGCGCTGGTATACAGGGTTATGCAGGTCCCATCGTCCTTGATCCGGTTATGGTGGCCAAGTCAGGCGATCACCTGTTGCAACAAAGTGCTGTTACAGCGTTAACACAGCAGATGCTGCCAATTGCGACGGTGCTCACGCCCAATTTACCGGAAGCTGCTGTACTGACAAAACAAGCCGAGGCAACCACCGAAACTGACACCATCGCGCAGGGCGAGCAGTTGTTGGCGATGGGTGCGCAAGCCGTATTAATGAAAGGCGGACACGCGACCGGTGACATCTGTCATGACCTGTTATTGACGCCCGGGCATGCTCAAAAGACACTGTCGGCCAAACGAATTAACACCCGCAACACACATGGCACAGGATGCACCCTGTCTTCGGCAATTGCAGCGTTTATAGCGCGTGGTCATGACGTATCTTCTGCCGTTGATGAGGCCCACGCATGGTTGCATCAGGCCATCGTGCACGCTGATCAACTTAATATTGGGCAGGGCCACGGGCCGGTTCATCATTTTCATCAATGGTGGATATGAACAGCGTATCGATTATAGGTGCCGGTGTTGCCGGTCTGACCGTCGCGTGTGCGTTGCTCGATCGCGGTATTCAAGCACGCGTATACGAGCGTTCATCGGGAATTGGTCAAGACTGTTGCTCGTGGTTTGCCGGTGGCATGCTGGCACCTTGGTGCGAACAGGAGAGTGCACCCGATGCGGTGGTCACAATGGGACAGCAGGCCAAAGCGTGGTGGGCCGAACATACTGACACGGTGACGGCGGCCGGTAGTCTGGTCCTGTCACCACGCCGTGATTTAAGTGAGCTTCGACGATTTGCGCGGTTAACCGAATCGCATCAGTGGGTTGACAGCAATGACATCAAAAACCTTGAGCCCGATTTAAGTGACACCTTTGATCAGGGACTTTATTACGCCGATGAGGCCCATTTGAATCCACGGCAGGCACTCGTTGACTGCGAGCAGTACTTGCGGCGTGGCGGTGTGGTTATCGACTTTAATCAGACAGTAGCAGCAGACGACTTAACGACCGACATTGTGATCGATTGTCGTGGCTTTGGTGCCAGCGGATCACTGAATGGTTTGCGGGGCGTGAAAGGTGAGATGCTGGTATTGGAAAGTAAGGATATTAATCTGACCCGACCCGTGCGCATGCTGCACCCCAGGTATCCGCTTTATATTGTGCCGCGTGGTGACGGTGTGTATATGCTCGGTGCAACCATGATAGAGAACAGTGAACGTGACCGTATTACGGCTCTGTCGATGCTCGAATTGCTCAGCACCGCCTATGCGTTACATCCAGCCTTTGGTGAAGCCTCCATTCTCGAGATCGGTGTGGACGTCAGGCCAGCGTATGCCGATAACGTTCCCACCGTGACTCGACAAAACCATGTCATTTTTGTGAACGGATTGTTTCGGCACGGATTCCTTGCCAGCCCGGCACTGGCGCTGAGAGCTGCCGAGGCTGTTGTTAACGATAGCTGTTTTCAGGAGCTACCCCAATGCGCATAACTGTCAATGGTGAGGAGCAGTCGGTGTCGACAGAGACACTGGAAGCGCTGCTCGAAACACTGCAGTACAACGCTCAATTGGTTGCAACGGCGCACAACGGCACGTTTGTACCCCGGGCAGATCGCAAGGACACGGCATTAACCGAAGGCGACCGGGTTGAGATTGTGTCGCCAATTGAGGGTGGGTAGAAACATGGTTGATTTTTATGGCGTATCTATCGGTAACGCACTGATGTTAGGTACTGCACGTTATCCGTCACCGGCCATACTGTCCGAAGCTATACAGTCAGCGAATATAGAAGTTGTGACCGTGTCACTGAGACGGGAGGCCGGTGGCAGTGACGCCGGTCAGGTCTTCTGGCAAATGATTAAAGACACTGGTGTGCGTGTGTTGCCCAACACGGCGGGTTGTTTCTCGGTCAGTGAGGCGGTGACCACGGCGCAAATGGCCCGTGAAGTTTTTGAGACCAACTGGATCAAGCTTGAGGTCACTGGCAATCGCGATACGTTGCAGCCGGATGTATTCGGTTTGGTGGAGGCCGCTAAAGAACTGACGGTCCAGGGGTTTCAGGTGTTTCCGTACATGACTGAAGACCTGGTGCTGGCTGACCGATTGGTTGAGGCAGGGTGTGAAGTGCTGATGCCGTGGGGTGCACCGATCGGTTCCGGGCGCGGATTAAATAACGAATACGGTCTGAAGACCCTGCGTGCGCATTTTCCGGATATTCCTATTGTTATCGATGCCGGTATCGGTTTGCCATCACATGCAGCGCGCGCTATGGAACTGGGGTGCGATGCCATTTTGTTAAATACTGCTGTGGCAAGAGCCGGCGATCCGGTCATGATGGCG
>CALDUO010000060.1 GCA_937923745.1 uncultured Granulosicoccaceae bacterium
ATCATTGGGCTTGAGTTGAATAGCGGCATGCATCAGTAACGCAGTTTTTCGGTTTTCGCCACGATTACGCGCCAACAAGGCCAAGTGCAATAACGCCGCGACATTGTTGGGTGCCAGATGATGGGCCTTGAGCCAACAGGCCTCAGCTGCCGGATCGTTGTGCTGACGTTGATGTTGTTTGCCCCACTGAATCAGCGCTTTGACATCATCGCTTTGTTCTGAATAACCGCCAGCTGTCACAGTGAATGTGGGTTGTGTGTCGTTCGGTATCGGATGCTCTGCTGACACAGTATCAACGGCAGGTGGCACGTCGAGAAAATTCAGCAGTTGTTCAATCTGCGCGTCTAAATCGGCAGTGGCTTTTCTGACAGGCGTTGTGCGCAAAAGCGATGGAGCCTGTGACGTCGGGTTTGTCGTCGTTTTTGCTAACTCCGATGTCTCCACCTGCTGTAGTGCTTGTGCTGGCTCCAGTGCTTGTGCTGGCTCCAGTGCTTGTGAATGCTCCAGTGCTTGTGCTGACTCCAGTGCTTGTGCTGACTCCAGTGCTTGTGAATGCTCCAGTGCTTGTGCTGACTCCAGTGCTTTTAATTGACTCAGGCAGTCATCGAGTCTCGTTTTTAAGTCTGGCCTTATTATCCACTTGACGTCGTGTTGTGAGGCGGTGTTGTTGCGCTGTCGAATGCCGCTGTTGCATTGGGTGTCAAATTGGGTGCCGAACGTTTGATTAACCACCTGCGGAAGATTTAATCCGGCAAGCATCGCATCGTAAGACACCAGCAACGTGGTGTTGGGATGATTGCGCACATAGTCGATGAGTGCGTTGTTGTAACTCAGCCACAACTCCAGCGCCCGCTCCGGTTGTTGCCAGAAAAACAGTTCGTGCTCATGGCGTGACGGATCAAAGGCGAGATTTTGCGCCTGACGATAGCGGAGTGAGCGAAAGCATTCGGCGTAGTGTCGGTACACAATGACCGCATGTGGGCGGGTCAGACGATCATGCCACCAGTTCAGCAGCAGACTGCTGCGCGGGTCCTTAAACCCAATGGGCTGATCAGCCGGAAACTGATCGATAATATCGTTTGCACGCGCTTGGAACGTTGCGCCGTGAACCTCTGGGGCATTGAGTGTGGGTCCTGGCGTATGCCAGTCGCGACCGGCAGCCTGCAGTATGTCCTGATGTAGTGCAACGATATCCCGATGTTCAAAATGGCCATCAGGATTGGACGGGTTGGCACCAAGCAGGTTATCGCCGAGATTCAGGCCAGCACGGTGTAAATACTGCGCCGTCAGTGATGTGCCACTGCGATGAAACCCGGTGATAATAATCTGGTGTTGCTGTGCGTTTTCAGACATCATCCGCCTTCGAAGAAATTATCATGCCACCGCCTGCGAAAATCCAACCGATTGACCCGTCGGTGTTCGCCATCCAATGTCATTGCGGCCCGAGCTTCAATCCGTGCATCAATCCGTGCTTTGGGGCAATGTCGGAGGACACGTTGTAGCGCTGGCAGGTCCAGCGAACACACAGCCCGGCGAACAGAGCAATTGATGCCATCGAATCGTGTGAATAAAGAGGAGCGCCGGTGTTGAACATAGTGGGTATCGATGACGATGAGCGGGTGGATGACCTTTGATTGAGCTCGCGTCACTGCTCTCGTACGCGCTGGCACTCGCCATTGCCGTGGCAATTCCAGGGCCCGGTATTACGGCGCTTGTTGCGCGCACAGTGACAGGTGGCGTTCGGGCGGGTTATGCCATGTGGTTGGGTCTGGCGTTGGGTGACCTGGTATTTTTGTCGTTTGCGGTGTTCGGGTTGGCGTTGGTCGCCAGTCAGTTTGCTGCTGTGTTTGTGGTGATCAAATGGTTCTCCATCGTCTATCTGTGTTTTTTGGGTTGGCAATTTTGGCGAGCCTCTCACGAGAGCATCACTCATTCGTTAGACGACAGTGCGGTAACTGACATACGTCATGACGCGAACACTGCCGTTGGCGGCATCGTGCTGTCGGGCTTGTTGGTGACACTCGGGAATCCCAAACCCATTGCGTTCTATTTGGCGCTGTTGCCATTGATTCTGGATCTGGAGCAGGTGACATTTAACACGTGGGCATTCGTGCTGGTTCCGCTGACAGTGTTGGTGTTATTTGTTATTGGTAGTTTGTTTATACTGGCAGCTGCCAGTGTGCGACACCTGCTGGCAAGTGCGCGGGCGCAACAGATACTGCACAGAGTAGCGGCTGTCGCTATGGTCGGTGCGGCATTCACAATGGTGGTAAGAAACTAACGATGATCGATTTCTCTGCAGCGTTGGGCATGATGTTTGACCCATCTAATTTCACCGATCACTGGCGTATGGCAATGGGAATCATTGCCCTGTTCAGTCTGGTGTTGTCGACAGCGGGGCTGTTTTTGGTTGTCATTCAGCTCTATGCGTTGTACAGACAGGCTGACCGATCCCAGCGCGCCGAAACATCGCGGCTTTTTATAGAAGTCATGGACCGATGGAGCCTTCAGTATGAAAACCGTAACCGGCTGATATCGGCGGCGCCCAAGACGCTGGCTGATATTAAATCTATTTATCCTGACGCCACAGCTTTACTCAATTCGACGCATTGGCGTGAGGAAATACGACCTTTGCTCAATTTTTACGAATTTCTGGGGGTGCTGATTGACAATCAGAATATTGATCGCGAAAGCATCTTTGTATTGGTTACCGTCGATACGTTTGACTGTTGGGCCAGTACGGGCACTGGTCTCCGGGGCAAAACGCGCAAAGTCACGCTGGATGATTGCACAATCTATCAACGACTAAAGCCGTATATTAATTTCCTGCGTCAGGAAACCGGGTATCGGGGAGATATTTACGAGTTCTACGATCGGCACTTGCTCCGTGAGTATCTTGATCACGCCAATCACAAACGCTCAAAGTTGTAACCCAAGCCGGTAGCGGGTGGTTTGCCCGCTACCGGCCGTGCTGCTTCCTGCTAACGGACTTAGTTTGAGGTTGCCAGATCAATAACCCGATCAACACCGCCCAATCCATCCACATATTGGGTGGCCAGGTATCGTTCGATACCGGAATCAAAGTGGCCGGAAATCGTGGCTGTGCCGTTACTGACAGAGTAGTTCACACCTTGTGTCACCCCCGGAATGGATGCCGCAGAGGCGGTACCTGCCAAGGCCAGTAACAGTGTTGCTGCGATTGAAGCTGAAGTCAGTGTTTTCATGGTGCTGGTTTCCTAAAATTTGTCAGTGAGGTGAATGTGTTGTTTAGTTACTGGTTAGCAGGTTGATGACACGATCTACACCATCAAGGCCAGCAGCATGTCTTGCGGCAAGGTGACGTTCGATACCTGAATCCACGTCGCCAGTCAGTGTCGCAATGCCGTTGTTCAGGGTGAGCTGAACACCACCGGAAATACCCGGTACAGAACCAAAGTCAGCAGCGCTTGCAACGCCGGTCAGAGCCAGGGCGAGCGTGGCGGCGGTGGTCATTTTGATCAGAGTTTTCATAAGTTTATGCCTCAAAAGTAGTATTAAATAAATTTGTTTAAAAAAGCCGGTTTAATCAATTCAACCGAATAACGATAGGTAAGAGAGGGTGAGCAGGAAAAGGTTGCGAGAAGCTCCCTGAAACGTTTTCATGGTATCAATCTATTTTCTGAATGGATGCACTGGAGGACCCAAGCGCCACACAACGTTCGGCTTGCTCACAGCGCTGTGTGGTAAAGCAGGCGCTGTGCAGTTTTCTTGCGTCGGGTGATGGGTCCTGTCACGCGCAGTACTGTGGGGGGTGGACCGGTGCTCCTTGCAATGGTGCAGCTTTCGTGAGGTAATCGACAGTGATCAAAGACGCGCGTTTTTAGGTGCGCCTGTCAGACTATCCGGAGAGAACATTGCTCAAGACCCTCATACACCACCCTGCAGATCATCCGCCAGCAGCTCGCCGCGGGGCCGCTGCCGACACACGGCTACCTCATATATTTACGGCGTCTCTGGCAGCTATCGTGTTGGCCGGTGCCACTGCTACCGCACACGCCGAGACCTTTTCGTGGGCCGGAACCACCGATCCGCAAACACTGGATCCGCATGCGACCAATACCGCGCCGGTGCTGGGCTTTCTGAACAATGTCTATGAAGGCCTCGTTAGGCGTGACAAAGCCATGAAAATCGAGCCTGCACTGGCTGAATCCTGGGAGCCGCTCGGCACCACTGGCTGGCGTTTTAAGTTACGCGAAGGTGTTGTGTTTCACGATGGCTCAACGTTTAACGCAGACGATGTGCTGTTCTCATATGAGCGGGCAAGCTCTGAGGAGTCTGATGTTCGCTCGTGGTTTGCGCCGGTGAGCTCTGTCAGTGTCGTTGACGACTATACGGTAGATTTCCTGACCAACGCACCGAATCCGCTGTTCCCCGATTCCATTGCCAATTTCATGATCATGGACAGCGACTGGGCAGCTGATAATGAGGCGACCCGTCCCTCCAAAGAAGCCGAGAATCATGCCACCCGTCATGCAAATGGTACGGGTGCTTTTAAGGTATCAGCCCGTGATCCGGGTGTGCGTACAGTCTTGGTGCCTCACACCGACTGGTGGGATACGCTGGAGAGTAATATCACCGAGGCGGTATTCACGCCAATCGGACAGAGTGCAACCGGTATGGCCGCGTTGTTGTCTGGCGAAATTGACTTCATCTCTCCCATTCCGCTGCAGGACGTGCCGCGTATGAAAGAGCGCGAGGGTTTCACCGTGCATGAGGGCGTTGAGGCGCGGGTACTCATGTTTGGCTTTGCCCATCAGGCTGATGCGCTGAAGTTCTCTGACGAGACCTCCGATGCCAATCCGTTTAAAGATCAGCGCGTTCGCCAAGCGGCGTACCAGGCTATCAATGTGGATGCTCTGATTTCACGCATCATGCGCGGCAATGCACAGCCTGCCTCACAATTGGTGTCTGATGCGATGAAAGGGTATTCAGAAGCTAATGCCGACCGGCTGGCCTATGACCCGGATGCAGCGCAGGCTCTGTTGGCTGAAGCCGGGTATCCGGAGGGTTTCAGTTTTGGTTTGCAGTGCCCGAATGATCGATACATCAACGATGAAGCGATTTGTAAAGCCGCAGCGTCCATGTTTGCAAAGGTCGGCTTGAATGCCAAACTGACCTCTATGCCGGTGCGTAACTATTGGCCCGAGCTTCGCGAAGACAAATTCGATATGTATTTATTGGGTTGGTCGCCGGGTACCTTCGATGCGGAGCACCCGATCCGATTCCTCGCCAGCACACCCAACACCGAAAAAAAATTGGGTAGCTGGAACTTTGGTGATTACTCAAACGCTCGTGTTGATGAGTTACTGCCAATGATTCAAACCGAGATAGAACCTGGCAAACGACAGGCAATGATTGATGAGGTCACCGGCATACTTCAGGATGAGGTCGCCTACATTCCGATGTATGTACAACCTCTGATTTGGGCGTCGAAAGACAACGTGACGCTCACGCAGCGTACCGACAACTTTTTTATTCTGCGCTGGGTTACCGTTAACTAACAGGTATGAGAGTGATGGAAGCCCGGATCAATCGTCCGGGTTTCCGGTTTGTTACTGCTAACAGTCTGCGCTTTACCGCGATCTGCATCTGTCAGTTTTTGTCTCTGGTGTTTGCGTTTCCGGTGTTTGCTTTCTGGAGTTCGCGTTTCCGGAGTTTGCGTCTCCGGAGTACACGTTTGTAGGGCGCACATCTTTTAGACTGACTTGTGTCGACATTAACTGTTAATGGTTGCTGCCGGCAGCGTTACTGATTCAACGACCGTGCTCGCGTCGGGTAGTCAGGTCGGTTAGTCAGGTTGGTTAGTCAGGTTGGTTAGTTAGGTCGGCCGGTCAAGGACGTCCAGTGAGGGTGTCTCGGCAAGTAACTGCTGACTGTAGGTTGCTTTCGGTGCTTTAAAAAATGCCTCTGTCTCGGCTGTCTCTACCAACTCTCCTTCCTTTAACACGACCACACTGTTGGCCATTTGTCTGACCACCGCCAAATTGTGGCTGATAAACAAAATAGACAGATCAAACGTCTGCTGCAGATCTTTGAGTAAATTCAGTATTTGCGCTTGTATGGATACATCAAGGGCTGATGTGGGTTCGTCACACACTAAAAAAGAGGGCCGGGCAATCAAGGCTCGCGCCACGGCAATGCGCTGGCGCTGACCACCCGAGAATTGGTGCGGGTATTTGAGTAACGCCGTTTGTGACATTTCAACCAACTCAAGTATCGATGCAATGAGTTTTTTGATGTTCGCTGAACCCGATGCCAGCTGATAAAACCTGACCGGCTCGCTCAATATATGCTCGACGGTATGACGATTGTTCAGCGACGAAAACGGATCCTGAAAAATCATTTGTATCTCGCGCCGGGCGGCGTGATGCCGTGAACGTTTTGAGCCCGGTGGCAAGGGTTCGCCGTTAAAATGGATGCTGCCACTGCTGGGATCAACGAGCCCGACAATCGCTTTCGCCAACGTTGACTTGCCAGACCCGCTCTCACCGACAATGCCTAACACCTCGCCGCGTTGCATCGAGAAATTGATATCAGACAGTGCCTTAAACCCCGGGTCACGTTTAAACCAGCCCGGTCGGTTTTTATAAAACCTCACGGTAAGATCATTGACGCTTAAAACCGGTGTGTCCGCTGTTGATGTGTTGGATCGTTTATTGTCGGTTATGTCGCGGTTTAGCCAATTTGCCGCATAATCGCTGCTGGCACCCTCAACGGACCAGGAACTGCTGTCGTCGTCATCATCAGTGACAATATTAACGAACCGTTCCAGTCGGGTGTGTAAGCGTGGCACCGCGGCCATCAACGCTTGTGTGTACTCGTTTTGGGGATTTCCCAGCACTGACAGGGTATCGCCTGTTTCCATAACCCGGCCATGTCGGAGCACGGTCACCCGATCAGTGATTTCTGCAATCACGCCGATATCATGGGTGATCAGAATAAAACCCACCTGACGGGTTTGGGCCAGCTCGCGCAACAGCGCCAGAATCTGTTTCTGCACCGAGACATCCAATGCCGTGGTTGGCTCATCGGCTATGATGAGTTCGGGGTCGGTACACAATGCCAGTGCAATGACCACGCGCTGGCGCATGCCACCCGAGAATTGGTGCGGGTAATCATCAATGCGCGTTTCTGCATCGATAATACCGGTTTCGTTGAGGAGATCGATGGCCCGTTGACGCGCCTCTGAATCGCTGACATTGCTGTGTTGCGTGATGGTGCCGATCAATTGGTCGGCAATGGTCATCAACGGATTCAGACTGGTTTGCGGGTCCTGAAAGATCATACTGATGCGACTGCCGCGAAGCGCATGAAAATCAGTGTCATCGAGTTCGCGCAGATTGGTGTCTTGCAGATAGAGTTCGCCGGAGGCGATGTAGCCCGGGTACTGCAGTAGCCCGATCACCGCTGCACCAATGGTTGACTTGCCCGCGCCGGATTCGCCCACCAGACCATGAAGCTCACCGGCGTTGACGGTCAGGTCAAGGGATTCAATTGCGGTGAATTCCCCGAACCGCGTCGGAAAACGCACGGAGAGATCGCGTATGGTCAGTAGCGCTGTCATCGGAGTCGGGGGTTTAGTGCGTCACGCAGAAAATCGCCCAGTACGTTTACCGCGATAATCAGAATGATCAGCATCAAGCTTGGAAACAACACGATCCACCATTCGCCCGAGAACAGATACTCGGTACCGGTTCTGATCAGCGTACCCAATGATGGCTGGTTAGGTGGCACCCCAACGCCCAAAAATGACAGCGTCGCCTCCAGCAAAATAGCCACCGCCAGATCCACGGTCAGGATTACCATGATGGGACCCATAATGTTTGGCAGTATCTGGGTAAACATAATGCGTATCGGGTGCATGCCCATGATGACAGCCGCCTGAACATATTCACGATTGCGTTCCACAAGGGTAGAGGCTCGGGCCGTACGCGCAAAATTAACCCACAACGACAGGCCAATCGCAACGGTGAGTACGACGATCATCAGGTTATCGTGTGACTCCCGCGGCAAGATACCGCGCGCGATCCCGTCGATCAGTAATGCGGTGAGTATCGCCGGAAGACTTAACTGGACATCGGCAATACGCATAATAATCGTGTCGAGCCAGCCACCGTAGTACCCGGCAAGCAAGCCTGTGGTGACGCCCAGTAAACCTGCAAAGGTGATGGACAACACCCCAACCAGTAACGACAGTCGGGTGCCATAGAGTATTGCTGAGAGCAGGTCGCGCCCCTGATCGTCGGTGCCGAGTAAAAAGCGTTCGTCGCCCTCGTCGGTCCACGCTGGTGCATACAGCGAGTCAAGCAGGTCGAAGCTTTTGAGGTCATACGGGTCGGTACTGGCAATCCAGGGTGCCAGCAACGCACTGCCAATGGTGAGCGTTGCGATAATGGCTGCAATGATCGCAACCTTACTGTTTAAAAAAAGATACAGCAGTTCGCGTTCAAGAACATAACGCTTGAGGGCGGTGACCATCTAGTGACTGCCTCCACGGGATGACAAACGCACCCTCGGGTCAATCACAAAGTACAGTAGATCGACGATCAGATTGATAATCACGAACATCAGCGCAATCAGCACAAGGTATACCGACATGACCGGTATATCGACATACCGTATGGAATCGAGGAACAGTAAACCCATACCGGGCCATTGATACACAGATTCGGTGACAATGGAAAACGCAATGATGCCGCCAAACTGTAGCCCGATGATGGTGACGACCGGCACCAGTGTGTTGCGCAAGGCATGGTTAAAATGGAGGGTGCGTTTGTTGATACCGCGTGCCGTGGCAAACTTGATGTAGTCGGTTTTCAGTACTTCCTGCATTTCAGAACGCACGAGACGCATGGTCAGTGTCAGTTGATAAATACCCAAGGTTAGCGCCGGTAACAGCAAGGAACGCAGCGAATCGAGTGTTAAAAAACCGGTTTTCCACCAACCAAGGGCCACCACATCGCCTCGGCCAAACGTCGGTAACCAGCCGAGCTGCACACCAAACACATAAATCAAAAATATACCGATGACAAAGGTGGGCACCGACACGCCGATCAGAGTCACGATCAACAGACTGTTGGCGATAAAACCATCGCGTCTTAGCGCCGTGTAGATGCCAGCCGGTATGCCGACAATCAGTGAGATCAGCAATGAGACCGCGCCAAGTTCCAGTGTGGCAGGCATGCGGTCAAGAATCATTTCCCCGATAGGTTGTCGGGTGCGGTACGAATAGCCAAATTCACCGGTGACCAGATTCGTGACAAAGCGGGTGTACTGTGTAATGACCGGGTCATTGAGGCCCATGCTGTCACGCAGGCGCTCCTGATCTTCAATGGAGGTTTCCTGTCCGACCATTTGCGCGATCGGGTCGCCGACAAACCGAAACAGAACAAACGCCAGCAGACTTACCGCGAGCATCACAAACACAGACTGCAGCAGTCGCCGTGAGATAAATCTTAGCATGGAAGCGTTGTTATACCGACGGCAACAAAAACATGCATTAGCCTACAGCGTCGGTTTTCTTAACGCTTCAAGGTCAATCAGGTCAACGGTTTTACCGGCCTGTGCAATATGAGCGGTGCCGCCTGTTTGTGTTTTAATGGTGTCGCCGAGGTCGCGCATCACATCAGGGTCACCGTGAACCATCAATGCCGGTGGGGCATTTTTAAAGCTTTTGTACCACGATAAAATGCCATCTTGGTCGGCATGTGCAGACAAGCCACCCACCGTGTGAATCTTGGCAGCGACTTTTATTTTCTCGCCCCAAAGCTTGATGAATTTAGCGCCTTCAACCAGTTTGCGTCCGGTGGTGCCGTAGGACTGATACCCCGGAATAATCACATGACATTCCGGACGCCAGACATTGTGTTTGAGGTGATGTCGAATACGGCCACCGGTGCACATGCCACTTCCGGCAATAATAATAGCGCCTGACTTGACCTTGTTAATCACCATCGACTCTTTGCCGGTTCGGGTGAAATGCAGATTGTCCATACCCAGTGACTTGCCGTTTTCGGCCCAAAATGCAGCGGCAGCCTCGTCATAGAGGTTATTGTGATCAAGATAGATGTTGGTGGCCTCTATCGCCATCGGGCTATCCAAAAAGATGCGCCAGTCTGCTATACCCCAGTCTTCACGGTGCTTGGCCAGCATATACAGAATCATTTGACTGCGGCCTACGGCAAACGCCGGTATCAGCACATTGCCCTTACCGTTTCTGACCGCTTTGACGATGTCGGTGACCTCGTCGAAGGTCTCGCTCCAGTCGCGGTGCAATCGATTACCGTAAGTGCTTTCCATCATCACGACATCAGCGGTGTCGAGGTGATGAAAATCGCGCAGTATGGGTGAATTGCGATGACCGAGATCGCCGCTGAACACAAACGTACGCTTCACATCGTTTTCAGTCAGTTTCAATTCGACCATGGACGAGCCAATAATATGACCGGCATCGTAAAGTGAAAATGACGCATGATCATTTAATTTTACCGACTGGCGATAGTCGACACCCTTGAATTGCTTGAGTGTCTGTTCGACATCGTCATCTTCATAGAGTGGCTTCAGTAATTTTTTGCCGGCGCGCGCCCGTTTTTTATTTTTGTATTCGGTATCGCGTTGATTCAGATTGGCAGAATCACGTAACAGAATTTTGCACAGATCGGCACTGGCGTGATGGGTATAAATGGGTCCGGTGAAGCCTTGCCTAATGAGTATTGGCAGCCTGCCGCAATGATCGATGTGCGCGTGACTCAATACGACAGCGTCGAGTTCTGCCGGATTAAACGGAAACGGGTCGCGGTTGCGCGCCTCATCTTTTGCCCGGCCCTGTATCAATCCACAGTCGAGCAATATGTTTCGTCCGCCAACGGTCAGTAAATGACATGACCCGGTCACTTCTCCGGCAGCTCCGCAACTTGTTAATTTCATGTGTTGATCCGATCGTTTAAGTCTGATGAGGGCGGCGAGTCATTCACCGTCCAGTGTTGTGCGCACAACCTGCTGAAAGCGTGCAACATTACCCTCCTGATCCGGGGAGAGTGGTCCTGATGTGTAAATACCGTTGTCTAAATTACGTTGTACCTTTTCACAAATACCGATGTCCTCCCGAACCACGGTTTCGCTCCATTCAAACGAGTCTTTTATGGCTGCGTCATCGAGGTTTTGGTACCACGCCCAGTTCATGGAACGAAGCGATCCAATGCCAGTGGGTTCTACCCGCTCAATCTTGAAGGCATTGGCGCTGATAGCGATCTGGAAGCCCGGAAACCGATACGCCCACAGTCCTAAATTACCCCGAAGCGCGGCACCATCGCCGCCGTAATCAACATGAAAGGCTATGAGCTCACCGTTGTCGTAGGGTTGGATAGTAACAGAACCGGTGGAGACCGCTGTGGCCAGTCGCGGGTGGACGGCATTCAGGTGATAACCCTCGACGGTATTGTCACAGTAGGTTTTCCAGTTGGCGGCGCCGTGCACGGTAAAACTGCCGTGATAGGTCATGTCGTCGATACCGGGGAAGGGTGTCATCAGTTCGTCGAGCGTCTTGATCCAGTCGCTGAACGCCGGTCCATTGTCGTCAAGCGAGATAAATACCATGCCACGAAAGCATGCGACGCGTAACGCAAACAGATTGTGTTGGGCCGGGTCGAAGTCGTCGCTGTGACCAAAGCCCGGTGTGGCGCTCAGGGTGCCATCTGTTTTGTAGCCCCATGCATGGTACGGACATACAATAGTGCGGCAGCGTCCTTGACCCTCTTCGAGCAGCGTGGAGCCACGATGCCTGCAGATATTATGAAACGCTCGCAGTTCACCATCGTTACCTCGAATGGCAAACACAGGCCAGCCACAGACGGTGTCACTGAGATAGTCGCCGCGTTCTTTGACCGTATGCTCGGGTCCGAGCAACCACCATTGTTTTTTAAAGATGCGCTCGCGCTCCAGCGCGTACCGGGTGTTATCGGTATAACTCGTGGCATCCAGCGACTGGATGATACTCATGGTTGTCTCTGGTTAGGTGACGTGTCGCCAGTATAAAGACAAAACGGTTGGAATGATAAGGCAGGGGGTGACAGAAGAGCCGGAGCTGTGATGGCGTCGTATTGATCGCCACCACAGCCAAAAGTGGTTGACTGAGTGAGAACGAACTCAGTCGATGGCGGCGGTGACCATAATTTCGACATCAAAATCTGGCGTTGCAAGCCGTGATTCGACGCAGGCACGTGTTGGTGCATTACCGGGCGATACCCATGCATCCCAGACTGCGTTCATTTCGGCAAAGTCGTCCATGTTGGTAATCCAGATGGTCGCGGTCAGTAATTTTGATTTATCGGTGCCTGCCTCACTCAGCAGCTCATCAATCGCGTTGAGGATATCTTCGGTCTGTGCGGTGACCGACTGGCCCGGTGCTCGCTGAGCCACCTGTCCGGCAGAGTAGGCAACGTTGCCGTGAACCACCATTTGGCTCATGCGCTGGTTGGATTTTATGCGTGTGATTGTCATGCTGATGTACTCCGGGTTAATCACCCCTGTTCGCTATCAGAGCAGGGGGTGGTGTGTTAAATCAGGACGAGACGGCTTTTTTTGTTTTCTTTTTGTGGGCCTTGGCGTCTTTGTTGACCTTGGGGCCTTTGCCTTTTTTCTTCCAGTCGGGGGCTTCGTGTTGCAGACGCGAGATACCGAGCTTGTGGCCGCAGACACGAATGTTCCGCAAGTCTTTAAAGATATCTTTTGGCATGCCCTCGGGCAGGTCGACAAAACTGTGATCCTGCTGAATGTTGATTTGTCCGATGTAGTGAGCGTCGAGACCAGCCTCATTCGCAATAGCGCCAACGATATTGCTGGCTGCAACCTCATGCTCTTTACCGACCGCGAGCCGAAAACGTTCCATCCCTTTTTCCGGTTTGTCGGTATGCTCCTGACGCTTTGGTTTGGGTCGGTCAGTTGCGGCTTTGGCAGCAGGCGCGCTGTGTTCGTCACGTACTTTAGCGACTTTTTCCGGACGCGCTCGCTGATTGTCAGCGGCCTTAACGCCTTCAACCGACTTATCACGTGGGGTTATGCGTTTGGGTGGTTTAAAACCATCGTCGCCTTTGACCGCTCTGGCTCTATCGTTTTTGCCTTCCTTGCTCTTGGTGCTGTCACTGCTCTTGTTGATGGTGCTGGTGCTGTCACTGCGATGTGACGAGGGTCTGTCGGTCGCTTTAGGGCGGTCGTCGCGGTCACGTTTTTTCGCACCGGGTGTTTTCTCGCGACTCTTTTTCGAGTCGGGACGGTCAGGTTTGAGCAAGAAGTGTCGGTCGCCAATCACCTGTCTTGCCAAGGCTGCGGCGATGTCGAGTGCGGGTATATCGTGCTCCTGCTGATACTGCTCAAGCAAGTTACGCATAAACGCGGTGTCACCCTGCGCCAGCGTGTCAGTAATGCCTTGTTTAAACGCTGCAATGCGTTTGTTGTTCACCATTTCACTGGTTGGCATTTCAAGTTTGGAAATAGGCTGGCGGGTTGCCCGTTCAATGGCTTTGAGCAGGCGCTGCTCGCGTGGTGTTACAAACAGAATCGCTTCGCCGGATCGTCCGGCGCGACCGGTTCTGCCAATGCGGTGGATATACGCTTCGGTGTCGTAGGGGATATCGTAGTTGACCACGTGACTGATGCGCTCGACATCCAAACCCCGGGCCGCCACATCGGTTGCAACGAGGATATCGAAGCCACCGCGCTTGAGGCGCTCAACCATTTTTTCACGTTGCTTTTGTGGCATGTCGCCATTCAGCGCTGCCGCTTGATAACCACGCGCTTCAAGTTTTTCGGCAAGCTCGGTCGTCAGAATTTTGGTGCGTACGAATATCAGCATCGCATCGAAGGTCTCGACTTCGAGAATTCGGGTCAGTGCGTCGAGTTTGTGAAAACCGCCCACGGTCCAGTAACGTTGTCTGATTGTCTCCGCTGTGGCTGTTTTGGCTTCGATGGTCACCACCGACGGGTCGTTCAGGTGGCGCTTGGCAATGCGCTGTATTTCGCGTGGCATCGTGGCTGAAAAGAGTGCCATTTGGCGCTTCAATGGTGATTGTTCCAGAATCCATTCAACGTCATCGATAAACCCCATGCGCAACATTTCGTCGGCTTCGTCCAGCACCATGGCTTGTAAGTGGGACAGCACCAGGGTGCCTTTTCGAATGTGATCCATCACGCGGCCGGGTGTGCCAACAACAACCTGCACACCACGCTTGAGTTGACGAATTTGACCGGTGTAGTCCTGACCGCCGTAGATAGGCAAGACATTAAACCCCGGAATATGTGCCGCGTATCGCTGAAACGCTTCAGCCACCTGAATGGCAAGCTCGCGAGTCGGCGCCAGCACCATAACCTGAACGTGCTTGCTCTTCATATCGAGTCTGGACAACAGTGGTAACGCAAAGGCTGCGGTTTTACCGGTACCGGTGGGCGCGTGGCCGAGGACGTCGAGTCCCTGCATCAATAGCGGAATGGTGCGTGCCTGAATGGGACTCGGTGTTTCGTAACCGACTTCATCCAGCGACTGGCGGAGCTCTTTGCTTAGATTGAGGTCACGGAAGGACGTTATCGCCACATCGGAGTCGGCGAGTTCGGGGGTATGATGGTCTGACATGGTGTTCCTGACAAGCGAGAGGGGGCTTTGTAAGCCCAGCCGTGCAGTATAATCGTTCAGCGCCCAAACCGACAGACCCGATTGGATCAAACTGAGAACCAGATGGAACCACAAACTGTGACAGCACCGCAGATTTGGGTCGATGCCGACGCCTGCCCGGTGGTGGTTCGGGATATCCTGTTCCGCGCCGCGCGCCGCACCGGCATCAGCGTGACGCTGGTGGCTAACCAAC
>CALDUO010000061.1 GCA_937923745.1 uncultured Granulosicoccaceae bacterium
GGCGGAATCTGAACGTCTGTGAATCTGATGGCAGTACGTGTATTGCTACCCAATTGAATAGTTGAACTAAGCTCGGTCGTTTGGCCCGATGACAGCGTCTCATAACCGTCGCTGTCATCGCTGTTGACGTTTCGCTGTTCGGTAACAACATCACAATTGTCAGTGCTGCAGACTTGGTCGTCAATATACGCCAATTCGTGCAAAACGGCACCGCCACCGTTGCTTCCGTTAAAGCGCATTAAACCAACATTGACATCCGTTGTGGAGTCCAGCAGTTGTGTCATTGCATCTGACATACGTCTCAGACGGGTGCCGGGTACACCCTGGTCGCCCCAGTTCATGGATCCCGAAGTATCGAGGATGAACATGACATTGGGACGATCAGAATCTCCTACTTCCCCCTGGGAGACAAATATTTCTGAATCATCTGCGAATACCGCAGGTGATAACGCGAGTGTGGTAGCAAGGCACCCGTACGTTGCCGCCTTACAGAAAGTTCTGGATAGTGGTATGAGTGTTTTTATTATTGTCATTGTTGACGCCCCTGTGTACTTCGTACATCGCATATCGTTTGGCTCTGTCGAGCGAGCCTGAACTCTTAATTTTTTCGGTGTTTTCATCTATTGCAGAGAGGGTGCTATGAGATAACCGCCCTGGACTACCTGAGCTCTTGCGTTGACTGCCGGTAGTTCAGCCTCTCCGATAACTTCAAAACGTAGTGCCGTAAATCCAGACCCCAAACCAATTGAATTGCCGGTTGCACCACCTTCACCCAAATAACGGACAGAATTTGATGTGATTGGTTTTTTGGGATCCGTTGTCTGGGTGGTGTTTTTGATAATAGAAGTTCCGTTTAACGTGTAAGCATTGGAGAAAACAGTCTGATCGTTGACGCGTTCCTCAGTAGCAGTCTCTGCCGCCTGAAATGCATAAGCTGTCTGAACTGAATTTGCGGCCATTCGTTTTTCAAGTGTCGCCGATCGCATGGTTGAAACACCGATGAGTGACATCACAAAAATCAACAGCAACGAAAGCATCAGTGCACTTCCGCGCTCTTTATTTAACTGTAACGCTGTCATGGAACTCGTCAACATAGTCATCTTATTTAGAGCTGATCCGGCCTGTTTCTGATTTTTATGGTGGTGTTAAAGGCCAAGCGATATCGCCGGTCTGCCGGATGCGTTAAACCTGATGCAGATGCAGACGACGATGCGCTGATGGCTTGTCCAGCGAGCATATAGGTTCTGTCATCATCGGCAGATGCAACGCGGTCCCGCGAATTAAATAACATGCCTACGTGGATGCTGCGAATGCGGGCGGGGTTCAGGCCAGCGTCACCAGCTTCAAAATACCGGATCGAGTTTCCCTGTTCGGCCGCGAACCTGATGCGCATATTCTCTACGCCGTCCACAATCATCACTGGCGGATCGGTGTACGGTAAAGACTGTCGATACAGTGCCGTGATTGGATCGCCTGATTCGTTGGTCAGGCCCGTGTCGCCAATAAAATACAGATTGGAGTGAAACTTCATAGCGACAGCTTTTGACAGTGTCTCGTTGCCATAGGCAGCGCTCAACGCTCCTGAGCCTTGGTTATCCGCGGCAAGATGCGCTATCCCGAGGCTACCACCACCGCTGAATCGGTAGGACACTCTTAGAATATCAGCGCTATCGCAGTTGGAAACGATCATAAGATCATCCCGTAAAATGCCGGCAGCCTGGTGATCAAAACGCACAACATCTGCCGGTGAAGTCATTGGCGCCGTTAACGGCGTCGTGGTTGAATCACCAAATTGCAGCAACAACGCATGAGTACCCGCAACCGGCGCACCTGCACCGGTCGGGATGTTAAACGTTGATGGTGGCGAGGGTGTCCAGTTAGATGATGTGGTCACCTCAAACGCTGTGGCAGCTGTGTTTAAATAATTGTTAGTTGGTGCGTCAGTTGCGGTAATGTTCGCAGAGTCACGCAAAATACTGACGCAGCCCTGGTAGCCCGAGGCACGTGCGTCTTTCGCGACTAAATTCATCACAGCGCGCGCATTCTCCTGAATCACATTCATGGCGTCGGCAAGATCAGCTGTCTGGCGGTTGCCTTGAAATACAGTGACAAGCCCTGACATCAATACCAAACCAATTGCTGACGCAATCAGTAGTTCGACTAATGAAAAACCCTGTTGACGGCAGGGACTCGTTGCTACGTTACAGGCTCTTGGTCCGCTCACGGTACAAACTCCATGTTACGAGACTCGTCCATATAATCACTACCCACAAGTTCTGCCCAAGTAATGGTTATCGTATAGCTACCTGACGCACCTGGTGTAATGCTACCCGACGCATTCGTTGTGTCACTGCTTCCCAGCGCAGGAATAAAATGGGTGCTGCCTTCAAGGTTATACAGGTTAGCGCTCCAGTCGTAGAGATCCTGCTGTGCCTGTTCGGATGTCGAACATGCTTTGGTCATACAGTTAGGATTGGCCGCATTCGCAGATGTTGTCTTGTTCGAATAATCGCCGTCCTCGACACCATCAGGATTAGCTCTCATGCGTTCGACCATATTGCTCATCATGAAATACGCTTGTGATTCAAAGTAGGCGCTTTGGTTGTACCGAAGCCCTTGAACTTGCATTTGCGCAGCTGCCAGAAAACCAATCGACAAAATAACAATTGAAATGAGTATTTCAATCATGCCGACACCACACTGCTTATTAATAACGTTGTTATTAATAGGTTTCATCATTCCATCGATTGTCTGGCGTCTGCGCGCAGTTAATCGGGTTAAGCACATGTAATGGGACGTCCTCGAAAATCAATGGGCACAGTATCATTGCCGTTAGGATGGGCTTTTCTGATGCTGCCGGTGATATTGACGTTTAGTGCTTTTGCGTGTTCCTTACCCCTGCTATCACAAAATTCTGCGGTCGCACCTTGCCAGTTGCTCTCTCCAGAGGGCGAATAATAGATGTAGGATCGTTTTAGATACCAACGGCGGTTAAAGTTATGTGATCTCAGAACAATGTGACTGTCCTCTCCTCTCTCATCAACGACTCTCAGAAGCTCGTCGTCTGTGCGCGTTCCGTTGTAGCTAAAGGAGGTGTCTGGCTGAACAAATACCAACCAGCCATTGGACCATCGATTTCGGCCAGTGGCACAACGATTATCGTTGCGGCGAGCACAAACCCATACGTTTTTGCCACGCTTTATTGCTTCAGAGCGTGCGAAATTCATGGCACTGGCAAGCTCACGGTAATCAGCGCTGAGGCGATTGTTTTGTACTGCTGTCAGAAAGCTGGGTATTCCGACGCCAAGCAGGATGCCCGCAATGGCCATCGTGGTGACCAGCTCAATCAGCGTGAAGCCTTTTTGTGAGCGACCCTTAGGCATGATTATTTGTTCCAACAATCTGAGCCACCGCCGGTCGAATCCTGCTGGCCGCGATGGTTGTAGGTGAGTGTTGCGCACTCGGAGTCGTCAGCCTGTATACCTTTGGCTGTTGCTGTAATCGTGAAGGACCCGTTCGCTGAAGTCAGCGTCAGGTCGTAATAGTTCTCTGGTGACGTCGACGAGGTCAGCGTGCACGATGCGTAGGTAAAAGACTGCGAGCGACAGCGCTCCATCTCCTGCGAGGCGGTCAAAAGTGCAAGATGCGCATCTGCACGTCGTGTTTTGTACACGTAGTCGCGATATGCGGGGTAGGCAACGGCCATTAAAATGCCGACAATTGCAACCACGATAAGTAGCTCTATCATCGTAAAGCCACGGTCTTTCGCGTAAGTGGCCAGACGGGTATTTGGTTCAGCGATTAGTGTATTCAAGGCTTCGGTCTACTGTTAAGACGAACATGTCCACACGGTAGTAGCGGCAGGTTAAGGTCGTAAACTGAGGCTTGGATATCAAGTTCGGGCCTATACAGGCCGCAACCGTGCACTAAGATTAAAATTACCGGAGGTACTTCACAGTATGGAACTGGCAAACTGCCACGTTATGCTGCCCGGTAGAGCAGAATGAGAGCCGGATCACCGATTGCACCTGTGACGCTAATGATCGGCCCCGGTTTGGCTTGCGTTGACCGGAGTGACCCTATCGTTTGGTGCGACCGGGTGGCATTGGAAGGGCGTTCGGGGACTTGGGCGTCCTGTTGGACAGCCGGTTGGACAGCCCGCTAGACGGCTCGGTGGACATCCCGATGGAGACCAGTGAGGCGCTCCGGTAAACAAGACACCTATTAAATTGAATGACAGATATGAGTTATAAACTGGGACTCGACACTGGCGGTACCTATACCGATGCGGTGGTGATCAACGAGTCGGCCGACATTTTGGCGACCACCAAATCCCTGACGACGCACCATGATCTCAGTGTCGGTCTGCAGCGCAGCGTCCAACAGGTGTTTGACGGCATGGACAATCGTGCTCGCGAAAACGTGACGTTGGTCTCTCTGTCGACAACCTTAGCGACGAATGCGCTGGTTGAAGGTAAAGGTCGGAGCGTGGCGTTGATACTTATCGGCTACACCGAGAAGCAGTTCGCTCGTGCACGATTAAACGAAGCGCTGGATGGTGATCCGCTTATATATGTGATCGGGGGACATGATGCTGGTGGTGCCGAGGCCACACCGCTCGATGAAGCCGCCTTGTTGAAATTTGTTGCCGACACGAAAGAGCGCGTTGACGCGTTTGCTGTGTCGTCGATGTTTGCCGTCAGAAACCCCGCACACGAACTCAGAGCCCGCCACTTGATTCAAACCGCCTGTGATCTGCCTGTTACCTGTGGCCACGAACTCAGCGCCGGACTCGATGCACCACGGCGTGCGCTGACTGCTGTGCTCAATGGTCGGCTCATACCGCTGATCAAAGGGCTAATAACCGCATCGCGTCGCATACTGGCTGATGCAGGCATCAATGCGCCGCTCATGGTAGTCAAAGGCGATGGATCGCTGGTCACCGCAGAATTTGCCGAAAACACTCCGGTTGAAACCATTTTGTCGGGGCCTGCGGCGAGCATTGTCGGAGCGCGTTTTCTGGCGCGTGGCGAGGCTAATCTGCTGGTCTCCGACATGGGTGGTACCACCACAGATATAGCGTTGTTACGCGACGGTCAGCCGCAGCTTGACCCCAACGGCGCGACGGTAGGCGGGTGGCGAACCATGGTTCAGGCGGTGATGATCAATACCTACGGGCTGGGCGGCGACAGTGCGATAGAGTTTGATCGGGTAGCACGTGATTTTACCGTTGGACCTCGGCGCATCCGTCCATTGAGCCTGCTGATTCATGAACACCCGCACCTGATGACAGTGTTGGAGCAACAGTTGGAGCATTGGTACACAGGTACTTATGCAGCGCAATTTGTGGTGGCCAACGCCACGCTGGAAGACACCACCGGGTTTAGCGCCACACAAAAAGAATTATGGGAGCGCATAAAAAAGGGCCCGATAGCGTTACAACAGTTATTCGAAGATCAATCGCTGGAGCGAGCGCTAAATCGCCTGATCAGTCGAGGTTACGTCATCATTAGCGGTTTTACGCCATCAGATGCCAGCCATGTGTTGGGCTCTTTGACCGCCTGGAGTCGTGATGCAGCAATGGCCGGTGCTGCGTTGTTAATGCGCTACAGCCAATACAATCTGGGCCCCGAATTTGAAGACGAACTGGCGTTTGCGAGTTACTGTCGTCACAAGGTTGCCAGACTCACCGCTATTGCCCTATTGGAAACGAGTCTTGCAGAGCACAACAAATTGCCCGGATTCACATTGCCACCGGGCGAGGCTGCGTTTATACACAAAGCCTTTGCGACTCATGATGCGTCGCCGGTCGGTCTCGATGTGCAACTCAAAATACCTGTAGCCGGTATCGGTGCGCCGGCGCCGGTCTATTACCCGGAGGCAGGGCAGTTGCTCAATACCAAAGTGTTGTTGCCTGAGCATGGTGATGTTGCCAATGCATTGGGTGCAGTGGTTGGCAGTGTGCGCCAAGCTCGGTCACTGACTATCACTCCGGCAGGGGGACATCGAGTCAAAGTGCACGCCCACGACGGTCCGTTGGAGTTTGATGATTTGGAATTGGCTGCTGCGTGGAGTATTGAACACCTAACCGAGCTGGTTGCAGCTCAGGCGTCGTCGGCAGGCGCTGTTGATTGCGAATTCCATACACAGCGCGATGACAATGTGGTCGACAACAATGGCGAGCGTGTATTTTTTGAATCAACAATAACCGTGCAGGCAACTGGACGTCCTTCAACTACAGTACAAGGTTAGGCCACACAAGACTGCTGCCAAACGTCAGCTGACAATCATGGGAGAGCCTCATGTCACAGAACGCCGCGTTAACCGAAATGGGTATTACCCGATTTAAGGAGATATCACACTATACACTGCGCCAGGAAGGTGCCACGTTGGATGTCCTCAAAATATATTACGACCGCGCCAAGGGGTCGTTTTTGCCGACCAGTCGCAAATACAAATTTGGACGTGCGACCAAAACCGTGCGTGTCGATAGTGGCACCAACGGCACGAGTGAAGTGCATGAGATTTCGCCATATTTGCAACGCGCGTTATCCGAACTCGATTCTCTTGTCGAGCGACGTCGCCATACAGGCGATGATAAGGCTGCATTGCTTGAAGACATCAATCATCTTGAGCAAGTGATGCAGGCGAAAATCCGGGAGATACGTGAGCGGGTAGAGCAGCTTAAATAACGCTTGCCCTACCGTTTAACCTACCGGTGCGGCAGGGCAGGTTGGGTGCGAGTAAAAACAGGCTAGTGCTTGGGTGCCTTTTTGGGTGCGTACAGATCTGTTACCGTACCTTCTGCGACCTCGCAGGCAAAGTTCAGCGTCTCTGACAACGTTGGATGAGGGTGAACGGTGAGGGCTATGTCCTGAATATCTGCGCCCATCTCTAACGCAAGCACGGCCTCGGCAATCAATTCACCAGCGTTGGTTCCGGTGATTCCGGCACCCAACAAACGACCGGTTTCGGCGTCATACAACACTTTGGTTACGCCCTCGTTGCGGCCGTTGGCGAGACTTCTGCCACTGGCTGCCCATGGAAAGACGCCTTTCTCATAGGCGATGCCCTGTGTTTTGGCATCTGTTTCGGTCAAACCCATCCATGCGACTTCGGGGTCGGTGTAGGCCACAGATGGGATGGTTTTGGCATCAAACCATGACTTCATGCCAGCGGCGACTTCGGCAGCCGTTTTGCCCTCATGTGTCGCTTTGTGCGCCAGCATCGGCTGCCCTACAATGTCGCCGATGGCGAAAATGTGCGGCACGTTGGTTCTTTGTTGGCCATCAACAGAAATAAAGCCACGCTCACTGACCTTAACGCCTGCTTTACCGGCTTCGATATTCAATCCGTTTGGTGTTCGACCCACCGACAAAAGCACGCGATCAAAGGTGTCAGAGGAGGGCGCACTGCCGCCTTCGAAGGTGACTTTCAGGCCTGCATCTGTCGCATCAATGGCGGTGACTTTAGAGGACAGAAAAATTGATTCGAAACGTTTTTTCAGTCGTTTTTCGAGCGGTCTGACCAAATCTCTGTCTGCACCGGGCATTAAACCATCTGACAATTCAACGACGGTCACAGCTGTTCCCAGCGCATCGTAAACACAACCCATTTCCAGCCCGATAATGCCGCCACCGATCACCAATAATCGTTTGGGGATGTCGGCCAACGCGAGCGCACCGGTTGAGTCCATTAAGCGCTCGTCGTCATATGGGAGTCCCGGAATTTTGACGCTCTGAGAGCCAGCAGCAATAATCGCCTGCTTAAACCCAATAGTTTGTGTGTTTTTGTTGTCATCGGTGACGGAGACGGTGTTGGCCGAGGCGAATACGCCATGGCCGTGCACGACGGTGACCTTTCGCTGCTTGGCCAAACCTTTCAGACCTGAGGTCAGCTGGGTGATGACTTTTTCTTTAAAGCTGCGAAGCTTGTCGATATCGATTTCGGGTTTATTAAAGACGACACCGTGATCGGCAAGATCAGCGGCCTCGTTGATAATTTGTCCGGTGTGTAGCAACGCTTTGGACGGAATGCAGCCTACATTCAAACAGACACCACCGAGATCGGGATACCGTTCAATCAACACCACCGATAACCCCAAATCTGCAGCACGGAATGCAGCTGTATAACCACCGGGTCCTGCACCCAGTACCACCAGGTCAGCACTGAAGTCTGCATTGTCGATGGCTGATTGATCCACGACACTGGCGTTCGTATGTGCGTGACCGGGGGCGTGCGCATCAGAGGACTGATCGGTAGACTTCGACTCAACGTTGTCAGGCGCAGACGCTGGTGCGCTGCTGTTGTTTGTGTCGGTTTGTCCGTCTGAAGCTGCGTTGGTGGTTGGTTCTGCCGCCACGGCTTCTGTGGTGGCCTCGACGACCATCAGGTCAGCACCTTCGCCAACTTCACTGCCAACCTTTATCAACAGACGCGAGATGGTGCCCGCCACCGGAGACGGTATCTCCATACTGGCTTTGTCACTTTCGACTGTAATTAAAGAGTCTTCAACGGCGACGACATCACCTTCAGCCACCAACACCTCGATAACCTCAACGGTACTGATGTCGCCTATATCAGGAAGTTTGATCGTAACGAGATCGCTCATAAACGAGTGGGTTCCGGAGTTGTATTAGTGAGGTGTGCGTTTAGAGTAACAGGCGTCGAATGTCGCCGACGGTCTTGCAATAATGCGCGGTAAATCGCGCCGCATCGGCACCATCCACTACGCGATGATCATAGCTGACATCAATAGGACACATCAGCCGTGGCATAAATTCGGTACCGTTCCAAACGGGTTGCATTTTCGCCCGTGTGATACCGAGTATTGCCACTTCTGGTGGATTGACAATTGGCGTAAACGCCGTGCCACCAATACCGCCCAAGCTCGAAATAGTCATGCTTGCACCCTGCATCTCGTCAGGCTTTAGTTTTTTCTGCCGCGCGCGTTGGCTGACGTCTGCCATTTCGGTTGCCAGCGTGGTGATAGATTTTTGATCTACGTCGCGAAAAACCGGCACGACCAGTCCGTTATCGGTATCTACCGCTATACCTATATGGAAGTATTTTTTGTAGATGATGGCAGTGCCATCAGGAGACAGGGATGCGTTCAGCTTTGGAAAAGCTTTTAATGATTGCACTAATGCTTTCATATGAAATGCAAGGCCGGTTATCTTGGCATCACCTTCTTTTGCGGATTTTTTCAGTTCTTGCCGAAATGCTTCCATTTCGGTGATATCGGCCTCATCGTGATGAGTAACCATGGGCACGTTGAGCCAAGCGCGGTGCAGGTTGCTTGCCGAAATCTTGTTGATACGACTGAGCTCTACTCGCTCGATATCGCCAAACCGGGTGAAGTCGACTTCTGGTATCGCCGGTATACCGGTTTGTGCCTGACCGATGCCACTGCCGTAATTTGATCCGGCACTCTCCAACGATTGTTTGATAAAGAGGCGTACGTCGTCTTTCAGAATGCGTTCTTTTTTACCGGTGCCCGAGACCAAGTGTAGTGCCACACCATGCTCGCGCGCGTAACGTCTGACCGCCGGGCTGGCGTACGCTGCCTTGAGCTTGGCATCGTCGATGTGCGCAGTGGGTGACGTTGCCGGGCCGGCAGCCCTGGGTGCAGCGGGAGGTGTGGGTTTGCTCTTTACCTCTGGTGGCGGTGGCTCGGCAGCGGTTGGTGTGTCCGGTGACGTGCTGGCCGCTGTATCACTGGTCTCTGTTTCTGACGACGCTCCGGCGGTGTCTGGTTCGTCTTGCTTTGGTGCGGCTTCGGCAGAGGCAGAGACCACGTCGAGTGTACCCACCAGGTCACCAGCGGCAACGGTGGCGCCAACCTCAATCGCCAGCGACTTGATAACACCCGCAGTCTCTGCGGGTATCTCCATGCTGGCCTTGTCGCTCTCGAGTGTTAGCAGTGAGTCGTCGATGGCCACACTGTCGCCGACGCTGACGAGTATTTCAATTACCTCGACACTGTCAACATCACCAATGTCCGGGACGCGAATTTCAACTGTTTCAGTCATCTTGGCCCCAGCGTTAGATAGTGACAGGATCGACCTTGTCAGGGTCGATACCGTATTTTTTGATCGCGTCCTGAGCAACAGTGCTTGGCAGTTTGTTGTTTAGCGCGAGTCCGTGCAGTGCTGCGACCGTGACATAGTAACGATCAACTTCAAAAAACGACCGTAACTTTTCACGGGTGTCCGAGCGGCCAAAGCCGTCGGTCCCGAGGGTGACAAACGTAGCCGGTACGTATTGGCGCACCTGATCTGCATAAACTTTCATGTAATCAGTGGAGCTGATGACGGGTTCATCACTATCACCAAGCTGTTCTGCAATGTAGGGTTTGCGAGGCGTATCGGCCGGATGCATCATATTCCAACGCTCGCAAGAAAGACCATCACGGGCAAGCTCGTTATAACTGGTGACACTCCAGATGTCAGAGCTGACGCCCCAGTCTTCCCGCAACAGATCTGCGGCCGCGATAACCTCGCGCAAGATCGTACCTGAGCCAAGCAGCCTGACATGTTTTTCAAGTTTGTCGGTCGTTTTTTGCAGCGGGTAAATACCTTTGATGATGCCTTCCTCGGCACCTTCAGGCATTGCGGGGTGTTGATAGTTTTCATTCATCGCGGTGATGTAGTAGAACACGCTCTCTTTATCCTGCAGCATGCGTTTCATACCGGCGTGAATGATGACGGCCATCTCGTAACTGAAACACGGGTCATAGGAGATACAGTTCGGAATAGTGTTGCACAAGACCAGGCTGTGTCCGTCTTCGTGCTGGAGGCCTTCACCGTTGAGTGTGGTGCGTCCGGCGGTGCCGCCAATCAGGAAGCCGCAGGCACGCATGTCACCAGCGAGCCAAGCAAGATCGCCGATGCGTTGAAAGCCGAACATGGAGTAATAGATGTAGAACGGCAACATGTTAACGCCATGCGTGCTGTAAGCTGTGGCGGCCGCGAGCCAAGACGAAAACGCGCCAGCTTCGGTAATACCCTCTTCGAGGATCTGACCCGATTTGTCTTCTTTGTAGTACATGATCTGGTCACGATCCTGCGGCTCATAAAGCTGACCCACAGAAGAGTAGATGCCGAGCTGTCGGAACATGCCTTCCATACCAAAGGTTCTGGCTTCGTCGGGTACGATGGGCACCACATTCTTACCGATCTTCTTGTCTCGGGTCAGAATGGTCAACATGCGCACAAATGCCATGGTGGTCGACAATTCGCGGTCGCCGGAGCTTTCCAGTAATGACTTGAAGTCAGACAACGGCGGCACTTCCAGCGGCTTCGCAAATTTTTGTCGCTGCGGCAAATAACCACCCAATGCTTTGCGTCGCTCCTGCATGTACGTGATTTCAGGACTTTCGTTGTCCGGATGCACGTACTCGAGGTTTTTGACCTGCTCGTCTGTGAGCGGGATATTGAAGCGGTCGCGCATCTCCAGTAACGAGTCAATATCCATTTTCTTTTGCTGGTGAGTCGCGTTGGTGCCTTCACCGGACTCGCCCATGCCATACCCTTTTACGGTTTTAGCGAGAATGATGGTAGGTTGGCCTTTATGATTGACAGCGCTGTGATACGCAGCAAACAGTTTATGCGGATCATGCCCACCCCGATTGAGTCGCCAGATGTCTTCATCAGACAGCGTTGCAACCATGGCTTTGGTGTCAGGATCTTTGCCAAAGAAGTGTTCACGCGTGTATGCGCCGCCTCTGGCCTTAAAGTTCTGATACTCACCATCGACGGTGTTCATCATCAGTTGTTTCAGTTTGCCGTTTACATCTTTCGCCAACAGAGGGTCCCAATAAGATCCCCAAACAACTTTAATCACGTTCCAGCCAGCGCCGCGAAACAATGCTTCGAGTTCTTGAATGATTTTGCTGTTGCCACGTACCGGTCCGTCAAGGCGCTGCAAATTGCAGTTGACTACAAAAATAAGGTTGTCGAGCTTTTCGCGACCGGCCAACGAGATAGCGCCGAGTGACTCCGGCTCGTCCATTTCACCGTCGCCCATGAACGCCCACACCTTACGGTTGTCGGTCTTGGCAAGACCGCGGTGCTGCAGATATTTCAGAAACTTTGCCTGATAGATCGATGTGATGGAGGTGAAACCCATCGAGACGGTCGGAAATTGCCAGTAGTCAGGCATCAGCCAGGGGTGCGGATAAGATGAAAGACCCTTACCGTCAACTTCCCGTCTGAATCCGTCGAGATCTTCGGCGCTAAGGCGACCTTCCATAAAAGAGCGAGCGTAGATGCCCGGTGCCGAATGACCCTGAAACATCACCAGATCACCACCGTGATCGGGGGTGGGTGCGTGAAAGAAGTGATTGAAGCCAACGTCGTACAGCGTGGCGGCTGACGCGAAACTGGCAATGTGACCGCCTAATCCGGAGTTGTTTCGATTGGCTCTGAGTACCATGGCGGTGGCATTCCAGCGAATCATAGACCGGAGTCTATGCTCAATCTCGGCATCTCCGGGACTTCTGGCTTCGAGATGAGGCGGAATGGTGTTGACGTAGGCGGTGCTGGCATCGTACGGCAGGTTAGTACCTGATCGCCGCGACTTATCAATAAGTTGTTCGAGGAGAAAGTGAGCCCGTTCAGGGCCTTCTCGTTCAATGACTGCTTCGAGGGCTTCTAGCCATTCCAGCGTTTCTTCCGGATCGACGTCAGTATCGGTGTTACCGGACATTGGGTTTCCGGACATTGTGTCTCCTGCTGTTCGCGGGTTCAGCGCCGAAGCGCGCCGTTGTATTATACGGTCATTCTGTTAATCAGCTGTTCTTTCAATTCACAGGCGTTATTTGAAACACTTTGTTTTTTGTGTGCGTGTTCACAGCGTTGATCAGGTCATCAGCACTAAAACGGGTCTGTGCCGTGCGCCATTGCTGAGCAGTGACTGGTTTTTGTGCCAAACGTTCAATAATTGTGTCAACCCCCAGCAGGCTCTCGTCTGCTGTGAACGACCCAAGCTTGACGCGAGTGATCAGGTTGTCGAGTGGGTCGCCAGCTGGCTGATCAGCTTGTACTCGCAAATAGTTGGCCGTGTAGCCGAAATGTCTGATCCCTGACTCGGTGACTCGACCCGTTTCCCACAGAATAGTCGCCTCCTGCCCAACATTTTGTAGCAGGGTTGCCTGTTTGCTGCGCGCTGCCAACCGGTGCAGCGCCTGACTGCGCGCCTTTTTAACGGCTCCGTGGATCTGTCGTGGAAAAGCCGCCGCGTGCGTACCCTCGCGGCCGGAGAAACTGAAGATGTGGATGTGCGAGAACTGCATATCTTCAATAAAAGCCATGGAATCTGCCCACTCTGCGTCGGTCTCGCCGGGAAAGCCCACGATGACATCTGTGGTCACGCCAAAGTTGGGCATCAACGACCGTATGTGGTTGACCAGCGCAGCGAAGTCTTGGGTTTTACAGCGTCGCGCCATGCGTTTGAGCACCGTATCGCTGCCGCTCTGCAGTGGCAGGTGCATGTGCTGCATCAGGCGGTCGTTTTCAAAGAGCTCGAAAAAGTGGGGTGGCAGATCCCAGGGTTCAACGGATGCGAACCGAATACGGGGAATGGCGGTCTCGCACAAAATTGCCTTGACCAACGAATGAAGATCACTGTTGATGTCACTGCCATAACCGCCAACATGAACGCCTGTCAGCACGACCTCCTGTACGCCGCTGTCATATAACCGATTGATTTCATCGACGATGTCGGTAACGCTGCGGCTACGTTCCTCTCCCCGAGCCAGAGTCACCACGCAATAAGTGCATTTGTAGCGGCATCCGTCCTGTATTTTGATAAACGAGCGTTGGCGATTTCGCTCAAACAAGGCTGCCGAGCCGGGGCGGGTTGCGTGTGTTTGAGCCAAGCCGTCACCCATGCCAGTATCGCTGGCAGACACTGGCTTGGATGCATGGGCTTCGAGGTGTTCAAGCGTCAGCTCGGGCAGCTTGTCTTTGACGGCATTGGTGACGACCAGATCGACACCCATCGCCATCAACTCGTTATTGACCTGTTGCGCATCACCGGGCAGTGACGGATAACAGCCGCTGACGATGAGGCTGGCCGCCGGATTTTGTCTTACCACTCTCTGAATGAGCTGACGAGACTTTCGCACCGCTTGTGAGGTCACTGCGCAGGTGTTGAGCACCACCGCATCGGCATCGTCGAGGCTGTTGGTTAACCCGTGGCCTGCTGTCTGAAAAACATGCGACCAGGTTTCGAGCTCTGCCTCGTTGAGTCGGCAACCGAGCGATGCAAGGTGTATCTGCACAGTCTGTATGGATCCGGGAGTTGGAAGAATATCGTGCGTTATGGTAACCGATTCGATGCTGTATCGCGCAGTTTCCGTCTCTGGTACGCGGGCAATTTTTGCAATAGGTCGACTGGTGCCTCTGCCCGGTCAATGTATTTTGGTTGAGACACACAACGGATTGATCAAGCCGAGTGTCTGCCACGCACCAGTCACGGACGACTCACGGACGACTCACGGACGAGTCACCTCTGATAACGACTTGGCACCACCCTAACAGGTTACCTGCGTGTGATCTTATCGCTGTCGTGTAATTGTCACCAAGTATAAATTTTTATCGCTTTAATCCCGGTAACGCGTTGTGAGTACAACGCCTTTTCGTTAGGATAAGGGTACTAATATCCACGCACACACCAAGCAAAGGATCGAAGCTTATGTCCAGTAATTTTCTCAACACGCCGAGTCGCACCTCGTATCTGCTCAAGCTCGCGCTAGCAGCGCTAACATTGCTTGCGCTGATCGTTGCGTGGTACGCGAAGTCTGGCGTTTCCAGTCGATACACCGAGCTGGAAACATCGCATCAGTCACTGACCGCAGAGTACGCCTCTCTCGAGACGTCACAGAGCGAGCTGTCAAACTCGTTGAGCGCGATGGGTACGCAACTGGCTGATACCGAAACGCAACTCGCCGATACCCGGCTTGACCTGGAGGCCAAATTAGCGGCTGCCAGCACGGGCGTCGAGGAGTCTGAAGCACAACTGGCACAACTGAACACTGAGCTTGCGGACGCTCAAACCACCGTAGCATCGCTGGAACAGGCGGTGGGTGAACGAGACGCCGCCATTGAGGCCGCCAAAGCACAACTGGCCGAGCGCGATGCCGAGCTCGACACACTGAACACGCAACTGGCTGAGCGTGATGCGAGTTTGCAACAGAGCGAGCAGTTGTTGCTGGAGAAAGACGCAGCCATCGAACAAGGCAGTCTGGCGCTGGCAGACATGGAATCGAAAATGGAGACGGCGACGGCAGAGGTACAGTCGCTGTTTTCAAGGCAGCAAGAAGAGGCAGGCGGTGAAATCGAGAGTCTCCGGGCACAGGTCGAGACGTTAACCGCAGACCTGACCGCACGAGACGAGACCATTGCCGAGATGCAGGCCGCCACGTCCGACTCCGAGTCAGCTGTGGGTACCCTCAACGCTGATCTTGAAGCTGCAAATGCGCAGGTTGCCGAGCAACAGGCCAACGTGGCCTCTGTAACAGAAGAGCTGGGGCAAGTTACAGCCGAGCTGGAACAAACCAAAGCCGAGCTGGAGCAGGCCAAAGTCGAATTGAGCGACTCGACCGCAGCGATTGCGGCCAATGAACAACAACTGATTGACCGCGACTCAGCACTCGAGCAAATGAATCAACTCCTGCTCGATGCAGAGGGTCAAGTCGCTGAACGGGATTCAAACCTCGAGGTCATGCAGGCAGAAGTACAGGGCTTCATGGGTTCCAAAGATGAGCTGTCAGGTCAACTTGAGAGTGCAGCCGCTGCCAACGCCGAATTGCAAGCGACGCTTGACGCCGAAACTGCAGCGCTGAACGAACAAATTGGCACGCTTGAGCAAGCAAAAGCCACACTCGAAGAGCAAGTGGCAACACTTGAGGGTGAGGTAACCGGACTCCAGGAGTCGTTAACTGCCGCAGAAACATCGTTGGCTGATGTCGAAGCTGCCGTCGCAACGAAAGACACTGCGCTGGCCGACATTGACTCGCAATTAGCGGCAATGACAGCAGAACTCGAGAGTGCGAAAAGTGAAGCCTCTGCAGCGGTTGCGTCTACGGAAGCAGCCTCATCAGAAGCGGCAGATCTGGCTGCACGGCATTCAACCGAGACAGTACAACTGAATGACGAAATTGCGCATCTTCGTGGCTTGAATCGTGATTTGCGCGCAGAGATCACCTCACTGAACGCGGATTCAGAGGCTGCCAAAGCCGAGTTTGACCAAGTCAGGCTAGCACTGGACAGAGCTCGCGAAAAAGAACAACAGCTGATCGATCTGACTGCTGTCGCGGCAACGTTGAGGAGCTCTGTCGATGAACTCGAAGAATCAAACACCGTGAATGCCAATGGTTTGCTGGCAGCACAAGGCGAGGCAGACCAGGTCAAGGCATCACTGGAAGCGCTGCAGGGTCAGTATGACACCGACATCGCTTCACTCAATGATCAGGTTGCTGAGCTGTTGACCGAACGATCAGCGTTACAACAGCAGGTCGCTGACCTCCAAGCGGACATTGACGCCTCTGGTGTTGCGTTAGCGGAAGCTCAGGCTTCAGCTGCTGAATCTGTGTCGGTTGCCAGTCAGCTCAAAACTGACCTCGAAGCGATGTCTTCGCAAAGCGCTGACGCAGGTGAGTTACAGGTGCAGATTGACGCGCTACGCACCGCACGCGATTCACTGGTTGAAGAAAACAGTGCACTGCTTGCCGATGCCGAGAGCAACGCTGATGAAACGCTTAAATTGCAGAACTCTGCGGAGGAGCTGCGTAATGCCAATGCCCAACTGATTGAGCAAATTGCTCAGTTGCAGAACGCCAGCACCGAACAGGGCGATGTGGCTGCGGCTAACGCTGAACTCACGACTGAAGTAGAAGAACTGTCAGCGGAGGTAGAAGAACTGACTACGACCAATGCGACGCTTGCCGGTGAAATCGAAACACTAACCGCCAGTGTCGGCACATTGGAGGCCGACGGCACCAAGCAACTCTCGACGATTGAAAACCTAACCGCACAATTAGAAGGCATCGGCGGTGAGAAGGGCGAGCTCATGGCTCAAGTCACCGATGCTCAAGCAGCGACCGTCGATCTTCAGGCCAAGCTGGATGAGGCAGAGAGTGTGAATGGTGAGTTAAGTGCACGTGTGCTCGAACTCGAAAACAGCGGAGCATCGCTGCAGGCAGAACTGGAGGCTAACGCCGGTAGTCTTGAGGCGACTGGTGCTGAACTCGAAGCGCTGCAAGCAACCAACAGTGACATGATGGCGCGGGTCGAAGAGTTGGAGACGGTTAACACTGCTGCTATGGAAGAGAAGGCCCTGCTTGAGGCCGAGCTTGAATCGTTAACAGCAAACGTCGAGGCAATGACCGCCGAGAACGGACAGCTGAAAACAGAAGTTGATGGTTTTATGGCTATTAAGCCAGACCTCGAAATGGCTGTCAGTGACCGAGAGGCGTTAGCAACCGAACTGACCGCAGCGCAGAGCGCAAACACTGAACTGATGGCGCGTCTCGATGAGATGGCAGCAGCGGCCAGTGAGAGTCAAGCAGCTAACGAGCAACTCGCAGCGCAGCTGGAGTCTGCTGGTGGCAGTAAGCAGGAGCTCGCCGCTGAAATTGATGGTCTGAAGACAGCAAATGCAGACCTGCAGGCCAAGCTGGACGCACAGATGGCGGCGGCAGATGAAGCACAGGCGGGCACCGAGGCGTCAATGGCTGAATTGCAGGCCAAGTTAAGCGAGACCGAGGCAGGCCTGTCTGACACTGAAGCACAACTGGCCAACGCTGAAGCGCAACTGGCCGAAATGAACGCACTGCAAGAGGCGCAAGCGGCTGCGGAAGCTCAAATAGCTGACCTCAATGCATCGCTGGAACAGGCGCGTGCACAGGCTGATCAAACCGCAGAGGCGCAAGCGTCTCTGGATACTCAGTTAAACGAGATGACTGTGGCCAATCAGGAACTCGCTGGTATGATCGCAGCGCTGGAAGCCAAAGAAGCCGAGTTAATGAGTAACGTTGATGCGGCTAACCAGAGTGCCTCAGACGAGGTAGCTGCGCTTCAGGCTCAATTGGAAGCCAGCGAACAGGCTGCACGCGAGCAAGAGGCCTTGGCCGCCAGATTGGCCGAGCAATTGGCAGCAGCTCAGAACGCTGATGCAGCGATGGCGGCCGATGCCGAGACATTACGTGCACAGGTCGAGCAAAGCCTAAGCGATGCTGGCGTGGCCGGCGCTGAGGTTTCGGTACGACCCGATGGCGCAGTGGGTATCAACCTGTTGAGTGAACAACTCTTTGGTTCTGGCCGCGCCCGATTGAGCGGTGAAGGTCAAGTCCTGATGGATCAAGTGGCAGCTTCGTTAGAAGACTTCCGTGAGAACCCGATCCGGATAGAAGGTCACACTGACTCCATCCCGGTCACCGGGCAGTTGCAAGCGATATTCCCGAGCAACTGGGAGCTGTCTGTCGCCCGTGCTGCGAATGCCGTTAACTATCTGCAAAACAACAGTGGTTTCTCTCCGGAGAATTTGTCGGCAAGCGGCTTCGGCGAATTTCAACCGGTGGCGCCAAACAATACCCGTGAAGGTAGAGCACGTAACCGACGTATTGAACTGGTCATTAGCCCGCAGACTGCGCAGTAGTCAGCGTAACCTCGACGGGCTCACTGTCGTACTATCCTGCCGCGCGGCTCTCGCGCGGCGGGCAATCCTTGCCGGTCCTCCTCTGTAGATTGTGCGCCATTGCAGGCCAACCATTGTTGTGACCTCTATTGCCGCCAGGTCCATTGTTGCCATTTCTGGTGTTGCCATTTCTGGTGTCGCCAGTTCCAATGTTGCCAGTTCCAGTGTTGCCCGCTCCAATTCTGCCAGCTCCAGCGTCCAGAATACCTCCCGATCACTCTATGCTCTTTGCACGGTGATTCGCGTCTGATTGCCTGTCGCGGTGCCAGCCCTGTTTTTGTCACTACCTGTTCTGTACCAGACTGTTTGCGCGCCTGCACACGTTTTTGACGATTGCTGCTCGATGAATGTCGAAGCCGCCATCGGAGCTGCACTTGAAGAGGTGCCCTCGAAGCTGCCCTCGAAGCTGCTATTGGGGAGGGGCGCTTTGGAGTAGCCACGGGGCCAGCCACGAGGCCGCCGGTAACACCGTCAACGGTGAACCGGTAGCGCCTGCTCTCTCGTACCGGTTCTGTTAGGGTAGGGTAGGTACAGCAGTCAGGCAGTCGCAATGAAGCATCCGCTCCACGGTTGCTACTGTATTTTAAAAAAACCGGTTGTACCCGAAGGATTCCGGGTTACAACCATGACCGACAAGGTAACGTGTGTTGTGGCAGTGATAAAAAAAAATCCAGAGTCATGGGATGGGACGATTACCGTGGCAATGACCGGTGCATCCGGCATTCAATATGGGCTGCGGCTGGTGGAATGTCTGCTTCAGGCAAACCGGCAGGTCTATCTGTTGATGTCCAAGCCTGCACAGATTGTGATGGGAATGGATACCGATATACCGGTTCCGACCCGTGCCAGTGATGCACAGCGACAATTTAGTGAGTTGTATAATGCCGCACCGGGTCAGTTATTGGCCTTCGGGCAAGAAGAGTGGACAGCGCCGGTGGCGAGCGGCTCGGGGGTGTCTGACGCGATGGTTGTGTGTCCCTGTACCACTGGCACGCTGGCAAGCCTTGCCGCCGGGTTGTGCACCAATTTGACAGAACGTGCCGCCGATGTTGTGCTCAAGGAAAACCGGCGGCTCATTGTCATGCCGAGAGAGATGCCTTTTTCGGTAATTCACCTTGAAAATATGCTGAAGCTTGCGCGCATGGGAGCGATCATCATGCCGCCTAATCCGGCTTTTTATAACCGACCGACAACGCTTGATGAAATCATAGACTTCATTGTGGCGCGCGTCCTCGATCAACTCGATGTACCACAAACACTCATGCCTCGATGGGGCATTGATCAGGCCTGATGTCGAACTTGAACAAACAAATACCGCTGTTTCCACTGCCCACGATTGTGATGCCCGGCGGTTTGCTGCCACTGAGACTGTTCGAGTTACGTTACATCGATATGGTCAAAGAGTGCTTCAAACACGGAACCGGTTTCGGTGTTTGTCTTGCCAAGCCGTTCAGTCAGCAGCAGGTAGAAGAGCCATACCCGCATGGCACCGTTGTGTCATTGATCGATTTTGATCAGGGGTCGGACGGCCTGCTACACATTGTCGCGGAGGGTACGCAAGAGTTTCAGTTGAATCAGTTTACGGTAGGCGACAAGGGTTTGGTCACCGGTGAGGTCTCTTATCTGCCACCGCCACCCGCACAGCCATTACCCGAACGCTACCTGTCACTGGGTGTAAAACTCGGTGTCATACTTGATTATGTCGAGCAGCACATCAGTTACCCTGACCGTCAATTGGATGATGCCGCCTGGGTCTGCAATCGTTTGCTGGAGCTGTTGCCGCTTGATGCGCAAACCAAGTTCGATATTCTGAACCTGATCGATCTTGAAGAACGCTTGGCAGCCCTCGAAGCGATTCAGTTCAGTGTCGAGAACGGATAACCGAACAGGGTCAGTTATAATTACCAATATCGAGTTTGGCTGGCAGCGCTGATACGTCGGCGGTAAGCGGGCTCGGTTGTAGGGTGTTTGTGTCCGAACGTTTGGGTTATATGCTTTCCCAACACCCTTTACCAACAACCTTTACCAACAACCTGGAGTTGCGTTGACGGTTCACCGAACTCAATCGCGTGGCTGGCAAGTCATTCAGTTCTGCTGGCTTGTATCCTTGCTCCAAAAACCAATGATTGGTCCTTGTCGTCAACACATAGAGAGTGCTGATACCCTGTTTTTGTGCATGGCTCTCAAGCTCGGCCAACAGGCTTCTGGCACGACCGGTGTTTTGGTAATCGGGGTGCGTGACCAGACAGGCGATTTCAGCGCAGCTGTGGTCTGCCGTCGACGAAGCATTGTCATGATCACCGATCGGTAACAAAGCGGCGCATGCGAGGATTAAACCCTCTCGCTCAATCACCCGAAAATGTTCGATGTCCAGTTCCAGTTGTTCGGTTGTCCGGTGCACCAGGGTACCGTCGTCCTCCAGTGGTTTGATCAACGTGCAAATACTGCCGATATCCGAGATGTTTGCCATGCGACTGTGTTCGTAGTGATCGGCATTGATCATGGCGCCACTGCCGTCGCGGGTGAAGAGTTCCTTGAGCAGGGCATCCCGGTCGTTGAGTGACAGAATATGGGTACGGTTAACTCCGGATTTGCACGCAGTTGCTGCCTTCGACAAAATGAGGCGAGCCGGTGCTTCCGGTGGCATCTTATCCAACAGGGTTTCAACGGTGTCAGGGTCAGCCTCCCGTATAGGTTGATCGGACGAATCAACCATGGCGTGTTCGCTGATGAAAATCAGTTTGTCTGCCTGCAGGGATATAGCGGCCTGCATGGCTACCTCCTCAGACAGCAGGTTAAAGACATCGCCGGTTCTGGAGTATCCCAGTGGCGGCAGAAGCACAAGGTGGCCTTGTTCGATTAATTCTTTTAACGCAGTCGCGTGAACCTGTCTGACTTGCCCGGTGTATAAAAAATCAACGCCATGATGGATGCCGTGCGGACGTGCGGTGATGAAATTGCCGGATGTCACGCTCAGGTGTGCGCCCGCCATTGGAGTGTTGGGCAGACCCATCGAGAGCCGCGATTCTATAAAGACACGTGCCTTGCCGACCTCGGCGACGAGTATGTCACGGGTCTGCTCATTGGTGACTCTGAGCCCATCGACAACCACAGGCTCGATGTGGTGAGCGCTGAGCGTTGAATCGAGCTGCGCGCGTAATCCATGTACCAGAACCAGGCGTACACCCAAGTGACTCAGAAGCGTAATATCGTTGATCAGGTCAGAGAAAAACGACGAGGTGAGGGCAGCACCGCTGAAACACAGAACGAAGGTTTTGCCCCGGTGTGAGTTGATGTACGGCGACGCATGTCTAAACCATTCAATTGTGTGGGTGGATGTCACCTCGGTAACCTACATGTCCAGGAGTCGCGATAGATTATACTGCAGCCTTCAGGCCAGCCAAGGCCAGAATGACAGATTAGGCAGACTCCGGCGACTGGCTGTGAATTTGCACCAGAGTTAGCACCAAAGGCAGCACCGGAATCAACACATCAAGACACCTGCAATCGACAACAGCGTGTGTTCGGTTCTTCGTGTGCGCGGACATGTTAAGGAAATAACCCAAATAATGAGTCAAAGCCCAGCCAACCCGACACGAGGCACGAGCAAACTACCGAGCAAACTACACTGGCACCTGTTGCTCGTGACTTGCGTCATGCTCGTGAGCGTGTCTGCGCGCGCCCTCGACGATCAATGGGCGCAAACGCTGTCCAGAGCAGCCAATTCGGTGGTGTCGTTGCAACTGGCTCAATTACGCAACTTTGACGATGCCGAACAGGGCGGCAGCACTGCAACCGGTTTTGTGGTGGATGCAGAGCGAGGCATTTTGCTGACCAACAGGCATGTGGTTGGCTCCGGCCCGATCAGAATTTCCGCGACTTTCCAGAATCAGGAGCGCGTCGAGGCTGTGCCACTGTATCGCGATCCAATCCATGACTTTGCGTTCGTGCGATATGATCCGGCTGCACTGCGTTATGCCAACCCCGAGTCGTTGGAGCTTCGTCCTGACAAAGTCAGCACTGGCCTGAATATTCGCGTGATCGGGAGTGACGGTGGTGAACAGCTCTCCATACTGCCTGGTACCATTGCGCGCACGGACCGTGAGGCACCCAGTTACGGCCGGTACGGTTACAACGACTTTAACACCTTCTATTTTCAGGCAGCCTCATCGACATCGGGTGGCTCCTCCGGTTCACCGGTCATCGATTTTGACGGTCATGTTGTGGCGCTTAATGCCGCAGCCAATACGCGCACAGCAAGCAGCTTTTTTCTGCCGCTGCACCGAATCAAGCGAGCGCTCGAAAATCTGCAGTCAGAGACCGAGAACACCCGGGGCGGTTTCCAGACTGTGTTCAGGCATCAGCCCTTTCGGCTTTTGAGCAAACTCGGGCTGTCGGCTGAGCTTGAGGAAGAGGTGCGGGCGATGGGTAATGACAATACCGGCATGCTGGTGGTGGGTCAGGTTTTCCCCGGTGGTGTCGCTGAAGATCGGTTTGAGGCCGGTGATATTTTGGTCCGTGTTAACAGCGAGAAAATCACGAGTTATCTGGCATTGGAAACGCGATTGGATGACGCTATCGGAGAGACGTTACAGGTTGAGTTGATACGGCAGGGTGAACTGGTGAGCGAGTCGGTAGAAGTTGCCGACCTGCATGCACTGACACCGGATCGGTTTATCGAGCTTGGCGACAGCGTGTTACAGAATATGTCTATCCAGCACTCACGGGCAATGAATCTGCCGCAAGCAGGTGTGGTCGTGATGCGTCCCGGTTTTTTGTTCACGCGAGGTAACGTGCCACAGAGTTCCGTTATTACAGAACTCGATGGGCAAACGGTAGAGACCATCGATGATTTGCTGACCATCATAAAAAACGGTGGCTCGCGTGAACGGCTGACCGTCCGCTACATCGTGCCGGGTCGTGAGTTCACCACCAGTGTTGGCCAGATCTACATGAACAACAAATGGTTTGGGTTTCGTCAGTGCTCGCGTCGGGACGATGTCAGGTATTGGCAGTGCGACGCCATCAGTTTGCCACCAGCAGCAGAGACTGCGTTGCCAACCGGGCTTCAGGTGGCAGGCTTTCGTGATCCGTTGTTAAATCGGGTTGCACCAGCCATGGTCAAAGTAGAATTCCATATTCCACACACCACCGATAACGTCTATGCACGACATTTCAGTGGCGTGGGTTTGGTGATTGATCGCGAAGCGGGACTGGTCGCGGTCGACAGAAACACCGTACCGATTGCGTTGGGCGATGCCGAGATCACTTTCTTTGGTTCGTACGTCACCCGTGCGGAGGTTGTCTTTTTGCACCCGGTGCATAACATCGCACTCCTGAAATACAACACCGAAGGTCTGGAGACTTTGCCTTTCGAGGCGTTAAAGCTTGCAGCCGCTAACGAGGCACTGCCGGAAGAGCTGACGATGATCGGGCTGCGTGCCGACGGCACCTTTCGCAGGCATGCCATTGACGATATGAGTCGTGTGACTATCGGTTTTAAAGCCCCATCGTTAGCCAGGTTTCAGCAGTCAGCAGCTGACGTGTACGGTGTACCCAATATACCGCCGTCATTGGGCGGTCCTTTGGTGGATGACAATGGCGATGTCCACGCTATTTGGATGAGTTTCGCGTACCAGAGTGGTCAGGAGATCACGCAAAAAGAGTGGGCTCTGCCTGCCGCAATTTTAAAAGAGGCGCATCGACTTTATCGGTCGGGTCAATCGTTTCGATCATTGGATGCAGACCTTGACTACCGGTCTATCGCCCAGGCGCGCAAGCTCGGACTCCCCGACAATTGGCTGTCGCGGTACCTTTCGCTCGACGCAGAACTGCGCAAGGTGTTGTATGTATCCCAATTGGTACCACTGACCGATGCCGCAAAAAAACTGGCGGTCGGTGATGTGCTTCTGGCTATTGACGGTGAGCTGGTCAGCGACCTCTTTGCAGCTGAGCGTCTTGCGCAAAAGCCACTCGTGACACTCACCGTGTTACGTCGGGGTGACGTGCTGAGCATTGAGCTGACGCCGTCGGCGTTATCGGGCCTCGGTACGCAGCGCATCGTGAGTTGGGCCGGAGCCACTTTTCAGGAGCCGCATCGTGAAATTGCCAGATTCAAAGGGGTAAGGCCGCAAGGCGTCTATATTGCCGCAACCCAAGATGGTTCACCAGCTATGTGGGACAAGGTATATCGCAACCGGTTCGTTACCGCCGTCGACGGTGTGCCGGTGACTAACCTTGAAGAGTTTCTCGCTCAAGTGAGTACACGGGCTCAGGACGAAATAACCCGGCTGTCGCTGGTCAATATCAATGGCCGGGAAAGTATAGTGAGTGTTCAACCCGAGTATAATTTTTGGCCTACGTTCGAAATAGTGCGTGACGCAGAGGGCTGGCGTCGTATCAATTACGTCAACTGAGTTTTTATAGGTACCGCTGCCATGCAAGGGCAAACAGAATATGACGTGGTCATCGTAGGTGGTGGCATGGTGGGCGCGATGCTCGCGGCCGCGCTTGGTCATTCTCGTCTTGCCGTTGCTGTCATTGAGTCGCAGGAGCCTCAGCCCTATCATGTCAGTGACCCGATGGACTTGCGAGTCTCGGCGTTAAGCCTTGCGACTGAGACAATGTTGAGCGCGACCGGCGCTTGGGATGGTGTCCAGACCCGACGATCCTGCCCGTTCAGACACCTGTGGGTGACCGATGGTGAGCAGGGCCAGGATACCCGGTTTTTTTCGGGTGATCTTGGGACAACCCACTTGGGCACGATCGTCGAGAACCGAATATTACAGTTGGCGCTGGTTGACAGGCTCAAGTCGCTCAGTAACGTCACTTGGCTGTGCCCGGCTGAACTTCACTCCTTCGACATCAGCGATACAGCGGTAAACGTGACGTTGTCTAATAATGACCGGCTAACAGCAAAATTGATTGTGGGTGCCGACGGTGCGCGGTCAAAGGTGCGGGATATCGCGGGTATACAGACCGCTAAATCCAGTTACCCTCAGCATGCGCTGGTGGCATCGGTGACAACATCATTTGAACAGCAGGCAACAACGTGGCAGCGATTTACGCCCACCGGACCTCAGGCGTTTTTGCCGATGCCGGGTCGTAACGCATCGATGGTGTGGTATCACACCGAAGAGGAAGTGGCGAGGTTAACGGGGTTATCCGACGACGCATTCCTTGCCGAGATGACCGAGACGTTTCCGGCCATGCCCGGAACACTTGAATCGGTGCAAGCACGAGCCAGTTTCCCGTTGAGCTGCTCGCACGCAAAACACTATGTAAAACCGCGCGTCGCTCTTATCGGTGATGCCGCCCATACCGTGCACCCGCTGGCAGGGCAAGGGGTGAATCTGGGGATGCTTGATGCGGCAGCATTAGCTGAAAACCTGATTGAAACTGCCGCAGGCCAGCATGATGTTGGCGCCTATCGTCGTCTTCGTCGGTACGAACGCTGGCGTCGTTTCGATAACAGTGTAATGATTACTGCATTAGACGGCTTTTATCATGCCTTTAAGCCACAACCCAAACCTGTCCGGGTGGCAAGAGCATTGGCCATGAAGCTTGCCAACGATATAACACCGCTCAACAAAGTCATCACGCGTTATGCAATGGGCACGATGGGCGATTTACCGAAACTGGCGCAACCCTGAAGTCACTCGAAACCTCCAGCAAACGACTAACCTGACATGTCAGCAACAGCAGATCTCCAGCGAGCGTGTAATGACCTATTGTCGCAGGCGCAAACGGTTCAGCTCGCAACCACGAATGCAGACGGTAAACCGCTGGCGAGTTACGCGCCCTTTTATCGGGATGACGCCGGCGACCTGTATGTCTACACCAGTCAACTCTCTGCACATACCCCTAATCTGCTAACCGGATCCAATATTTCGGCTATGGTGATTGTCGATGAGCAATCAGTTGAGCAGATATTTGCGCGCACGAGGCTCACATTGGATTGTGAGGTGACGCCTATCCGTCCGGACAGTGAACTGCACGGGCAAAAGCTCGATGCCTATCAACAGCGCCACGGCAAAACGGTGGAACTGCTGAGATCACTCCCCGATTTTATTTTATTCAGGTTGCGGCCGGTGACCGGCATGGTGGTCTTGGGTTTTGGGCAGGCCTATCGCATTCGTGATGCCCGCCTTGATACGTTTGAGCATGTGAAATCTGCGTGAGAGTATGCAGGTGGCGTTAGTTGTCCAGCGTCGGTTGCCCAGCGTTGGTTGTTATGATTGTGGGTGCGTGAAAAACCAAATAAAAACAACGGTTGCGGCAACACCGTTCGCAACTAAACGGTGCGATAGCACTCTAAATAAAAGAGTACTTACGCACCGGGCAGGAAATGAAGTTAACGGCATGTTAACCGGTTTCCGGTTCATCCGTCTCAAACGACAGTGGCGTTTGAGTTAGCAGACCCTTTCAAGTCTCAACACACCGAGAGAGAAGTATCGATCAACATGAATAGTAGGGTTGTCATTGGACTGGCGGCATTGATGCTGGCGGGGTTTGTCGCAACGGCCGCAGCGCTGATGAAAGCACATGAGCTGAGTCATGAGAATACAGCGACGAACGCTGACCTGGTCGGGAGTGCAGCAGAGACTCTTGCTGATCCATTGGACCCGAATTCCGGGGACTCGCGGTTAGTGACCACAGGACTTTCGAATTCCACGGACACCACATTGAACGGCGAAGGAGACCCGCCAGGTAGCTCTGATCAAAAAAGCCTCTCTGAAGAAATTGAAATGTTACGGCAGAGCCTCGCCCAACAGCAACAGACGATCCTTGATTTATCCAGAGAGATTGCGTCTCTAAAAGAAGCACCACCGACAATCAGCACCGCCGACACTGCCGCAGATGTGATTGCAGCGGTCGCATCAGAGGAGTCAGTTGACAGTCCGACCACGGCTAATTCTGGCAGTGCTCAGCCCCGACGAGGTAACGCGTCTCCGCCACGCGAAGCCCTTGTGCTATCAGGTGTCGATCCCGGCATTGCAGACGACATCAAGCAGCGATTGGATGCCAGAGCATTGGCCGACCTGCAGATTCGCGATCAAGCGGCACGTGAGGGGTGGTTGGACGCACCTGATTTTCGGGAGCGGCGCGATGCGTTGTTACCGGAGCGTGTGTCGGTGCGGGATGAATTGGGCACCGATACCTTCGACCGGTACCTGTATAATAGGGGAAGAAACAACCGAGTGGTCGTCTCTAGCGTGATGTCAGGGTCGGCAGCGCAGATAGCAGGCTTCCTGCCGGGTGATATGATCTACAGTTATGCGGGGAGTCAGGTATTTTCGATGCGTGAACTGACACGGGCTACCAGAGCAGGTGAGGCTGGCGCACCGACAGAGGTTCAGGTGATTCGCGATGGCAGCTCTTTTATTCTCGATGTGCCACGCGGACCCTTGGGTGTCACAATGGCAGCGACCCGGGTAGATCCCGAAACGACAATCGAGTAGCACTGCGCGATAAATTGTCGGTGTAGTGGCGCCACGAAAAATAGTCCTACCCTAACGTGTGCAGAGCTTTGCAACACGCAACAAACCAATAATCAACCCGCGAATCACAGTGGACACGGTAAACAGCATGACTCATACCTCCAATAACCGAAACACACACTCAGTGTCTGTCGGCTTCCTGAAGCTGTTGGCGTTTTGCGTCGGCGTGTTGGTCATCGCCCCCGTGCTTGCGCAATCTACAGCGCCCTCGTTGGGTAACGATGGCGCTGGTGGCGGCACACTCGACTTGGGTCCGGCCTCGGATGACAGTCCGGCCCAACCCGCACCGCAGCCAACGACCCGGCCCGCAACCCAGCCCGCGAACTCGGCGAGCGCCACTGACCTGACCGGCGATGGCCCCGATCTCTCGAACGCCGAGTTGGAAAGAACACGATACGGCAGCTGGGAGGTAGCGTGTGCCAAAGGCGGTGGCCCTTGTGTGATGGCGCAGATTGGCAGTGACAGCTCAGGTACTCCTATCCTCGAAATGGTGTTAAGAAAGCTTCCCGAAGCGCAGGAGGTGCAAGGTGTGCCAGTGGTTGCAGTAACCGATGTGATAACGCCCTTGGGGGTTGTACTGACCTCTGGTCTGACCATGAAAATTGATACGGCAGAAGAGCAACGTGCGCCTTTTCAAATTTGCACGGAGCAAGGTTGCCTTGTTCGAGAGCCACTGACAGAGGCAGCGGTCGACAGATTCAAGAAAGGCAATGTCGCGAAAATCACGGTGGTGGCTGCACAGCAGGGACCGGTATCGACGTCTATTTCTCTCAGCGGCTTTACCAAGGCGTATAATTCACTGAAATAACACGACTGGATTCCGCGAGTGACTGCACCAACGCCACCGTTGCCGGCAGGGCCTGTACCTGCATTAAAGGCGATAGAGAAGAAGTTACGCCACCTCACCGGGAAAGCGGTGGTGGAATACGGCATGATCCAGGACGGCGATCGCATAATGGTGTGTTTGTCAGGAGGCAAGGACTCCTACACCATGCTCGACATGTTGTTGCATTTGCAACGCACGGCACCGGTGTCGTTTGAACTGTGCGCCGTCAACCTCGATCAGAAGCAGCCCGGGTTTCCGGAAACAGTATTACCGGCTTACCTCGACAAGGTCGGTGTTGATTACCATGTGATTGAGCGGGACACCTATTCGGTGGTCAAGCGAGTTATTCCGGAAGGTAATACGACGTGTGGCCTCTGCTCCAGACTACGGCGAGGCACGCTCTACGGATATGCAGAAGAACATGGCTTTAACCGAATTGCCTTGGGTCATCACAGGGATGATGTCATCGAAACTTTGTTTCTGAATCTGTTTAATGGTGGCAGGTTGCAGGCAATGCCACCCAAATTGCGCTCTGATGATACCCACAATATGGTGATCAGGCCGCTATACCATTGTCGGGAAGCTGATATCGCGGCCTATGCCGCTATTCGTAACTATCCGATCATTCCGTGCAATCTGTGTGGCGCTCAGGCCAATTTGCAGCGGCAATCGGTAAAACACATGTTAGGTGAGTGGGACAAGCTATACCCGGGACGTATAGAGTCGATATTCTCCGCGATACAAAATGTTAGCCCATCACAATTGGCTGACAAATCCCTGTTTGATTTTGAGTCACTGTCGCTCTCGCGTGATCCCGCTTCAACCCCATCGACGATGCCATCAACGAAGGGTAAAGCCGTTGATCAAACGACCATAGAGTCTGACGATACCAATTTGCAGAGCGGATTAACGGTGGTCAATGCACCGCTGATCAATATGACAGGTAGTATCAACTGAGTACTGCGGCTCACTGGCACAAGACAGAACGCCCGTAATTAAAAAATTCACGGTATCAAAGAGTAAAACGGCAAAGCGTAAAACGGCAAGGCCTGCGGCAAAGAGCTTTAGCTAAAAGTGCCTGGTAATGTGCCTGATAATGTGCGTGAGAGTGTCGCTGAGATTATGGCTTAGCAGGTCAGTGCAGGAATAATCAGGCTTTGGACAGTTGAGTTCCGGTTGACAGAACTCGAGAGTGATAAAGATCTGAACAATACAGGCGTGGTCTGTATGTTGGCTTGTAGATTGGTCTCTACAGTAGGTGTATATAAAGGGGTTACATCACTGACTACGTGTTACAAAAGACCGGCTGGCGTGAGTCTCCTCACTAACCAGCCCAACTCCTCATGTTTGATGGTTGGCATCCTGCCAGCTCAAACCGCCATTCTTTTTTTGTCCCTGCGATGGCTTGAAATCTCTAACGGCTTGGTGAATTATTCCTGTAACAGTTGTTTACAGAGATCCACCTGGGTCACACCACTTATGAGAGACTGTCGAGTGCTTTGACAACAGCGTGAAACACTTCCGTTACACGAATTAAAGCGAATGTCTTGCAGGCAACGTGGTCATGTATGCTGAGCGGCGATTGACTCTGTCAAACACGGTAACGCGCTGGTTTGTGAGGTCGGTTTATCTTTTCGTGGCTCATTGGTTTTCAGCAGTTTCGTTTAAGGGTCTGCTGTCACAAAATGATCGTCATAGAGCCCGAATTTAATGTGATCAAGCACCGGTTGTACGGGGAAGTTCCAATGAACGGGTTTGATGCCGGCGACGGGCAGTGGCATGCTCGCGATCGCGTCGCCAAGCAAACAGCCGAAAAAGGCAGTCTTCAGCGACTGGCCGCCAAACGCGACATTGGAAACACTTTTGAGTGCGTCCGATTTCACGTTATCGAGATGCTCACGATCCATTGCATGATTGATCCACGCATCTTCCACCCAGGCCAGATGCTCAGGGTCGCAGTCCTCCAGCAGCAGGGTGACGCTGCCGTCCGGTGCAACGCGCAGCAGTCGGTTGCTGACAATGCTGGCAACCAGTATGTGTCCCTCTGCGTCCATCGCCATCCCATCAGGGTAGTTGCCCGGCCCAAAGCGTGCGTGCACCCGATAGCCCGATAACGACCCGTCAGCGGCCAAATCATAAACGGCCATGCGCCGCGCGAAAGTTTCGTTGACGTACAGCTTGTGATGGACCTCGTCGACAAGGCACTCGTTCGCATAACCGAGACCCGTGGCCACGGTCCGGACCGACCCCGTGTGCCGATCACCCATGACGATAAACCCTGTCGACGCTGTCGAGCGGTAGTCGAGGCTGCGGGGGCGGACGGTTGTGCTGGTGGTGAGCCATATCCGATGCCGTTGATCGAGGCAGATAAAGTTGGATGGTGGCAACGGTTCGCCGTCAAAGTGTGACAGAACCGTCTCTGTTGACCCGTCCGGAAAGAGTCGAAACACACCACCGGTCTGATCGCCAAGGTGAGCGAGCAAAAAGCTACCCTCAGGTTCCATCGCTATGCCATTGGGACGAAGCTGTAGGGGCCCTTGAGACTCTATCAGTGCTGATTCGCCAGCGGGAGATGTGACCGAGATGCCGCCGTTTCCTCGCCAATCGGGCGCAAACAGGAGTCCTGAGCTGTGAGTCAGCACGCATTCAGGTCGTTTGAGACCTGCGCCAATGAATGTCAGGTTGGATTGCATCAGGGGCAGTTATCTAATTTAAACAACACAAAGTACCACTCTAGTATGTCAGATTTACGTATTATCGGGTAAAACCAGTCGCATTGCTGGCATCAAAAACGGGGAAATAGTGGCGCTATCGCGCCACTGAACTTAAGCACATTATCACCCGATATACTCTGCAGAGTGATGACGCTGTCAAATGGGCAACGGCACAAGCCAGACGGGCAACCACGAGGACCAACATGAATAAAGCAGTAGATACCGATGACTTCAATCTCTCCGAGTGCATTGCCGCTGATCGCGAGCATGTCTGGCACCACCTGAGTCAACACAAGGCCTATGAGCAAACAGACCCGCTCATGATCGTCAAAGGTGACGGCATGCGTGTTTGGAATGCTGCCGGCAAAGAGCACCTTGATGGTGTTTCAGGTGGCGTCTGGACTGTCAATGTCGGTTATGGTCGCGAAAGTATCGCCAATGCGGTCAGAGACCAACTGATCAAACTAAACTACTTCGCGGGCTCTGCCGGAAATTTGCCGGGTGCTGCTTTTGCATCGCGTCTTATTGAGAAAATGCCGGGTATGTCACGGGTGTATTATTCAAACTCCGGCTCTGAGGCGAATGAAAAAGGCTACAAGATTGTCCGGCAGATTGCGCACAACTATCACGGTGGCAAGAAACACAAGATCTTGTTCCGCGAGCGTGACTATCACGGCACCACCATCACAGCATTGAGCTCCTCTGGTCAGGATCAGCGCAAAGACCAGTACGGGCCATTCACGCCCGGATTTGTCCAGATCCCGCATTGTTTGCAGTATCGTTGCCAATACGATGACGAGACCAATTACGGCGTAAAAGCCGCGCTGGAGATGGAGAAAGTCATTCTTGCAGAAGGTCCTGATACTGTCGGCTCTGTTGTGCTGGAACCGATCACCGCAGGGGGTGGTGTGATTACACCGCCGGAGGGTTATTGGGAAACTATTCAGGAAATCTGCAAAAAATATGATGTGTTATTGCACATTGATGAGGTTGTGTGTGGGCTGGGTCGCACCGGCACCTGGTTTGGCTATCAACATTACGGCATCAAACCCGATATTGTCACGATGGCAAAAGGCGTCGCCAGTGGGTACGCCGCGATCAGCTGCACAGTGACAACCGAAGAGGTCTTTGATCGGTTTAAGGCTGACCCCGATGATCCCATGAGTTACTTCCGCGATATCAGCACCTTTGGCGGTTGCACCTCCGGGCCTGCGGCAGCGCTGGAGAATATGCGTATTATTGAAGATGAAAACCTGCTCGACAACACCACGGCCATGGGTGACTATCTGATGGAAAAGTTACGTGGGTTACAAAACAAGTACGAAGTGATTGGCGAGGTCAGGGGTAAAGGTTTGTTCGCCGGATTCGAAATGGTCACTGATCGCAAAACCAAAGAGCCGGCACCCGAGGGCATGCTCGCTAACGTCGCTGCAGACTGTATGCAGCAGGGTGTGATCATTGGTCGCACCAACCGATGCCTCGACGGACTCAACAATACGGTGACGTTAAGTCCCGCGTTGATCGCGACTACCGATGATATTGATGAGTTGGTGGGTGCGATCGATAACGCGATGGATAAACATGCCAGGATTTAACGCCTGGCGTTTTACAGTGTTTGTGTCATTGTTTTAGGGTCAAAAAAGGCTATGGCAAAGGACAGTGTGTCCCAGCCATAGCCTTGTCTTAAGTTGCACCTTAGCGGTGCAACTCTTTGGTGATCACCGATTTATATTTTAACCGGCAAAACCTTGCAGTTTTTCCAGAATGGGCGTCATGATCGGGTCGACCACAGTGCCAACGCCCGGAATACCGCGGACCGTTTCGAGCAACGGTTCAAGTGCTGCAACACCGGTTGAGACAATAGAACCCAGCGGGCCACGTGCCGCCTCTGGCAGCTTGTCCATCATGCCGGTCAAACCTTCTACTTTATCACCCATTTCAGTCAGTTGCGGCAGCGCAGCTTTTGCGGACTCAACATCAGTAATACCGCCAAGGCTCTCTTTGGCAGTGTCAAACACGCCTGTCAGTTCGGAACTGATGCCGTCTACGTCCAGCGCACCTGCGGCTGATTCAACCGCATTACTCGCTGAATCTGCTGCAGAGGCAGCGGCATTCGTTGCCGTGTCGGCAGCACTGGTTGCAGCAGCTGTTGCACTATCGGCAGCGCCCTGTACACCGTCTGCGACGTCATCACCTGAACCGCCAAAGAATTTAAGACCCAACCAGCCCAGCAGAATCAAGCCGATGATCGGCAGTAATTTCTTGATCAGAGATGAACCGCCAGAGGCAGCATCGCCGACGGTATCAGTCACTGACCCAGCTGCGCTGCTTACCGTGTTGGCCGCTGAATTGGCAGCGGAACTTGCGGCGGAACTTGCGGCGTTGGTAGCAGAGTCAACTGCATTACCGGCTGCGGTGGTGACATTGCCCACTGCGTCGCCAGCTGCATCACGGATGCCACTGACAGCGCCGCTCGCGGCATCGGTACCAAAGCTGCTGATGCTGCCCAGGAACCCAGAGGTTGCCAGTTGATCAGACAGCCCTGCAGGCATCGCAGCGTTTATGTTGCTGCTTTGACCTTTCAGCATATCGACCAGACCGCTCGCGCCCATGCCGTCGCCCATGACCTTTCGCTTGAGTACGCCAAAGATGATGGGACCTAACAGGCCAAGCAGTGAGCTCGTATTACCTTTGCTTAAACCGGATACCGATGAGACAACGGTGCCGAGTGTGCCGAGAGCACCATTGCCCATGAGGCCAGACAGCAGTCCTGAGCCAGATTCCATCAGTTTGCTGGCATTGGTGCCGCTTAGCATACTGCCCATGTTATCGAGCAGACCATCGTCCTGGTCTTTGACAGCGTTGAATAGACTTTCAGCACCACCGGGTGCTGTTGCTCTTGCAGTAACACCCTGCAAGAGTGCGGGTACGGCAGCTGATATACCGGCGCTGGCATGACTGCCCTGGTCACCGAGTAGCGTACCTACTTGACTCGTTACCTGATCGCCGATGTGATCTTTGACCATATCCATAATATTGAACGACATAAACTAATCCTCTACGTGTGAAGAAAACCGGATTGGTTAACCCCTCCTATATTACACCGAATCGGTCACAAATTAGTCTGCAGGCAACAAAGCGTGCTCGAGTCAGGGCGTTGCCAGGTTGAATTAAACGCGGGTTATTTTTCGTTAAAAAAACGGGAAACCGCATAGGACCGTGATTTGATGGTAGATATAAGTGTGATAAAAACCACGTCGATCACTGTTGTTGATGTGTGTGAAAAAATGTAAACGCAACTGTGACACTCAGCGATAACGCAGCCCATAGGTGGTTTCTTATCACTATAGCCGTCGTCATTTAACCGGCATCAGGCACTATTTAAAATGTCAATTTATGCATCGCTGTGGCGATGCCGGGCCGATGCCGGGCCGATGCTGGGCCAAACATCTAAGGGATGGGTTAATTGGGGTGACGCAGATGGTCACCCCAGACTTATTATTCAGTACCGATGGGTGGTATCGGTACTTTTTGCAGGCGTTGTATCAGTTTGGCAGTGGAATAATTTCAATGCCTTTGATAGCCGGGTTTTCAGTGACATGAATAAACTCAATGGTCAACTCATCATCTGCCTGAACGATGACCTCTCTGACCATGGCGGTCAGTGAACCTACTTCAGCGAATACATCAATGGATTGCAGCAGTTCGTTCTCAACTTTGACGTCAAATACCCGGTGGCCCGGTTTAAAGGCACCGGGGTAGATCTCGGCGAAGTAGAGACGGACAGCGTACTGCCCTGGATCAACAGGCACTGTGTACTGAAGAGCCGGTGACGAGGACTTGTCCCAGCGCTCTGTTTGAAACAGTGACTGCGGAACATCAAACGGTAGCGCCGAGATATCAATGTCTGCGCCGGTGCTGTAAGTGCGTCCGGTGTTCACCGAATAGACGCCGTCATTTTTGGCAGACCAAACGTGTGACGCGTTAAGCGTTGGTCCGCCGGCATTAATGCGAATAGTCGCTCGCTGTGTTGAATCGGTAGGCTCTTGGCTATTGTCCGATCCGATGTCTTGACTACTCTGCGAGTCACTCTCCGGGTTGTTGTCTGAGCTATCGGAGGAGGTATCGGTCGTATCCGTTGGATTGGATGTGTCCGGGTTCTCGGTGCTCTCGTCTGTGTTCGTATTCTCAACCGGTCCACTGGTGTCAACAGACACATCCAACTCGATGTTACTGACTCGGATAATTTCAATACCATTGATGGCAGGCTTTCGTTTTATACCTTCAAAGTTAATAGACAACAGACTATCGGCGTCTACAACAACTTTTCGCATGAACGCGTTTTCATAACCTGCCTCTTGATACATATCGATAGTCGGTAGGCTGGTGCCTTCAACGATGACATCAAATACCCGCTGATTGGGGCCCGAGACAAACGTGGACGTCTCCACAAAGTACAACCGCACTTCGTAACGACCCGGAGTGACCGGAAACGTATATTCCAGCGCAGGACTTCGGATGGGATCAAAACGCTCATGTGCGAAGATTTGTGCGGGTATATCACCTGTCAGCTGTGTCAGGTCGACGCTGTTGTCATTGGTGCTTGAGCGTCCGGTGTTAATGTATTGAAGATCGGTATCCCAGCTTATTCCATCACTGACGAAGGCGGGGCCACCGGCATTGATGCGATAGACAGTTTCTGCATTGTTGTCGTTATTCGCAGTGGTAGCCGGATCATCCATGGAAACATTACCGGACTCCTCAGAGGCGGTGTTATCTGCATTATTGCCCGAGTCACTATCCGAGTCATTGTCCGAGTCATTGTCCGAGTCGCCATTGGAGTCAGTGGTGTTGTCATCAGTGGCATCGTTGCCGGTGTCGTCCTCTAATGCAGGCAACACATCGATAACTCGTGTATCGGATGCAATCAGATCACCGTCATCGGCGATCAGTTCAAGGACGTAACGACCGGTGCTCGGGAAGGTAGCCTGTGTGTTCAGTTGCGTGATGTCATCAATCTGTACTGTCCCGGGTCCTGCATTCAGTGTCCATAGCGTATCCAATTGACCGGTAGGTAAGCCATCATCCGAGACAGTGCCACTGAGGTTTATTTGTGCTGGCAGCCGCAGTGTCATGGCATCACCTGCATCAACCTTCGGCGGTTGGTTGGACATCGGGCTGTCGGCATTGCTGCCATCTGACTCCCCCTCTGCAGAGTCGTTGCCGCTGGTAGTATCGTCAACGATGTCAGCTGTCACAGTCCCGCTAGAGACAGCGATGTAGTCCCACGTACCGGCAAACGTATCTGCTTTAAACGAGGTCGAGATAATGCCAATCGCGAGACCGGTTGATGCTGTGAGCCAACTTTTGGGAAATGCTACCGGTTCCGCAAAGCTCGTGATTAAGCCCGACTGACCGGCATGATTAATACGGTAACTACCCGTGATTTGCTGGTTTTTGGGGTCTACCGACAGGTAGACATCAATGGAGTCAGCGCCAAACACTTGGTCTGTGACGCTTTGGTCCGACGCCTTTGCATTGTTGATTTCCTGAAACAGCTGAAAACCACCAGTGCCGCCTGTGGCTTTAATTACCAATTTGACGTAGTCGTCTTGTGTACCGGTGCCCACGAAAATGCCGAGTGACTGGAACAGCTTGGGACTGAAACCGGAAAATGGTGCAATAATTTTTGTATGTGCAGTGAAGGGTGCTGTAGCGGGAGTCGCGTCAACGCCGAACTGAAAGGCGTTTTCCTGGCCGTTACCTTTAAATGCATCACCACCGCTGATGGCGTCGATGGTCAGTACACCTGCAGCTCCGCTGACGGTCATAGCATCCGGGTTAAACAGAGTATTCCAGCTGTCTTTGCCATTGGTCATCAGTCCGGTAAAACCGAGATTGGCTATACCACCGGCTGGTTGCGAATCGTTTTCCCAGTCATAGAACTGCGGTATAGGTGTCTTGCGACCGTTAAAGCTATCGAGTGCAAACGGATCATCAACATCGTCCAGTCCGTCATTATCGTCATCCAGGTCCAGCAGGTCAGAGACCGAATCGCCATCGTAGTCGGCAGGTGAGTCACCAGCAGAACAGGGGTCGGTGCCGTTGGCTGTTTCGTCCGCGTTCGAGAAACCATCATTGTCTTCGTCAAGGTTGGCGGTGATACCGCTGCAACTCTGCGAGGATTGCCCGTTAAAGTCGGAAGGTTCAAATACGATGACCGCATTTTTGGCAAAATCAGCAACCCAAATGGTACCTGGATAAATGCCCTGATCATTTAAGGTGGTGACATCCAACGGCCTTGAGCCGATATTCGAGAACAGGGTTGAAGACTGAACAACACTGTCTCCTTTGCCATTCAATGTCATTGAGAACAATTTGTTATTCCAGCCTGTGGCCAGTAAATTGCCCTGCATGGCACCGCCGAAATTACTCGCGGTATATTCTGTCAGCCCATTGGTTGAGGTGTTGAATGTCAACAGTGCTTTGTTCGCGCTGCCCGGCGCGCGATAGTCGCATTCGATTGCATTACCCTCGTTTGCATAACCTTGGGACACAGGCGACTGCGGATTGCTTTTGTTAAAGGTATTTTTTTTATTACCGCGTGTTGGGTTGGGGTGACCTCCGTAGTAACCCTTGCCGGTGATGTAATGCAGCGAGTCCGGGTGGCTGTCGCCAGGTTCCTGTATCGCGTTGGTGCAATTACCAGCCATGCCTTCTTTTTCCGGTACATCACCCCAGCCTGCATTGGGGCCATTGTCGATGCTGTAGAGCTTGCCTTGGGTCGTTAATACAACATCGTAGGGGTTACGAAATCCTGGTGCGTATACCTGTACCGGTCCGTTTTTGGTGAGAATCGCTTGGTTTTTTCCCTGGTTACCGCCAAAAGGATCATTTTTATCATTGGTGCCTTTACGGTCTTCGTCGTCTAGCGTGGGCAAGTCATAAGTTGAATTGCCAATAGCGCCGAGATCAACCGAGAGGATAGCGGCACTTAACGCGAATTCAGGTAATTTCGCGAAATTGGCTGACGTCGCGCCTGCATTGGTGTGACCTCCTGCAGCGATATACAGCGTCTTACCGTCGGCGGATAATGTCAGTCCGTTCGGAATATGATTCTCCTCAGACCGTGGTAGCCCTCTGACCAAATCTGTTTTAACCCAGTTGGATCCTGTCCAGTTGAGTCGTGACAAAATACCTGAATTGGTGTCGAGTCCTGTATCGGTTTGTGATTTTCCTGCACCAATTCTGGGGTCGCTGGAATTTACATAGATCACAGGTTTGTTGGCAGTGCCGGTCACCAACAGGCCAGTGACAAGACGTCCCTTGATGCCTTTATTAACGTCGCCGTCATCATCGTGATTCACCATGGAATAGATGTGATTAAGAGTCTCGGTTGCGATCACCGAATAGTCATTGGCAGCAGAGCGTGTCAGTGTATAAATCTTTATTTTTCCGAACAAATCAGACACGTAAAGCCTGCCGTCCGGTCCAAACTGCAGTGAAGTCGGGTTATCACTGCCAGTGCCATCCACGGTGCTTTTTCCAAAGCCGACTTTGGTGGTTGCTCGCAGTCCTTGTGGTTGAGCCATCGGTTCTGACGACAGTGTGGCACCGGTCATACCAATGACATTGCCGGTTTTTGTGCCCTCAGAAGAGACAAAAAGATGGCCATCAGTTCTACTGTTGTTCGGTCCCTCCGGTGCTGTGAAATAGACAACTATGTCCGTAGTTTCACCCGGGTACAGTGTTCTTGGCTCTTCAAAGTTATCTGTAAAAAAAAGACTGTCCAGTTCGTCGATAGCCGTGTTCAGTACGGTGATTGGGGTGTCTTGTGTCACGCCGGTGTGCGTGATAGTCAGGATACGCGACACGGTGTTTCCTGCCATGACATGGCCAAAGTCCAGTGAGGCGGGAGAGACCGCCAGGTCAGTGGACACAACAGAATCGGTAAAGGGTGAAATGCTTTCAAGCGTCTGTGATGGCGCGTCCGGTAGCGTTTGAAGTGTCAGTGTTTCGGTTTGTCCTAACAGTGTATAGGGTGTGCACAACGTCACCAAAACGGTCATTACACGAAAGAGCCGGGTGGTGTGAATGGAGGATGTGATACGCATGTGCACTCCGCACGTTACTACTGGATGCGGTAGTCCAACCTGATGGGCGATTCTCTGCAATGCGATAACCCCGGAACTGGGGATTGCCTCACCAAGTACCTTGGCGTATTGGTAACTCAAGCACGTTTTAGCGAGAGACAGAACAACGTGACGCTGTCACCCAGCGGCGCAAACGCTAGTCAATCAGTCACAAATACGCCTGCAAATCCTCCCTGCAAATCCCGGTAAAAGTCTCCCTGCAAATCTCCGTAAAAATCCTCTTGATAAGTCCATCGCAAACCACGCGGAAAACCCCAGTGCCAACAAACGGCAAAGTCGATCGGCTTCCGGACGCGACACCAAGCGCAACACCAATCGCAGCACCAATCGCAACAGGGAGTAATACTCCAAACTTGTCAGTCAGGACCTGCAAGCCAGACAGTGCCACTCATTGGCATCTGTACTGACGGAGCGTGCAGCTGACGAATCGGAGGGGAGTCTCTGGTACGCAATCGTGAAAGAGGCCAGGTGGTATTGCAGCAGGTTGTGGAGGCGTGGCACGTTGGTGGAAGGCATGGCAGGACAAGCTGTGACGCGAAGGGGAGAGCGAGGATATGACCTGTGACTGCGACACAGTGTTTTCGCGACAGGGTTTGGCTTCGGGGATTTGCTACAGGGCATTGCTACAGTGCATTGCTACTGGGTCTTTGCTTCTGGGTCTTTGGTTCGGGGTGTCGAGACACTGTGTTGCTAAAGAGCGTCGATAAAGAGGCTTCGGCGAGGCCGGTTGACGGCATTAAAGATGCGTAATATTATATAGACATATAAACATATCTTTATTTAATTATGGATTTGCTGCTAAATGGCCTTAGGGCCGCAGGAGAGCCCACCCGACTCAGGCTGCTCGCCTTGTGTGCACATGGCGAGCTCAGTGTGACAGAGCTTACCCAAATACTGGGGCAAAGCCAGCCGCGCGTTTCCCGTCATTTGAAATTATTGGTCGAGGCTGGTTTGTTGAGCCGCTTTCGTGAGGGCGCACTGGTTTATTACCGGCTCGCTGACGGCACCGATGAAGCCCATTTGGCCCGCACCTTGGTTGATTTGCTGCCAGAGCAGGACGTTGCTTTGAATCGTGATCTGAGCAGGCTGGATCAAATCCGGTTAAAACGCGCTGAACTGGCAACGGCCTACTTTAATGAGAACGCGGCGAGCTGGCGTGAAATTCGGGCAATGCATGTGGCCGAGGAGGAACTCGAAGCCGAATTCCTCAAAGTTATCGGTGATGAGCCCTTGTCGAGTTTTCTGGACATCGGTACCGGCACCGGCCGCATTTTGGAGCTGCTGTCGGGGCAGGCAGAGCGCGGCGTTGGCATTGATCTTAGCCATGAAATGCTGACGCTCGCACGTGCGCAAATCGAACGGGCAAAGCTGCGCAATGTGCACGTTCGCAAGGGTGATATGTATAGCGTTCCCATCGAAGACGCTAGCTTCGACCTGACCACGCTGCATTTGGTGTTGCACTACAGCATGGAACCGGGACTGGTGGTAGAGGAAGCCAGTCGTGTGCTCAAGCCCGGCGGCAGATTGGTGATTGTTGATTTTGCGCCACATGATCAGGATCACCTGCGCACAGAACATAAACATGTGCGTTTGGGTTTTGCCGAACAGGAAGTTGCGCGTCTCATGATGCAGGCAGGGCTTAAAGTAGGTGATACCCATGTGATGAAAGGTGACCCATTGACCGTCAACATTTGGCAGGGCACCAAACCCATGACGCATTAAAGCACTGTGGTTGTGTTTTCTCAGTCGATTTTAACAGTGAGGTAACAGCATGAATCAGCACACGGAAGAAGACGGTGGCTATGCGCTGTCATTCGAATTTTTTCCCGCCACTACACCCGAAGCGCAAGCGCGTTTCTGGCGAACGGTAGGTTGCCTGGAAACACTGTCTCCCGCGTTTTTCTCAATGACTTGTGGTGCGATGGGCAGCACACGCGACAACAGCTTCGACATGCTGGGGCAGCTTGCGCTCGCGTCGGACGTGCCGGTCGCGGCGCATTTAACCTGTGGAAACAGATCCACTGAGGCTGTGCGCACAGACCTGGCGCACTTGCGTGCCCACGGCGTTGATCGTCTGGTGGCACTGCGTGGTGATTTGCCGGAAACCGCTACTGCTGACGCGCAAGATAATGTGTCGGTATGCCGATATGCTTCCGACCTGGTTGAGCTTGCCTGCGCCGAGCGATGGACTGATATCAGTGTTGCCGCGTATCCGGAGGTGCATCCGGACGCGATGAATGCGACTGCCGATTTACAGGCATTGAAGTACAAGCTGGATGCCGGCGGAACCCGAGCGATTACGCAGTTTTTTTATGATCCTGACGTCTTGCTACGATTTCGGGACCAGATGCAATCGGTCGGTATCACGCAACCGTTAGTACCCGGTGTTTTGCCTATTCACGATATTGAAAAAGTCATCACATTTAGCCAGCGATGCGGTGCTGAAATCCCAATCAATCTTGTGGACGAATTTCGGGTGTGGGCGGATGACTCCGCTGCAAGCCATGAGCTTGCCGTAGCGCAAAGCCTCTCACTGTGTGAAACACTCAAACGAGAGGGGTTTGATCATTTTCATTTTTATACACTGAATCGCTCAGACCTATCCTATGAAGTGGCCAATTTGCTGGTTGGGGAACAGGCGACAGGGTTGGCTGCGGCCTGACCGTATGCATACTTGATGATCAACTCGGTATGCTGTGAACCCAAACCGGGTAACCTCAGTGGCATACCCGGCGTCACAAAAGCATTGCTACAAAAGAGGCTGTGTTCGGTCTTGATGCCCCTGCTTGATAGGGATGTCACTGAGTCGTAAAACCTGCTAGGCTTCGCGGCGTTTGAAGCCACGAAGTCGAGTGCGGTAGTAGATGTCTGATAGTCCCGGTAAATCCAGCCACATCGTTGCGCGGGAAATGGCAGCGCTGCTGGCCCGCTACGTGGAACCCGTTGTCAGCCATGCAGGTGTCAGCGACGATGCCCCAAAGACGCGACCACACGACAAACCAGAGGCCACACCAGAAACATCCTTACACGTACAAACAGATGCGATGTCGGAACCGGTCGCAATTCCGCTGGCCAATCCAGTGGCCAAGCAAGAGACATACGACGTGGCAAATCAAGTCGTCGGTCTGGGTAAAGAGACGTCAACCATGGGCATGACACAAGAACACGAGTTATGGTCTGCAGCGAGGGGCGCTCACGGAGAATTGCTGTTCTTGCTGAAAATGGGCGATCTTACCGATAAGGGTTATACGTCTAAGGTACACCCGGATTCAGTGCCGATATGGGATGTGGGTGCGGCGATCGGATTGTCGGAGATTGAAGCTGAATCCATCGCCAGCGATCTGCAGGAACAGGCGTTGATCGCCTACAGCTCACTGGCGGGTGATATCGCACTGACTGAGCTCGGGCGTTCGGAGCTTGCGCTGTTGTATGCAAGGCCCGATACGCCGACCCAACGTTTTCCGGCATTAACAGCGTTGCTTCGGACGCTACCGGTTCATGTCATACCGGCTGAGCCGGTGCCCGATGCCGACGGGCAGGTCACCCTTGCAACCGCGACCTGCGATAACCCGCAACCCCCGGCACAGCTAAATGAACCGCTGGCTGATTTTGTCGGTCAGCTCGAAGCCTGTTGCGGGGATTTACACATCGGGCAAACTGATGAGGAACCACCGGAAATACCGCTCGACAAGCTGCAACTGGCATTGGATCAACAAACGTCGACAGACAGTGAAGAGCTGATTGACGAGCTGCATGAAGTTGCGTCGTCACTGTCATAGCAACACGAGAGTCGTGTAGTATTCGTGCTCTGCCCGAGCTACCCCGAGCGAACTCAAACTTCATGTCAGAATCTCCCAAAGTCGGTTTTGTGAGCCTTGGCTGTCCCAAGGCACTCGTAGACTCCGAACGTATCTTGACCCAGCTGCGCACCGACGGCTACGAAATCTCCCCGACCTATGAAGATGCCGGGCTGGTTGTCGTCAATACCTGCGGGTTTATCGACAGCGCGGTGGCCGAGTCTCTCGATGCAATTGGCGAGGCGATGGACGCCAACGGCAAGGTCATTGTGACCGGGTGTCTCGGTGTGAAAGCAGAGGAAATTCAGGCGGAATTCCCGGCGGTGCTGGCAGTCACCGGCCCTCAGGCCTACGAGGAAGTTGTCGGCGCCGTTCATCAGCATTTGCCAAACCAACAAGCGCACAACCCGTTCCTTGAGTTGGTGCCACCGCAGGGAATCAAGCTAACCCCGCGTCATTATGCTTACCTTAAAATTTCAGAGGGCTGCAATCATCGCTGTAGCTTTTGCATCATTCCATCTATGCGCGGAAATCTGGTCAGCAGACCCGTCGGTGATGTACTCGAAGAGGCAGAGCGCCTTGTCGCCGCTGGTGTCAGAGAACTCTTGGTTATTTCGCAGGACACCAGCGCTTATGGTGTTGATGTGAAATACCGCACCGGCTTCTGGAAAGGACGACCGGTCAAAACCCGAATGCAGGCGCTGTGCGAAGCACTCGGTTCCCTCGGCGTGTGGGTGCGCTTGCACTATGTTTACCCGTATCCGCACGTGGATCATATTATCCCGCTGATGAGCGAAGGCAACATAGTCCCGTACCTGGATATTCCGTTTCAGCATGCCAGCCTGCCGGTGTTAAAGCGTATGAAGCGCCCGGCAGCAACAGAAAATACGTTAAAACGTATTGCTCATTGGCGAGAGCAGTGCCCCGAGTTGACCATCAGAAGCACTTTTATAGTCGGCTTCCCCGGAGAGACCGATGCCGAGTTTCAGGAGCTGCTCGATTTTCTCGATGAGGCGCAACTTGATCGGGTGGGCTGTTTTGAATACTCTGAAGTTGAAGGGGCCGCGGCCAATGCGCTGCCTGACCCGGTACCCGATGAAGTCAAACACGAACGCTTTCACGCGTTTATGGAAAAACAGGCGGCGATCAGTCAACAACGCCTTGCGCAGAAAGTTGGCAAGACTCTACAAGTGTTGGTTGATGCGATCGACGACGGTGAGGCTATCGCCCGAAGTCAGGCGGATGCGCCTGAAATAGACGGGTTGGTGTATATCGAAGACGGCGGCTCACTGCCGGTCGGTGAATTCGTTAATGTTCGAATCACTGAAGCACTCGAACACGATTTGGTGGCCGTCACCCTATAGCAATATCGCGCTTCGCTGTAGATATCGTGACCGTAAACCCCATAACCACGTCCATCAGTGATGCGACCGTGATGATCAGGAATGTCGTGTTGCCGACTTGGGGTACCACCAAAAACTCGATCAGAAACACCACAAAGACCAGCAGTGACAGTGCATGGTCAATGATGGACAGCACTGAGGTACGGGTTGCTTTGAAGGTTTCGATGTAGAGGAAAACCACCGAGGTGACAATCAGCAGATCGCTGACGGTGAACACGATAGTCGCCGTCGATGGCATGCTGAACTCGCCGAGGATGATATTGAGCACCGGTGCACTCGGGCTACCAAACAGCATCACCATATTGGCGATGATCAACAGGTACAAAAAAAGCGGGATCGATATAAACAGTCTCATGGACTGAGTATAGTCATGCCACGTGTTTTAATAGCACCTCTTTTGCCGCGTTAATTTTGGCAGCCAAATAATTGCTGCCGCCCTTGTCCGGGTGCATTTTGATCATGAGGCGCCGGTGGGCGTCGACGACATCCTGCCGGGACGCACTGTCATCAAGGCCAAGAATGTCTCTTGCCTCGGTAATCGACGGTGTCGCGTTCGACGCACCGCCACCACCTGTGTTGCCCCCGGCGCTACCACCAGCCGCTTCTCGCCACTGATCGTTACTGTGTTCTTCGTCGGAATAGGTGCGCGCGACCCATGCCTGCAGCAGTCGCGCAGACTCTGGATCATTGGCGGTACATTCGTCGAACAGTTGGCGAAGTTCGTCGGGAGACAGCGAATCGAGTTGTCGGCCCGCATGTTGTCCGCTGAGCACGTGACCCGACATCTGACCGGAGTCATGATCCAGTGTCATATCGAGATAGGCCGTCTGGACCTTTGACTGTTGTCCTTGTCCCGGGTTGTTGACACGGTGCTTGTTAAACAGTTGCGCTAACGATGGCGCAAAGCGTAATACAAGCGGCAGGAAGCGCATCACCATCGTCATAGCAGCACCGATGAGCGCAAAAATAAAGTGAGCTTTACCCGTGACGGCTGCCACCATGAACACCAGCCCCAGCGCAATCAGGCCCAGCTTGATCATGCCGGGTTTACCCTGCGCTTTGAGCTTTTTGTAATACAGTTTGTAGATCAGCCAACCGGCGACGCCAATGGCGATAATAAAAATAAGACGAGGCATACAGTGGGTTAGTCTATTTGTTGCAGCAATTTCTCGGTTCCCGGTGAACGGGCGCTCAGTTGTTTTAACGCCGATTTCCCACCGGCCGCATATACAGCGACGGCATTGAGCAGTCGTCCAAGCTCGTCTGCTGATGCCTGATTAAACTGGCAATGCGCGCCGCCTGAGAGTTTTGCCAACTGCGCAAACGCCAGTGCCGCAGTTCTGTCGTTACCCTCCTGAAAGAAAAAAACGGGGACACCCAGCAATTTGAGTTGTCCGGCGAGGTTACCAAGGGCATCAATGTTTTCTTCCATGCAATCGCCAATAAAGACTGCGGCCGAGACCTGTCGGGAGCGGGCCTGGGTTGCGGTGTGTTTCAGGATTCTGCCAATCTGTGTCTGACCGGCCAAACAGGTGACTTTGGCCATGGCAGCGACCATGCTGTCAGCATTGTCTACCCAGCCGCTGGCTTTACATTCACCATAACCGCGGTAGAACACGAGCTGCATATCGAGTTCGGACAGACCTTTGGTGTGTGTGAACATGTCCTGAACCAGCCGCGAAGACTGCGTCCAGACTGCCTGACGACTGGCGGTGGCGTCCAGCGAGAAGATAAGCCCCGGTCGACGGTTGTCCTGCGTGGCCAGCGCGTCGCGCTGATCGAGTTCCGCCAGAAAGCTGTCTACTGTGGACTTGTCGGTGCGGGCGACGGGTTTGCCGGTTTTTGAGGTCAAACGCATTAAATTTCTGATAATCCTGCCGGGTAGCCAGCATGTTGGTGTTGTCCTTTATATAATACTGCCCGTAGTAGCCGAAGGGGAAGTTGATTCGGCAACAATGAGGAAAGGTAGTCTCGCATCGGGTAGGCTGGCGTCGTCTGAGCCAACCGGCGATGCTTCGGTCCAAATCGATGTTTGGCAAGACGTGAGAAACGATCATTTGTGGGTATCAGGAATCATCATTTGGGTCAGGCACTGCTGCACTACAGCAACTGGCACCGGCAGGGGGCCAAACCCAATATTTTTATCTTCTCGACACCCCGAAGTGGCTCTACCTGGATAAAAGAGCTCATTGGCTCTCAAGCAGGCATCAGATTCTGCAATGAGCCTTTTAACCTTCGCATTCCACATGTCAAAGACTACTTCGCCGTTAACGACTGGTCCGGCCTGTATTCAGACCCCATCAACCCGCGTGTGTTTGACTACATAGATTCGCTGTATGCCGGAGGTCGGGATACGGCTTTTTTTAATCCGTTTCCGTTCCGCAAACACTATCGGCTGAAAACTGACCGTATTGTGTTTAAGGTGTTGCATGCACTTGAAGACAGGATGGGCGAGATCGAGGACCGCTATCACGCTACGATGGTGTTGTTGCTCAGGCATCCACTGGCGGTCAGTACGTCCCGAAAATCGTGCCCGCGACTGCAGGTATTTCTCTCGTCTCCTTATGCCCGTCACTTCACCAGCGAACAGCTGAGTCTTGCCAGCGCGATTGTGAAGACCGGGTCGCCGTTGGAGAAACTGGTGCTGAGCTGGTGTTTACAAAATGCAGTGATGCTCAGGCATCAACGCAAACACTGGTTAGTCATGACCTATGAGCAGCTGACGCTTGACTCTGACACGATGGTAGACCATGTCTGTGAGCAACTCGATTTGAGTCACCGTGATCTCATCAAACAAAGACTGGGCCGTGCGTCCGGTTCCACTAATCAGTCTGACATGGCAACCCGTGATGCTTTGTCGGCGGAGCGTTCGGCCGACAGTGCTCAGTTTTTGGTAGAGAAATGGCGTCAAAAAGTGTCGGTTGAACAAGAGCAACACCTAATGGCGATGTTGCCCGAATTTGGTATCGATGCTTACACGGCAGGACGTTTTTTGCCCGCGCCGCACTTCTGGATACAGTCATAACGTGATCTTTATTATGAGCCTCCCGATCTGTCTATCGCGATTCGCACGCCGACCTGTGGTGCTGAGGGTCATCCTGCTCATCTCGTGGCCACAACCGCTGCAGTCACAGCTTACGAGCAGGAGCTACTCATGTGTGGTATAGCCGGGTTCTGGAGTTCGTCAGCGGTTGATCAAGGTAGCCGGATCATGACGCGGATGAATGATGCCATTCGGCATCGTGGTCCTGATGGTGGTGATTGCTTTGCCGATGATGACAAGCACTTTTATTTAGGGCATCGCCGGTTGTCCATCGTAGAGCTGTCTGATGCCGGTCGGCAACCGATGCACTCTGCTTGCGGACGTTACAACATGGTGTTTAACGGCGAAATCTATAATCATCTGGCACTGCGTGAACAGCTGACAGCAGAGCAGGCAAGTATCAGTTGGCGAGGGGGTTCCGATTCCGAGACGCTGCTTGCTGCTGTCAGTCACTGGGGTATGGAAAAAGCGCTCACATTGATCAATGGCATGTTTGTTATCGTGATACGCGATAAAGCATCCAATACGCTGCATATGGCGCGCGACAGATTGGGCGAAAAGCCGTTGTATTATGGCTTTACGCGAACCAGTGTCGTCTTTGGGTCAGAGCTAAAAGCATTACGGGCGCATCCGGAATGGGAGGGCGAACTGGACCGCGAATCATTGGATGCCTACTTACGTTGGTCCAGCGTACCGTCACCACGCACCATTTATCGTAACGTGTTTATGTTACCGGCAGGTCAGTGGGTCACGTTGCACTCACCCCATGATACCGAATCAACACCGGTGCCGTTTTGGGATGTGTTATCACTCTACCGCAATAACGATCACTCAGCCCTTGAGTCAGCATCTGATGATGATCTGTTAACAACCCTGGAAGCGCGTCTAAAAGCGTCGGTGAAATCAAGGTTGATGGCAGATGTACCGTTAGGTGCTTTTTTGTCGGGCGGCATTGACTCAAGTTTGGTGGTGGCGTTGATGCAAGACATCACCAGTCAACCGGTGAAGACGTTCACCATCGGCTTTCACGAAGCCGGGTATGATGAAGCAGTACATGCGCGTGCTGTGGCCAAACACCTTGGCACTGAACATACCGAACTGTATGTCACTGATGAGGACGCAAGAAATGTCATTCCGGATTTAAGCCAGATGTGGGATGAGCCTTTCGCTGACTCGTCTCAAATACCGACTTTCCTGGTGTCGAAGCTTGCGCAATCTTCAGTGAAAGTAGCGCTTACCGGCGATGGTGGTGACGAACTTTTCTGTGGCTATTCACGTTATAAAAAAGCCGCCTCAATCTGGTCACGAATCAAACAGCATCCGACAGCGATACGACAGGTGTTGGGGGCGACAGGCGAGGCGGGCACTGCGATGCTGACACCGCTACTCAGTGGTCGCCGTGGCGCTGGTGCTGTGTTCGACGCACAAAAACTGTCCTATCTCTACGGAGCCGGATCAGCCGATGAATTGTATATGCGTCTGGTCGAGAAAAACGTGCCGGGCGGGGTGTTGGTCAAGGGCGTGAAACGCTCAAAATACGACACGCCGGTCATGGCAAAATTTCCCGGCAGTTTTGTACAACGTATGATGTTTCGGGACATGTTGCAGTATCTGCCCAATACTGTATTAACCAAAGTCGATAGAGCGAGTATGGCGGTTGGATTAGAGACCCGGGCGCCGCTGCTGGATCATGAGTTGGTGGAATTTGCGATTGGTTTGCCGATCGACTTTCGTCAGCGCAATGGCAGTGGTAAGTGGCCACTAAAAAGAATTCTGGGGCATTATGTGCCGCAGTCGATGATTGATCGACCCAAGCAGGGGTTTGGTGTGCCTGTGGACAGTTGGCTGCGTGGCCCGTTAAAAGCGTGGGCGTCAGACTTGCTGGATCCTGCACGTATTAACAGAGACGGGTATCTTCACGCGGCACCGATCGCCAAAATCTGGGATCAACATTTAAAAGGCCAGTTTTCTTGGCAGTACCAGCTGTGGAATGTGTTGATGTTTCAGTCGTGGCTTGACCGGCATGGCTAAAATACTCATCGTAACCAATGATGCCTGGTTTTTTCATTCACATCGGTTGCCAATAGCAGTTGAAGGAATAGCGCAGGGCCATGATGTCCATGTTGCTGCGCTGGCAGACGATACCGTGCAAAGCATTGAAGCCGCCGGTTGCACGTTTCACGCGTGGGCGCTAAGCCCGCGGGGTCAATCAATTTCCGGTGAGCTTCGGGCGTTACGCTCATTACGCCGAATCATTCGCGACGTTCAACCCGATGTCGTGCATCTGATCACAATCAAAGCAGTTATCTACGGTGGCATGCTGACCCGTTGGCTCCGGGTGCCGTCGGTACTCTATGCTATATCGGGTATTGGTGTCGTTTATTCCTCAAACGCGCTTAAGCCCAGGCTGATGCGGCTCGTGGTTCGACCGTTGCATGCCTTTGCAGTTAAACACCCAAACAGTGTGGTGCTGTTTCAAAATCCGGATGATCGCGATACGTTGTGCAAGATCCTCGGTATCGATCAGGATCGTGTGGCGATTATTCGCGGGTCGGGCGTTGATACTAAACGTTATGTGCCAACCCCTGAGCCCGCTGCGCCACCGTTTACTGTGTTGCTGGCAGCACGTTTATTGCGTGACAAAGGCATCATAGAGCTCGTTGAAGCAGCGTCACTGTTGGCTAACAAAGGTTATGAAATACGGTGCTTAATCGCCGGTGACTTTCTCGCTACCGGTAATCCGGCTGCACTAACGCAGCATGACATCGATGAACTCAGTGCCCGGCACCCGGTGACATTTCTGGGGCAACAAAACGATATCGCGAGCTTAATGGCGAATGCTCATCTGGTTGTGTTGCCATCGTATCGCGAGGGTTTGCCCAAAGTTCTGTTGGAAGCTGCGGCGAGCGGACGTGCTGTTATTACCACAGATGTACCGGGCTGCCGTTATGCGATTGATGAAGGAGTAACCGGTTTATTGGTTGAAGTGCGTGATGCCAACAGCCTTGCTGCAGCGATTGAATCACTGCTGCTCGATGACAATAAGCGCCAGGCAATGGGCGTTGCAGGACGTGAGTTGGCAGAGAAGGCGTTTGATGTGCGTGCCGTTGTTGCTGATCATTTGGCGTTGTACACACGCCTCATGGGACAACGGTAAGGTCAATGATATCGATAGCCGCAGGCTATCGATAACTGTGCTGCGATGTTTGCGATACAGGCAAATGGAGCCTCAGATTGTTCGACGCCAGCGCTTCGGAAGACTGGTGCCAGATCATTGCGCAGTAGTACACGATAAATGCACCAAACAGAACCTCGAACATCTCGTTAAAATTGACGGTGACCACCAACAGTACTGCTGCGTACAAAAATTGTCCGCTCTGGGGTAACAACAGTTGTAGGTCCTCGGAAATTTTGCTCACCGCTCTGTGCATCCATCCAGTGCTGCCGAGCACCACGACTGTGGCAATGATGATCATTGCAATAGGCAGCCAGAACGTCTCGTTGTACAGGTTATGAAAATTGGTTTCCAGCTGATCATTGTGCTCGGCAAAGATGCCGGTGGTCTCCCAACCAAAAATACGCTGTCCCCAACTGATTTCTTCCATTCCGACAAACAGAATACCAACACCACCCAGAATGCAGAGTGATTTTAGTGCTAATGACCGTTCTGTTTTTTTCAATCGCCACGCATTGGCCAGCATAAGAAGGCCGCTTGTGATCAGACAGATTGCGGTGAACCACTCAAAGATACCGTCTTCATCGAAAAAATAAAGCGGCAGGCTGTAAATACCGAGAATATCACTGAAAAACGCGATCAGCGTGATGCCCAGTATTGCATAGAGACCAAACGGTGCCGGTTTGGGAAGCTCACGCCACGTGGGGAAGTACTGCATGACATGCAGTAAAACAAAGATGAGCCAAATGGCGGTGAGTTCCACCAACACATATTTCTTCCATGGGTCATCGATTTGTCCGTCGATACTGATTGTGCTGCTCATCAGATTAATCAACCAACCGGAGCTGGTGATACCGATGTGTTCAGTCACGGTAAACAGGAGAATCAGGCCAAGAGCGCCGAGACCGGCAGTACAGAGGAATTTAAGTTTCATGGCGTTATTTCCGTGCAAACGACGCACTTTCGATTTACAAAAGTTTACATTCGCTAGCATAACCTTGCCAGCTGATGGGTTCTGTGAGCCAATTCAATAAAAGTCGTGAAGTCTTGCAAGGAGAGCTGATTAGCACGGTATTTAACCCGACGGGCACGCCAAGGCTCAGCTCCGGCCGTGCAGTCACGCGACGATGGGACACGTATCCAAGACCGCATCAGCGGTTTTAATGTGTTTTTAAGTGATTGAATAACAACGGTAAACCGCAGCGATTCTTAAAGTCTCGGGCGTACACGACGGTGACGCAGCTCAAAGGTGCGTGTCATCAGTCATGCCACGGGCGTATGTTGACGGGCTATAAAAACGGGTGTAATGCAGGATTTAAATGGCGTTTAACTCTACATAACGGTGTGCGTTACCGTTGGGAAAACTACGGGTCAGTGACACCGCGGGTGGCCGTCAAGAGGCGCGGTGTCAGAAAATGATGACCGACGACCAATGCCACAAATGCCCAGAAATAAAGAGGTTCAAGGGCTGAATTGAGCACGAGGGAGAAACCGATCAGCACCAGTACCAAATGTACCGAACCCATGATAAACAGCGTTTGATTCACGGAAAAACCGCTATCGAGCAACATGTGATGGATGTGATCGCGGCCCGCGTCAAACGGTGACCGACGTTCTTTCAGCCTTTTGACCATGACTGAAATAGTGTCCGCCAACGGCAGCCCAAAAATCCAGCCAGCGGCAACGGCGGACATGGCCGGTGATTCGCCTTGCGTGAGCTTGATAAGGAACCAACACAGCGTGAACCCCATAAACATGCTGCCGGAATCGCCCATAAAAATGCGGGCACTATCAACGAATACACGTGAGTTAAAACACAAAAAAGCGACGATAGCACCGACCAGAATAAGCAGTACCTTGGCTGTCAGGCCGTCGCCATGAAACGCTGCAATACCACCGAGAGCACTGAAGCTAATAAATAAAATAGTGCCTGCGAGGCCGTCCATACCGTCGATCATGTTGACCGAATTGATCACACCGAGGGTGCACACCACCGTAAACACTGTAGCGATAGCCGGGCTAAACGTCGAGGGACCAAAGCCGGTAAGATCGCCGACCGTGTTGATCTGCAGGCCGCCTGCGTGCACCATCAGAAGCGCAACAACGGCTTGGATAATCATACGAAAGTATGCGTTTAAATCGAAAACGTCATCGAGGGAGCCCAGTAGCACCAGCGCTAATGCCAACACCAGCAACACGAGCTGCGACTGGTGTTGCGTCAACATAATACTGACCATCGCAAACGCAAAAAACATCGCCAGACCACCAATGAGCGGAACGTTGCCCTTGTGCAGTTTTCGGACAGATGGTTTGTCGACAATACCAAGTTTGGGTGCCACCCGATCAAATAGCAGAATCAGACTCACGCAGATCGTGAATGGCATCACGAAAAAGTGTGCGCGGGCAAGCACCTGTTTGAGTGTGTCAATAAATTCCATAGTGCCGAGAATGTCGAGAGGATTCGCCGAAAAGAGTCATTTGTTAAAATGAATCGCGCGCTGCGGTGCCAGTGCGTAGTGTACCAGTGAGCGTCTGGCTCGCCTGCGCGTAAAAATTATAATTGAGCAATGCATCGCACTGGATCAGCAAACCCGGCCCATCAAAGCCGGGCCACTAATTTCGGGCCACCAAATTCGGGCCACTAAATTCGAGCACCTAAATTTGGGCCCCTAAATTTGGGCAATGATCAGTCGATCACGCAAGCACGAGGCGCTACAACCCAAAGGGCTCTAAATGGGCTTTAAAAATACTGTCCCCAAAACGTGAGTCGCCTACAATGGGCGGGTGCAGTGAAAGGTGAAGCCAGTGTGGCGAGTATAACGTTTGTCATTAGTGGACTGTCGGGTGGCGGTGCAGAGCGTGTGTGCAGTAATTTGGCCAATCGGTTTAGTGCGGATGGCCACCGTTGTCATGTTGTGACGCTGGCTGCCGCCGAGAGTCATGACTATCCCCTTGATGGCGAGGTGACCCGTACAGCGCTGGGATTGCGCGCTGCCAGCAGTTCTATAGGGCAGTCTTTATTGGCACTCGCGAGACGTGTCAACGCCTTGCGACGAGCACTCAAAGACGCTGACAGCGACACGGTTGTGTCATTTATGGACAGGACCAATGTATTGGTGCTGTTGGCGACGGCCGGACTTTCCTGCCGCGTGGTTGTCTCCGAGCGCAATTATCCGCCGGCACTGCCACCGGGTCGTTTTTGGGGAGCGCTTCGGTATGTGCTGTATCGGTTTGCAGATACCGTGGTGGTACAAACCCGGCAGGGAGCTGACTGGATAAAAACACACACGCTTGCCCGTAAGGTCGCCAGCATTCCCAATTGGGTCGATTGGCCGATAGCGAACCGTCAGCCTGTGGTGCCTATTCCTGATGCGCTGACTGCTAAAACAGTGTTGTTGGCGGTGGGTCGTGATGCACCTCAAAAAGGGTTTGAGCGACTCCTGCGATCGTTTGCACGGATAGCATCGTCATGCCCGCAATCTCACCTCGTGATTATCGGACCTGCCGAGAGTTCCGATCTGATCCCGCTCTGCCAACAACTCGGTGTTGAGCAGCGTGTGCTGTTTCCGGGGACGGTGGGCAATATGTCTGACTGGTACTCGCGGGCCGACATATTCGTATTGTCATCGCGGTTTGAGGGATTTCCGAACGTTTTGCTGGAGGCAATGGCGGCAGGGTGCGCGTGTATTTCGTTCGATATCAACACCGGGCCCCGAGAAATCATTGCGGACAGCGTTGACGGTTTATTGATTCCGGAAAACGACGAGTCGCTGTTTGAGCGTCAGCTCGCGGCGCTGATTAACGATGAGTCGCTGCGTCTGTCATTGTCCAGCGCCGCGCCAACGGCGGCGTTACGTTACTCGTCAGATGACATCTACGCGCTGTGGGTAACCGAAATACTGCCAGCTTAACGGCTGCAGTTGACCGGTTCTCCGCGAATACTGCCCGAGAAAAATTCGCCGGTGTTTTGGCCGTTATTTTGGCCAATGGGATAATACAACTGGTTAATCACAGTGACGGTATTGAGCGACTGCAGGACAAGGTCATACCGATCATTCAAAAACCACGAGCCATCTTCGTTATCAATGACAGCGATACTGTCAGGTAGGAGCGTCAGCTCGAAATCTGCGGCGGTCTGACTCTCGGGAAACTGACACTGCCAGACATCATCGGTGTTTAAGCTGGTTAAGAGTAATGCAAGGCTGACCCCAGGATCATTTTGTAATTCGTCGCCAGCAGATGATCGACCGGGACCATTCCAGTCACACACAACTTGTGTGCCTACGGGTTCCGTTGCCGTAAAACGGTTATTGTCGATACCGGTATGTGGCTCGAACTGGATGTTGTTGAATTCGATGTAACCAGTGTCGAACGCAAATACAGCGGTATTGTCCTTAACAATTTCCCAGCTGATAGCTTGTTCGGCGATAAATCCGGAGCCGTCACGGTTGAGGCGCATACCCACCGTGGTGGTGCCTGCAGTGTCTTGAATGTTACACCGCCAGAATGCAGATCCGTCTACCGTGTCGTGTTCGGTAACAAGCAAACCTGCCATCGAATCGCCATCATCAAACTGTGCACTTGCCGGAAGCTGTGCACCCGCTGGAGCCAAAGATTCCGCCACGGCTGCATCTTCCCCGTTACTGCAGGCTGCCAGTAGCAGCACGCCTAAACCGCACAGTGTCTGTCGCATATCAGAAAACCATTCCATTCGAGTACACCTATGTGTCGGTCCTACAGGGCAAACCCTTTAAGGACGGCCGATGAGTAAGCGGTAATCTGTGCTGTTCACCGTAAATTATGATTTTATAAATACATAGAAATCATAATGATACGGGTTAAACAAAAAGTGAACTATCACTGGAAAGCCGTGTTGTTGGACCCACCGCTCGGCGGGAAGTCACAGAATTCTGAACTGGGTATACAAGTCGTGCGGAACTGTACCGATACAGGATCATGGGCGACAAACGGTACTTGGCATGACAACACATAACTACACGCTGCTGGCGCGTTGTATCGCTACTGCATTATTGACAGCTGGACTGAGCGCCTGCGGAGGTGGTACTTCGGGGGAGCTGGATTCACTATCAGCGTCCGGTGAGCCTTTGGCTGGCGCTGCGATGGGCGAGACATCTGTTGACTCGCAGCCTGTGAACAGTTTGGTCACTCAGTCTGGGCTTGGTTCAGGGCTGAGTATTGTTGGCGCACTCGCGGCGAGCGAGTCTGATACAGAGCAGGGTAACTCTACCGCTGGATTAAACGCGACGGTGGGGATCGATAATGTGCAAGCTGCATCCCCAACTGCCGCGCCGCCCAACGCACTGGCCACCGAAACAGTCGAAACCACTACCCAACCCTTCGTCACCAGCGCTATCGTGCCGACCAACTCTGCTGCGTCTAATACAGCCATTGCCAATACAGCGATGGCCAATACAGCGATGTCAGGTATCGATACCAATGAAGCAAATATAGCCGCGGCGCAGACTGCAGAGCCATCAGCGTCGAGATTTGAGACACTCACAGACAGTGCGGTGACGACGTCAAGTGTGCAACCGGATATTCAAACGGCACCTGACATCAACACTGCCAGTATCAACACTGCCAGTATTGACCAAATGGCTGAGGCTAGCGAGCCTTCAGAACAGCCCGAAAGTGAGGTCGCTCAGGTGAATGCCAGTGTGGAGGCGCGCCCTCTGGTCTCTGTTTTATCGCTGGTGGACAAAGAGCCAGAACCGACACCCGAGCCTGAACCATCGTCTCAACCGGCACCAGAACCAGAACCACAACCGGCACCGCAACCTCAGCCAGAACCGGAGCCTGAGCCAGAACCAGAACCGGAGCCAGAGCCTGAGCCAGAACCGAAGCCAGCCAGCAACGCGGCTGTCGAGCAGGCATCGGCATCCTATCGATACCCGTCTTCCGTGCAGCGTCTGGCATCGAGCCATAAACCGAAGTCGTTGTCGCAGCCAGGATACCGCAAAACGATTTCAGCGCAGATCTCTG
>CALDUO010000062.1 GCA_937923745.1 uncultured Granulosicoccaceae bacterium
GATGTTGCCGATACGGTGTGTGTGCTTGATGAGGGGCACCTCATTGAGAGCGGCACCCCCGAGACTGTTTTCACCTCTCCCGTACAAGCTCGCACCCAGCAGTTTTTACACTCGGTGCTTACCAGATCTTTATAACGCGCATCGGTTGTTTTAGGTCACTACGCGTTATATTCAATAGATACACTGTTTTCGTAACGCCCTTTGTTATCTTGTCGCCAGCCCAAACGCCAACCCAGTCGCCAGCCCGGCCGTCAGTTTGGCAGCTGGTTTTTTAGCCAGTCTTGTCGTCAGTCTGGCAATTAGTCTGGCCGCCAATTTGGCCATTAGTTTGGCCGTCAACAGTGATGTTGCGTAAAAACAGATGTGGTGTCGCAGTATCAAACATCAATAACGACGCCGAGCTCCTGTAACCAGCGTTGATACTGAATCAGTGGCTCATCAATGCCAGCTTGGGGTAACTCTATTTTTGTCCAGAAAGGAGGCAGCAACCATGGCTGCTGACTCTCTATAATGGGTTTGTCTTGTGAGCGAACGTGTGCCGAGAATGACTCATACGCCGCGTCGTGACTTGGGTCAGTGTCGTAGTCTCGCGCAAACGTCCAGAAGCATCGGGTATGACAGTAGTCAACCGGACACGTGGCGAGCCAAATAATGTAGCGGCCAGTCGGGGTGGTCTTCTTAAGTTTGATGACATTTGGCATGTGTACGCTATTGTCATAATGAATGGTGACCGGATGATCACCGGCTGTTGCGCCCGATGCCAGCGACGCCGGTTGTTCTGTCGTGTAGCTGACTTTGAGTGTGGAGCCGTCGCGGGTGACCGTGTGATCCGGCGCTTGCGGTTGATCGCGTGTTCCCAATATGCCTTCATGCACCCACGGAAAATGCGTGTCATCGAGGGTTGCCATAATCATGCGAGGCGATGATGTGTGTGTCAGTGTTTGTTCATCCAGTGTGGTGATTCTAAACGTGCTTTGGTGGAATTCATCGAAGAGGGGTATATCAAACACCGGCTCGTCGGCCATGCAGACCCAAATCAATCCCAACGCTTCAGTGACCTGAAAGGTCGGCACGCTTACCGTTTCGGGAATACGCCGATCAGCGGCCAGTTGCGGTATACGGACACACTGTCCGTCAGGTGCATAAGCCCAGCCGTGATAAGGACACTGAATCGCGGCTTGGCCGTTGACGCTTGTAATTTCGCCCAAACTCAAGCGTGCCTGAAAATGGCGGCACACATCGAGCAGTGCGGTGAGTTTGCCATCGAGGCGTGCAATGACGAGTGGTTTGTCCAGTAACGTGACCGATCGCATGGCATTAGCGCCAAAGTTGGCAGTCTCGCAAGTTTCCTCACCAGCGACCCCATCAGCAACCAGATCCGCACTTCGTAACACCGGCTGCCAACAGGTACCCATGGCACGGTAGAACTGCTGAATCGATTCATCGGACGGTCTTTGGAGACTTCTGAATACAACGGGGCTGACGGTGTCATCGGTCATGTGTGACTATCTTAAAAAGGTGTGGCAGACGTTATCACGAGCGGCTCGCGTGATACCGGGTGCTCAATGGCGAGCCGAGCTGCATGCAGGTGTAGTCGGTCGTGGCGGTTAGGGTACAGAGTGTTGTTACCATAGAGCGCGTCGCCGAGTATTGGCCGGTTGAGCCCGTCAATGTGCGCGGCATGCACCCGTAATTGATGCGTACGACCGGTGTGCGGCGTCAATTCAACACGTGTGCTGTTGGGGCTAGTGGCCAGTATACGATAATGCGTCAGTGCTTCTTTGCCATAGTCATAACACACCATCTGCCGGGGTCGATCCTCAAGGTCGACCCGGAGCGGCAGTTTAATCCAGCCTTCGTGTGAGGCCCGATTGTCCGGCGCATAATTCTCTGGCTGTCCGGCAAGTATCGCGACATAGCGTTTATCCACTGAGCGTGACATAAACTGGTGTTGCAGTTTGCGGTAGGTCTCCATTGATTTGGCCAGCAATAATACGCCGGAGGTATCCTGATCGAGGCGATGCACCGGTAACACGTGCAGGGCCGGATACTGTGCTGCAACGATCGACTGTACGGATGCTGCATCGGTTTTCCCCGGCACCGAGAGTAGTCCCGACGGTTTATCAATCACCAGTAACCAGTCGTCCTCGAACAGAATGTCGGGCATTCCGGGCCGAGTGCCCGACACCGCTTTGGCCGATGGTCGTGACGGGGGCAGCATGTGCTTCAAAATAGGTGCACACCGACTTCTGCACGGAGGATAAAACTGCCTGTCATGACGTATTTGACCGGCAGGTGGTGCGCCTAACCAAAATTCAGCGAGCGCTAACGGCTGATACCCCCAACGCCAAGCAGCTTGCAGCAACTTCGGTGCTGCGCAGTCACCAGCGCCTGCAGGTGGCATGTCGGGAGCAAACAACGCTAATGGATTACGTGTCTCACCCGCTTGATTCAGTAACGCATACAGCTTGAAATGTTCAATTTGGGCTTGTTTTGAACACTGGCTGCGCTGGCGTTTGAATGCTTGAGTCTCATCATTCAGTCTACCAAGGCATTCTTCGGCACGTTGTATTTTGTGCGCCCACTGTTTTTTTAGACGTTTACTGTGCGCACGATCATATTGACTCTGTCGGTTCGCAGTCTCTATTGCCAGTGGCTCTCCAGATGCCCGAAGCCACTCGCGTTCTTTTTTTTGTCGGGCATTGATTTGCTCTTGCTTGCGTATTGCAAGTGTGGCCGATGCCTTCGTATCTGTTAGTTGAGCCATCGCGGTACGATATCGCTCAGACCCCACCAGCGCCCCAAGCTGCGCCGTGAAAGATGCGATGGTGTCTGCCGCTTCTGCCAGTAAATACGTGCCAGCTGCAGTGTCAAACACCGGCGGTACAAATCCGGGCACTTCCCATCGCCCATCGAGCATGCCAGAAAAGCCCGTCAGATATGCCGTCCCTACAGGAGTTCGCACCACCAACACACCAAACATCTTCCCACCGTCAGGTTGATAGAGGCCGTGGTACCACGATGGATTCACAGCGCTCACACCGGCCAACCAGTGATCACGTGCCTGCTGTGTCAGTGTCGTTGCCGGTTCATAAGGACTTTGAAACGGGATGTCAGCGGCGATGGTTCCGGGTAGGGGTGTTGGTTCAATCAAAGGCGGTCGTCCATTTCGATGGAGTTAACGGTCAATTCACAGTTTAACAGGCGTTCGCTAACGTTTTGTTAACGCACTGCCTGTAGCGTGAGACTGAATTGCTTCAAATCGCACAAGTTCGGCTGCTTTGTTCTGAAATTGCCTGTTGGTACATTTGAAGATTTTATTAGCGTCAGTAGGAGAGTATCAATGCAAGGCAATAAAGATCGACAGTCAGCGTTACGATCACAGTGGACCCTATCGATTGGCGCGGGAATAATAGCCCTGTGTTTTTGGCACACCGCAGTTGGTGACGAACACGAAAAGGCTACCTCAACCGGAAATTCTGCACCCAATGAAACAGTCGTAAAACCAAGGGGAGCCGACGAAGCCGAAGCAGCTACCGCAGATCTAAAAGAGACGCTAAAGGAAGTAGAAGTGCAAATGACAGCGGCGAGTAAGCTCAATCAGGAACTCGAAGCCGCTAACAAGGAGGCCTTGGCACTGCTGTCCAAAAAAACCGTTTTTGGCTTGGGCGGTTCAAGAGATTACGAAGAAGAGCTGGGATTACTTGGGGTCTACAAGCTGCGTACCGACATAGTGGGCACAAACATCGAAGACGATGCTTCCCGGTTTAGATTGGGGGCTAATACCCGTTTTCGATTTGTCAAAGTGATTGAAAATTTGGCGAACGATCCCACCGATGACGAATACTGGATCGAAACGGACTGCTCGAGAATAGTCATTTCCCCGGGTAGTTGTGATGATACTGTGCAGGCAGTTCCACCTCAAGGGCGCACACCCCAGGCCTCAGAGTCCAAAACCAAAGCTGACGTTCCACCGATGCTACTGAGCGTCAAAAAGAAAGACCTGTCGCAAGGCACATTCAGGTTGTCGTTGGCTATCGACCATGGTGTGCTGTTGGTGCCATTTAAATACCGCACCGGAGACAGGTCTTTTTCCGGTGCGACGACCATTGGCTATTTTCTGGGGGTGAGAAGCGATACTTTACTCGTGAGCGGGACCACGTTTGTATCCATTGGCACGAGCTCGGTGCCGGTAAATCGCGTCGATCCAATGACCATGGCCACCAGTACCGAAGATACGTCAGCGTTAACCGCAACAGTGGGTATGGCGTTTTCCACCAAGTCCAATCTGCAATTTTCCATAAACCTTGGCATCGATCATATTGGCGGGTCAGTCGGTGAGGCGTGGGAGCATGAAGATGACCTGTGGGTGAGTATCGGATTGGGCTACGGATTTTTACAACGATAAACACAGTTTTTTCGCCGCGGGGCCGAAGTCATGTCGTTCATTAATGAAAAAACGAGATTGATGGTTTTAGTGATGCTGTTGTCTGCGACTATAACGGGTTGTGGTGCAGTTACCCGAAACCATTCGGTAGTCGTATCACCTGATGGTGGAGGCCTCGATCCCATCAACAAAGCAGCACTCACTGCGTGTAGGTTGGACAGCACCATTGCCTCTATTTTTAATGCAGTCAATGATAGCAACAAGGAGCATATCGCTGTATTCATTCATGGGGGGTTAAACACAGTAAACGCCAGTGACCTGAGGGTGAAACGACTGAAAGATATCATGTTACGTGATAACGTTTACCCCATTTTTATCAATTGGAACTCTGGCTTAATAAGCTCTTATGCCGAACACATATTTCAGGCGCGTCAAGGTATAAAATGGAATTTTTTCGGGTTTCTCTCGTCCCCATTTGTCTTGGTGTCTGATGTGACACGTGCGGTGGGTCGCCTGCCGATCACAACGTGGTACAAGTTTGTTGATACGTTTAATGCGTTACCGTTTTTAACGAGAGAACCCGGCGGCAGGGATGTTGATAACATGCCGATCACAGAATTTCCAATCACCGACATCAACTCATGGCGAAAAAACGGAAAACCCAATGTCCCCACTGTGGGCGACTACTCATTGGCCGAGACACCGACACTGATCGATTCGCGCGGTGACGGAAAAAAACTGAGACAAGCGTTGTCGGATTTGGGGCAACTTTCTGCTGGCGCAGTGACAGCAACCGCGTTTGATTTGGTTGGCACCGGCAGCTGGTCGAGTATGAAACGCCGTGTTGATGCGATGTTCAGAAAGTCGATATCAGCC
>CALDUO010000063.1 GCA_937923745.1 uncultured Granulosicoccaceae bacterium
CTTGGCCGGGGTTGGATGGTATGCCCACGCATCGAGTCCGCCTGTCTCACAGTTAATGCCTGTGCTCGGCGACGCCTATGGCCCGGTCGTCGATAACCTGGATAAGGTGATTGAAGCCACGCGGCCAACTGAAGCGCAACCCGGTAATAACGGTACGGCCGTTGCGGGCAGTAACGTCAATGACGCTGCATCATCAGCAATAACCGGTAACACAGAATCTGTTAGCGCAGCAACAGACAGCAGTAGCCAGCCACAAGTCGTCGCGACAACTGACCAGTCATCAACCCATAACGCCCCGAATGATGGTGATGGCGGAAATGATGCCGGCAATCAATCTGGCGATACATCCAAACAGACATCAGCCCGTGGTGTAACCACAAACAGCAGTGCAGCAAATGGTGCCGACGCAAAGAACACGTTAACGGGCAGCACAAAAACAGGCAGCACAAAAACGGGTAGCACAAACCCGGTTGACGTGGCTGAGTCAGATGCAGCACTCGGCGCGAGCGATAATGTGATTGCCAGTTTGGCAAACCGCAATTCGACAGATTCCGGTTTAGTGAGCGGTGAGCAATCGGATAACAACACGCCGACAGACAATGTGCGTGCTGCGCTGCCATCGGGCAATACCGAAGACGGTGCAACCGCGTTAACTGATTCCGGTGCGTCTTCACAAGAGACCAATCAGGCGAGCACGGGTCAGCCAGCCACCCAGCAAGCCACCCAGCCAAACACCGCGCAAAATGCCTCGCCAGAAGCGCTGCCAGATGCGCTGCCAGATGCGCTGCCAGAAACGCTGCAAGATGCGTCAGAAAATAACGATAATAATCCCGATAGCGTGCTGGCGACGTTACGTGAAACTGAGTTGGCGCTATTGAATGATTATGTCAGCGATATCTCGTTCACTGCCGAACGCTGGTCACTGAACGAGACAACACGGAGCGCTCTGTCAAATATCTTCGAAACGCTTTTTTTGTATTCAGACGTTAATTTAGCCATGGATGTTCACGTGACGGATACCGATGACTCAGCCTTGAATCAGGTGATTAGTGAGCAGCGGGCGTCGGCAATTCTTGGGTACCTCATGGATCGTGGTTTGGCCAGTGACCGCATACAGATCAAAGGACAGGGCGATGCTGCTCAAAATGATGCGGCGTCGGCTGAGGTAACAACTGTGTCAGGGGTGACCCTGAGACAATTGAAAGGAGAGAACCAATGACAGCATGGCTTACCCCGGTCGTTTTATTAATTGCGGCCGCAGCCATTTTGGGTTTGATTGTGGGCTGGTGTATCAGTGCGTTATTTGCAGCCCGTGCCCATAACCGGCTGATTGCACAGTCTGAGGCGCGTGTGCGTACTGCGAAGAGTCGGCTGGAGGCTGCAACGACGGCCAACACCCGTCTGACACAAGATATTGAGCGGGCCAATGAAGACTTGGCCAAGGCGCAACGCCGACTACTGGATGAGGGTGATCATCGCAACAATCAGGTCAGAGAGCTTGGTGAGCTGCTGAGTCGAAAAGATCGCCAGCGTGAGGACATAGAGCGTCAACTCAGAGCGCTTGAGGAACAACAGCTGCGGGTGCAACGTGACATCACTCAGTTCAGGCTCTTCAAAAATCGTGAGGTGGAGCAGCTTCGTGAGCAACTGGGTTTAAAGGGCGCAGCGGGCTCCTCCCTGTCAGCAGCTGCGGGCACTGCTGCCTTGAGCGCCGCATCGTCAGGTGCAGGGTCCAATGATCAGTCTTTAATGAGCTCAGGGCTCTCCGGGTCCGCGCAGCCTGCGGCAACAATGCAGGCCATGGCAGAACAAAACGGTCTCACCCGACAACCCGAAGCGGCGACTGCCGACGCGACCGGCAACGCATCTGCAACCCCGGGTAACGCTGCCCCGACCGGCGCCGAATCTGACCGATCGACTGGTGATGAGACACGCAAAGAGACTTTGGATCAGCGTGATGCGGTGAATCAACAGCAGGCCTCGTCGCCGTTTGGGGATGGCGCTGCAATGGGTGCAGTGGCCGGCTTGGCGTCAACCCGTTCTGACAATGCCGCAGACGGGCTGAACCTTGAGGGGCACGCGCCGCTGGTGCCTGCCGATACCACAGACGGCAGCTTGCCCGACATCACACACGTTGTGATCGAATCAGAAGAAGATGTGCTGGATATGACCAGCGAGTTTGACTTTGATCCGGCACAACTGCTCGACGAGACCGCAGAGCCCGAGACGCTCAGCGCGGACGACCTGCCGTCGATCAATCTCTCCTCGGATCAGCCTGCGCCTGCGACAGACACCACAGCAGACAGGGCGGCAGAGCAGGTAGCCGAGAGGGTAGCTGCCAGGGCAACACCTCCCACTGAAGAGCCAGAGTCGCGTGGAACCGGTCTTCTCGACAGGCTGCGAAATCGTCGATAGCGGTCTGAGCCAAGCCCACGCTGGATAAGTTATTGGTGTCATTGTCAGCATTTGTTGCGTCTGCTTGTGCTGATAGCTGTCTAACTGCGAACTCTGCACAGCCGGCTATTAACTCTGTTGCCATGCTTACCGTATACTGAAGTGGCGTAGGTCCTTTCTCAATCGTGGTGGCGGACCGTTATGACTGTGTAGGCTCCGCATGGGTACCAGAAGCGAAAATTCGATGTGGCACCGGCTGTTTCAGCTGTCGGCTGACAGTGGTCAAAGCCTGCAAAGCCAGCTGCGTGAATCATTGGTGAAAGCCATCCTTGACGGCCATATTCAGGCCGACGTACCGCTACCATCATCCCGGGAATTGGCTCGCCAGCTCGGTGTTGCACGCAATACGGTGGTGCTGGCGTATCAGCATCTGATCGACGAGCGTTATCTGCTCGCCAGCGAACGTCGTGGTTATTTTGTGAACCCGGCTATTCTGGAAGGGCGGGTCGCAGCGAATCGCGGGCCGACAGATATGTCGCGCGGCAGTCAAATCGATTGGCAAAACCGGCTCACCCACGACCTCTCCCAACAAGAGAACATTCAGCGGCCCATCGACTGGCAGCGCTATGAGTATCCGTTTATCTACGGCCAGGTCGACCCGTCACTGTTTCCTGTAAATGACTGGCGTGAGAGCTGTCGTCTCTCTTTGCGCGTCGGTGCCATCCATGAATGGACCACCGATCGGGTTGACCATGACGATCCGTTGTTGGTCGAGCAAATTCTCACCCGAGTGCTGCCGCGGCGCGGTGTGTGGGCGTCAGCCGACGAGATTCTCATTACCTCCGGTGCCCAGAATGCGCTGTATCTTGTTGCGCAGTTACTGCTCGACAAAACCCGCACGGTAGGTCTTGAAGACCCTTGTTACGTGGATGCCAGAAATATCTTCTCGTTGTTCACGGATCAGCAGGTGTTGTTTCCGGTGGGCGAGCAAGGTGTGATGGTCGACGACCGCGCGCAACACTGTGAGCTGTTGTACGTGACGCCCAGTCATCAGTGTCCCACCACAACCACGCTGCCGCTCGAGAATCGGGTGGCGTTGTTGCAGCGTGCTGCCGAGCAGGATTTTCTGATCCTCGAAGACGACTACGAAAGCGAACTCAGTTTTGCCGGACAACCAACGCCAGCGCTCAAAAGCCTCGATCAAAACGGACGCGTGATCTACGTTGGCAGCCTGTCGAAGACGCTGGCTCCCGGGCTGCGGGTGGGTTTTATGGTGGCACCGGCTGAGGTCATCCGGCAGGCGCGCGCACTGCGCCGACTCATGTACCGACACCCGCCGACCAATAACCAGCGCACCGTAGGCCACTTTCTGGCACTGGGGCATCACGACTCGGTCATGCTCAGAATCAGTGAAACCTTCCGCGCGCGTTGGATCGCCATGGATCGCGCACTCTCACAGCATCTAAACCTGACTTCAACCGCGCCGGTCTTCGGCGGTTCTTCGTTTTGGGTGGCATTGCCCGAGCATGTCAGCGCGCGCGAGCTGGAAGCGTTGGCGGCGGAGCAGGGCATTATTATCAACGCTGGCGACAACTACTTTGCAACCGCTAGCGCCAAGTCGGTGTCAAACAATCAAGCTGGTTCACCGGAGAACGCAAACCCCAAACGTCGACCAGAGCACTTTTTTCGACTGGGTTTTTCGTCAATTGAAGAAAAAAAGATCGAGCCTGGCATCCAAAAACTCGCCGCAATCGTGAAACACCTGGCATCCTGAGTCACAAAGCATTTCTGGCCCGTTACAAAACGCGCGCTTGGTACTATTTACCGCATCCCGCACTTACTAAGGTGTCGCTCTCACCGGCTTAGGCAGGGGCCTTGCTGTGCCTGTTTTTTAATGAGCTGTTTCATGGTGAGCTATCAACCTGATGTTATGCCCGGAGAGAGTGTCGATGATTATCGGTGTACCAAAAGAGATTAAAAACCACGAGAACCGGGTGGGCCTGACCCCTACCAGTGCTCGTGAATGTGTACAAAACGGGCACGAAGTCCTGGTGGAGACTCAGGCGGGTGCCGGTATCAGCCGCTCCGATGACGATTACGTAGCAGCCGGTGCCACCATCATCTCGACAGCGGCCGAGATTTTCGAACGCGCCGACATGATCGTCAAAGTCAAAGAGCCGCAGCCGGTCGAATGCGCGATGCTCAGACCCGGACAGATCCTGTTTACCTATCTGCACCTCGCCCCCGATCCGGATCAGACGCGCGCGTTGGTCAACAGCGACGCCATTTGTATCGCGTACGAGACGGTGACGTCGCCCTTCGGTGGTTTGCCGTTGCTGGCACCGATGTCCAAGGTTGCCGGTCGTATGGCCATTCAGGCAGGTGCCTACTGCCTGGAAAAGCCACACGGTGGACTGGGCATGTTGCTCGGTGGCGTACCGGGTGTAGATCCGGCGAAAGTGGTTGTCATCGGTGGTGGTGTGGTGGGCTCACATGCCGCACACATCGCGATTGGTATGGGCGCTGATACCTGGGTTATTGACCGAAGCACAGAAGTCATTGAAAATCACTGGAAACAGTTTGGCCGCAGCACCAACACGGTGTACTCAACCCGCGATGCCCTCGAGAAACACGTGCTCGAGGCAGATCTGGTGATCGGTGGTGTACTGATTCCGGGTGCGGCAGCCCCCAAACTGGTCACTGCCGAAATGGTTAAAAACATGAAGCCAGGCGCTGTCATCGTTGATGTTGCCATTGATCAGGGTGGCTGCTGCGAGACCTCGCGGGCAACCACTCATGCAGACCCAACGTATGTAGTTGACGATGTTGTGCATTATTGTGTTGCAAATATGCCCGGTGGCGTGCCGCTGACATCCACCTACGCATTAAATAATGTCACTTTGCCGCACGTCCTTAACCTCGCGGGCAGTGGATACAAAGCAGCACTGCAAAACGATCCGCATCTTCGAAACGGTCTGAACGTGTATCGTGGTCAAATTACCTGCCAGGAGGTGGCAGTTGATTTGGGTTACGACTACGTTGAGGCATCGAAAGCACTGGCGTCCTGACACTCGGACACTGGCCAGAATTCGGCCAGAATTTGGCCAGAAGTTGGCCAGCATTTTGGCAAGAATTTTAACTTTAACGTAACTGTACCCGGAGAATTGATATGGCGCGAATGACGCCCAGTGAAGCATTTGTTGAAACCATGGTAGCCCAGGGTGTCACCGATATTTTTGGCATTATGGGTTCCGCGTTCATGGACGCCATGGACATATTCGCGCCTGCAGGCATCCGTCTGGTACCGGTTGTGCACGAGCAGGGTGCGGCCCACATGGCTGACGGTTATTCGCGTGCCAGCGGTCGTCACGGTGTCGTGATTGGTCAGAACGGCCCCGGTATCAGTAACTGTGTCACCGCTGTGGCTGCCGCTTACTGGGCACATTCACCGGTGGTGATGATCACCCCCGAAACCGGCACCATGGGCATGGGCCTGGGTGGTTTCCAGGAAGCCAATCAGCTGCCGATGTTCCAGGAATTCACCAAGTACCAAGGGCACGTGAACAACGCCAACCGCATGGCTGAATACACCGCACGTTGCTTTGACCGCGCTCACTCAGAACTCGGCCCCACCCAGCTCAATATTCCACGCGATTACTTCTACGGTGATATCGACGTAGACATTCCCGAGCCAATGACTCTCGATCGTGGACCCGGTGGCGAGCGCTCGCTCAACGAAGCAGCTGACCTGCTGGCAACAGCGAAATTCCCGGTCATTCTGTCGGGTGGTGGTGTCGTGATGGGTGATGCGGTTGACGACTGTATTGCGCTGGCCGAAAGACTCGGTTCACCGGTCGTGAACAGTTACCTGCACAACGATTCATTCCCCGCCAGCCACCCGCAGTGGTGTGGCCCGCTGGGGTATCAGGGATCAAAGGCTGCGATGAAACTGATCTCGCAGGCTGATGTTGTGGTCGCGCTTGGCTCACGCCTCGGGCCGTTCGGCACCTTGCCACAGCACGGCATGGACTACTGGCCGAAAGATGCCAAGATTATCCAGATCGATGCTGACCACAAAATGCTGGGTCTCGTGAAGAAAATCTCTGTTGGTGTTTGTGGTGACGCTGGCGCTGCCGCCCGTGCACTGTTGGCACGACTGCAAGACCGTAAGCTGCACTGTGATGACAGCCGTGAAGAACGTGCGTCAACGCTTGCCCACGAAAAGAAAGTCTGGGAAGAAGAGCTCACCGCATGGAAACACGAGACAGACGACTTCAGCCAAGACATGCTGGCAGAGGCGGCCAACGAAGAAGGCAACTGGCTGGCTCCGCGTCAGGTATTGCGTGAACTCGAAAACGCGATGCCGGCCGACGTCATGGTGTCAACCGACATTGGTAACATCAACTCGGTTGCGAACAGCTACCTGCGTTTCGAACGTCCTCGCAGTTTCTTCGCGCCCATGAGTTTCGGTAACTGCGGATACGCACTGCCCACCATGATTGGTGCGAAAGCCGCGGCTCCTGAGCGTCCGGCAATTGCTTATGCCGGTGACGGTGCCTGGGCGATGAGCATGACCGAAATCATGACTGCGGTTCGTCACGACATTCCGGTTGTTGGTGTGGTGTTCCACAATCGACAGTGGGGTGCAGAGAAGAAGAACCAGGTCGATTTCTACGGTCGTCGTTTTGTGGCTGGCGAGCTTGAGAGCGAAAGCTTTGCAGACATCGGTAAAGCGATGGGCGCTGAAGGTATCACTGTCGATGAAATGGGTGATGTTGGTGCTGCGTTAAAGAAAGCGGTCGATATGCAAATGAACGACGGCAAGACCACCGTGGTTGAAATTATGTGTAACCGTGAACTTGGCGATCCCTTCCGTCGCGACGCTCTGTCAAAGCCGGTTCGTCATCTGGCAAAGTACAAGGACTACGTATAGTCCGGCGCGTGTAGCTGCTAACGGCTCGTACGCGTAGGGTTATCGGCTCGCTTACCCACGTGCTCAGTTGGGCGCGTGCAGCAGGGCGAGGTCACCTCACGCTTGGCCGCAAGCGACGCAAAGGCCTATCGGCATCCGGCATTCTCGCTGTGATGTTGATAGGCCTTTTTTGTGCCTGCGGCTCTTCCCATGCCCTAACGCGCCTACTGTTTTATGTCAATTTTTGGCCTGTCGTTTGGTGCTTGTGTTTAACCTGGCCACAGGTTTTATCTGCGCCAAATCCGCACGCAACCCTCATGCAGGATCTACAACCCATTGATCGTCTTGTGTCTGCCTCCCGTGAAAGTATGACCGGGCTTTTGTGTGTGCCCAGCTGTGCTAAAGTCACGGTTTTGACAAGCGTGGCTGACAGCTATGACCGACACCATTAAAACTGCCTTCATTGGTCTGGGCGTGATGGGATATCCCATGGCGGGTTACCTCGTGAAAGCCGGGTTTGATGTGGCGGTTTTCAATCGCACGCAAACCACAGCACAACGTTGGGCCAAAGAACACGGCGGTCGCACCGAGTCCACACCTGCAGATGCAGCACGTGATGCAGACTTTGTGATGGTCTGTGTCGGTAATGATGACGATTTACGGTCTGTTGTATTTGGTGATCAGGGTGCGTTGGCAGGCATGAAACCGGGTGCGACACTCATTGATCACACCACTGCGTCTGCCAATGTCGCGCGCGAAATCAATGACGTTGCTGCTGAACGCGACATACAGTTTTTGGATGCCCCCGTGTCTGGCGGACAAGCCGGTGCCGAAAACGGTGTACTCACCGTGATGGCAGGAGGCGAGCCAGCGGTGTTTGACAAGGCTGAGCCCGTTGTAGATGCCTACGCACGCTCATTCACACTGATGGGCCCCGCGGGTGCCGGTCAGCTCACCAAGATGGTCAATCAAATTTGTATTGCCGGATTGGTTCAGGGGTTGTCCGAGGGTTTGCACTTTGCGGAATGCGCAGGCCTGGACGGTCGTCGTGTCATTGACAGCATCTCCAAGGGTGCCGCGCAATCCTGGCAAATGGAAAATCGTTACGAGACGATGCTTGACCGTCACTTCGATTATGGCTTTGCGGTCGATTGGATGCGCAAGGATCTGGGTATCGCGCTGGATGAGGCCAACCGAAACAACGCGAGCCTGCCAGTGACAGCATTGGTCGATCAGTTTTATGCCGATGTACAGAAAATGGGCGGTAACCGATGGGACACCAGCAGCCTGCTGGCTCGCCTTGGCGGCACGACGCCACCCGCATCCGAGTGAACCGCAACCGCCACCGATTGCTATGGTAGTTCGTTAAAAACCGCGTAATCAGAGAGCATTTGCGCCTTTTTGTAGCCTCAGGCACGAGTAAAGATCACCAAGACCCTGTCAGCGACACTCAATTCACACGATCTGTATAGGTATTGGACATCTACCCGCCAACGTGAGAGCATATTTTGAGTGGTCCTCGAGCCCGCAGGGCCTGTATCTTCTCGCCAGCGTCTCCCACACCGGATACATTGACCGCCGCATCCTTCGAGGCAACCCAACCAGTAACAAATCACGTGACAAAACACGTGACAAAAAAAGAGTCTTTCTATGACTAACACTGCCGAACCTTTGGTTCGATTCGTTGATGTGCAGAAAAGTTATGACGGCGTAACACTAGTCGTAAAGAAGTTTAACCTCGATATGCAACGGGGTGAGTTCCTGACCATGCTTGGCCCATCGGGCTCGGGCAAAACCACGTGCCTGATGATGCTGGCAGGTTTTGAACCAGCCACGCATGGCGAAATTTTCCTGAAAGACCAACCCATTAATAACGTACCGCCGCACAAGCGCGGTATCGGTATGGTGTTTCAGAACTACGCATTGTTCCCCCATATGACCGTGGCTGAAAATCTGGCGTTTCCTCTGCAGGTGCGAAACATGGATAAATCAGAGGTCAATTCGCGAGTGACGAAAGCGCTCGACATGGTGCAGCTGGGGCAGTTTGGTGGTCGCAGACCCGCGCAACTCTCTGGTGGTCAGCAGCAACGGGTAGCCGTCGCTCGTGCTCTGGTGTTTGACCCTGATGTGGTCCTGATGGACGAACCGCTGGGTGCGCTGGATAAAAACCTGCGCGAACAAATGCAGTATGAGATCAAACATATCCACGAAAATCTGGGTATTACCGTGTTGTATGTCACTCACGACCAGAGCGAAGCGCTCACGATGTCCAACCGTATTGCGGTGTTCGATGACGGCATCGTACAACAGTTGGCATCACCGTCCGTACTCTATGAAAAGCCCGATAACGCATTTGTTGCTCGCTTTATTGGTGAAAACAATGTGCTCAAAGGCACTATCAAAGAAGTGAACGGACAAGCCTGCGTCGTTGACGTCGGTGAAGAGCGGCCAGTGCATGCAACAGCGGTAAACATTGGCGGTGTCAACACACTGACCAATCTGTCGCTCAGACCCGAGCGTGTTACGTTGAATCCACCCGAACATTTCCCCAATCAGTTTGACGGCAAAGTCGAAGAACTGATTTATCTGGGTGACCACATCCGCACCAGAATGAACGTCTGTGGCCATTCAGAATTTATTGTAAAAATTCCGAACTCATCCGATCAGGGACAACTTCGCGAAGGCGATGCGGTCCGGGTTGGCTGGAAGATGGAGGACTGCAGGGCGCTCGACTGCAACGACAGCTGATGATCTTTAGTTCGTGTCGTACGGGATAATCGCTGTTTCTGTGTTGTCAGCAGGTGCTGTGTTTAACAGTGTTGTTAGAGTAAAACCAAAACAGTCATTTAAACTGTAAACCGGAGAAATCTTAATGAAAAAACTGGTAACAAAAACGCTGATTGCAACGGCCGTTGCAACCGGAATGGTGGGCGTTGCGTCCGCACAGGATCTTGTTGTTGTCTCTTGGGGTGGCGCTTACACCGCGAGCCAACAAAAGGCCTACCACGAGCCCTATATGGCGATGAACCCCGATATTAAAATCGTCAACGACGATTCTGCCGGTGGTGCGGTTGCCAAGCTTCGTGCCATGCAGGAAGCCGGAAACGTCACGTGGGATCTCGTCGATATGGTGGCGTCTGATGCAATCTTGAGCTGCGATGAAGGCCTGATCGAAGAAGTGAATCACGACGAACTGCTGGCGGCTGCACCTGACGGCACACCGGCATCGGTTGATTTCGGTGACCTCATTGTCTCGCCGTGCTTTATTCCGCAAATCGTGTATTCAACCACCTTTGGTTATCGCACCGACAAAGTCGGTGATACACCGCCAACGTCTATCAACGACGTCTTCGACCTCGAAAAGTATCCTGGCAAACGCTCGCTCGAAAAGAAGCCTATCAATAACCTCGAATGGGCATTGCTGGCAGATGGCGTAGCCGCTGATGAAGTCTACGACATGCTCGGCACCGACGAAGGTGTTGATCGTGCATTGGCTAAACTCGATACCATCAAAGACAGTGTTATCTGGTGGGAAAAGGGCGCACAGACCCCTCAGCTGTTAGCTGACGGTGAAGTTGTTATGGGTTCAACCTACAACGGTCGTTTGTTTTCTGTCATTGAAGAAGAGAAACAGCCCGTTGCAATGATGTGGGACTGGCAGGTATTCGATCTGGACGGTTGGGTAATTCCGGCTAACGGCAAGAATACCGAAGAAGTAAAGAAGTATCTGACCTTCGCTACCGATACCCAGCGTTTGGCTGATCAGGCGAAATACATCTCTTACGGTCCGGCCCGTGCCTCTTCTGCTCCCATGGTTGGCAAGCACGCGACCCTCGGAATAGACATGGCACCACACATGCCAACAGCGCCCGACAATGCAACCAACACTCTGTTGTACAACTATGAGTTTTGGGCAGATAACGTCGACGATCTGACCGAAAAATTTCAGGCTTGGTTAAACAACTAAGCGAGCACACTGCTCAACTGAAAGACAGATGGCCGACCCGGTCGGGTCGGCCGTCGCACTGTTCTCTACCTGGGTTTACCCGTAACCTATGACCGATACCGCTTCGCATCATAATCCTCGTGATCTCGGGCTCAAGCCGTTGCAGACGGTTGACGGCACGCCGCTTAAGGTCAGTTTGGCCCGAGCGAAAAGGCGTGCACGCATTCGTGCCGTGCTGCTGGTCATGCCGCTGTTTCTGTTTATCCTCGTGACGTTTTTTATTCCGGTTTTTTCAATGCTCATGCGCAGCGTTGAAAACCCGGTGGTGGTCGAGGTGTTACCGAGCACCGTCGAGCAGCTGGCCAATTGGGATGAAACCAGTGGCGAGATACCCGATGATGATGTGTTTAATGCACTGGCGGCCGACTTTAAAGTGGCTGCCGTTGACAAAACCGCCGGTAAAGTGGGGCGGCGCCTAAACTATGAAAAGTCCGGTTTTTCCAGCATGTTTCGAAAAACTGCCCGAAAAATCAAAAAGCTCGAACCACCGTTTAAAGAAGGCATTATCGACATCGATAAAAAATGGGCTGATGTCGACTATTGGCGTGTGCTCAAACGGGAAAGTCGTGAATATACCGACAGTTATTTTTTAACCGCATTGGATTTTACCTATACCGATGACGGTGAGCGGGTGTTAAAGGGTGATGACAAGCGTATTTACATTGATCTTTTTGCCCGCACGTTTTGGATGAGTCTGTTAATTACCGGTATCTGTCTGGTGCTGGCCTACCCGGTGGCTTATCTGTTATCGACATTGCCAGTGCGCTCCAGTAATTTGTTAATGATACTGGTGCTGTTACCGTTCTGGACGTCGTTGTTGGTCAGAACGTCTGCATGGATTGCACTGTTGCAACAAGAGGGCGTCATCAACAGTCTGCTGGTGGGTGCCGGTGTGCTCGATGATGCCAACCGACTGGCCATGATTCATAACCAAACCGGTACTATCATCGCAATGGTGCATGTGCTGCTGCCGTTTATGGTGTTACCGCTGTACAGCGTCATGAAAACCATTCACCCCAGTTATATGAGGGCAGCCCGCTCTCTGGGCGCAAACCCGTATACCGCGTTCGTCCGGGTTTATATGCCCAATACCGTGCCCGGCATAGGCGCCGGTGCCATTCTGGTGTTTATTATTGCCATTGGTTACTACATCACACCGGCACTGGTCGGTGGGCAGAGCGGCACCATGATCAGTAACTTTATTGCCTATCACCTTGAAACATCACTGAACTGGGGGCTCGCCGCTGCACTGGGTGCTGTGCTGTTGGTCGTGGTATTGATACTGTATTTTGTCTACGACCGTATTGTCGGTGTCGACAACATGAAACTGGGATAGCGAACCATGTCTTTACCTGCATATGCCGGCAAGCTGGAAACCCTGTGGTATTACCTGTTTCGGGTGATCTGTGGTTTGATTCTGTTTTTTCTGATTGCACCCATTGTGGTGATCATACCGCTGTCTTTTAATGCGGTGCCGTTTTTTACATTTACCAAAGAGATGCTCGCGTTCGATCCGGCCGGGTATTCCACCAAATGGTACGCCGATTTTTTTACGAACCTCAATTGGCAGGGAGCCGTTAAAAACAGCTTTATTATCGCGTTTTTCTCGACCATTATTTCCACGACGCTGGGCACCGTTGCAGCGCTCGGCCTGAGCCGCTCCGAGATGCCTGCCAAGTCTCTGGTGATGGCTATTTTAATCTCGCCGATGATTGTGCCGCTGATTATCTCTGCGGCCGGTATGTTCTTTTTCTATACCGAAATCGGACTCGCCTCTACACACCTTGGCGTTATACTCGCACACGCGGCTCTGGCCACACCGTTTGTCGTGATCACGGTTACTGCAACACTGGTGGGGTTTGATCAGAGCCTGACTCGCGCTGCAGCCACACTTGGCGCAACACCGGTAACCACCTTTTTTAAAATCACGGTGCCACTGATTTTGCCCGGTGTGATCTCAGGCGCACTCTTCGCATTTGTGACATCATTCGATGAAGTTGTGGTGGTGAAATTTATCGGAAGTTACGAGCAGCGCACCATACCCTGGGCGATGTTCTCCGGTATTCGTGAGCAGATCAGCCCCACGATTTTGGCGGTGGCAACGCTACTGGTGATTTTATCCATCGGTATGTTAACGGCAGTGGAACTGCTGCGTCGTCGAAACGAAAAAATGCGCGGCCTCAGCCCCGGTTAATACACGTGCAGAGTCTAGCCGGTGCCACAAAGGTCGGCGTTCACCACGCCAGCCTCTGTCAGTTCGTTTAGTGTTGGTGTCCATAAACCGGAAGCAGGTGTGTCAAACACCCGTTTGATAAACTGCTCGTCGACACCGCGTGCGCGGTAAATGTCCCGGTCTTTCTCTTCTTCAGCGCTAATATCGAAAAGTCCGATATTTTGGCGCTGCCGGTTTTCATCAAACCGGTACTGATGAAAACCCATGGTGCCATTCGTACCAATGCTTCGTTTTGACCCTGCCAAAAACGCGATGATGCAGGCTGAGTTGCATCGATTGACCACGCAGGTATCAAGATGATTCGTCTCGATAAGACGAGCCAGTCCCCGCCCTTCATAGAGCTGCCCGCCCTCGCTGTCGAGTGTGACGCGCCGAACAGCGTTGCTGCGGTTGAGCAGTGTCTCGACTTCTTGGGTGATACCAAAATCAAGCAACCCTGTGATGCGCAGCGTGGCGTTGTGTTGCGTCAGCGTGTAGGTGTGCGTGCTGTTGGTTCGCGTATCTGCCAATTCGGTTTGTTGTGCCACCAATAGTTGCAGCGAGACGATGACATGGTTGGCGGTGGCTATGAGACAGACGAGCAGCAGGGCCTGTGTGGCATAAAGCCGAGTGTTGTAACCGGTTTTTTCGCGGTCTGTCTCGGCGGTTCTTAATAATCCGATCAGAAGCCACGGCACAATCAGTAATGACAGCACCGATAGCCAGATCAGTGTCAGTGGCACGGCGAGGTTGGGGTGTGCCGCAGCTAGCGCCGACACGAACCAGTTGACGGCAACAATGGCGACCCCAACGCCAACAATGAGCATGGTTAAGGTGAAGGTGAGACCCAGTTCTCCTTTCCAGTGCCGTTTAATGAGATTTAATGCGGTCAAAACAGACTGAACATGGGGCGATTATTGCTCGTTATTTACGGATAAAACAACAGTTTAAGGCCCCAGAATACCATGACCAATCGAAATGCAGCACGTCGCTGTGTCCTGTGTTTCGTCACACTGCTGAGTGTATCTATCAGCGTGACGGGAGAAGATTCAAAGGTCAATTCCAGTCAGGAGTGGATGTTTGAGCTGTCGGCTGATGACAGTATCCCGACCCCCCGTCACGAAACCTCCGCTGTGGTGGTGGAGGACCAACTGTATTTGATTGGTGGGCGCGGACTCAAAGCTGTCGAGCGATATGACCCCGCAACCAAAGTATGGACACAGCTGTCCAACACACCCTTTGAAATTCATCATTTTCAGCCCGTGTACACCGCTGGAAAAGTGTACGTGCTCGGCGCATTTACCTGTTGTTATCCCGATGAACCATCGGTGCCTGATATCCAGTTATATGATCCTGCAACGGATACCTGGACAGTAGGGTCGGCGATTCCATTGGAGCGTCAGCGCGGTGGTGCGGCGGCGGCGGTGCATGACGATAAAATTTATCTGCTGGGCGGGAACACGCTCGGCCACAATGGCGGTGCGGTGCCATGGTTTGACGAGTACGATCCCGTCACCGGCACGTGGACGGTATTGCCCGATGCCCCGAATGCCAGAGACCACTTTTCTGCCGTGCTGGTTAATGGTCAGCTGGTTGCCACCGGCGGTCGTACCACCACACTACCTGATCCTTTTGCCAACACCGTTGCACCGGTCGATGTCTATGACTTTGAGTCTGGCACTTGGGTGACCGGTGCAGACCCATTGCCAACAGAGCGGGCAGGCGCCATGGCTGTTGGTGTTGGTGGAGAAGTGATTTTAATTGGCGGTGAAGTGACCGGTGTACCCAATGCACTCGATACCGTTGAAGCATTCGATGTTGCCACAGGCGAATGGCGTAACCTGCAGGCTTTGCAGCAACAACGGCACAGCGGTGCAGCCGTTGTGATAGATGGCAATATTCATGTGGTCGTTGGTGGTATCAAGCAAGGTGGCGGACAAGAGACGGCGACCCACGAGACACTTGAAATCGAACCGGTCATCCCGCCACCACTGGATACTGACGTCGATGGGCTGACAGATGACGATGAAACAAACCTCTACGGTACAGACCCGGAAAAAGCCGACACTGATGATGATGGTTTAACCGATGGCAATGAAATTGAGTTAGGCACCAGGCCAACGGTGGGTGATACTGATGAAGATGGGGTGAACGACGGTGACGAAGTTAACCTGTGGGAATCAGATCCGCTGGATGCAGACACCGACAATGACCGGCTCACCGATGGTGACGAGGTGCTGGTGCATAACACACACGTGCGCAGGCGCGACACCGATGGTGACGGCATAAACGATGGCGACGAAATCGAGCAGGGATTAAATCCACTGAGTGCAGACACCGATGACGACGGCCTCGACGATAACGTCGAACTGACTCAGTCAAACACTGATCCGAGCGTGGCCGACACCGACAGTGATCTGCTGACCGACGCAGACGAATTTAATGTTCACAATACCGACCCCAACTCGCGTGACAGCGATAGCGATGGGGTTGAGGACGGCGTGGAGATCGGTCTGTCCAGTGATCCGCTCAGTGCTGACACAGACGAGGACGGGTTAAGCGATGGCGAAGAGGTCAATGACTACGATACCAGTCCGGTAAAGACGGATACCGACGGCGATGGTCTCTCCGATGGCGATGAAGTCAATACGCACAACACGCGCCCTGACAACGCGGACACTGATAGTGACGGGTTGGACGATGGTCTGGAAATTCAGGAGGGCTATGATCCGCTCAAAGCCGATACCGATGACGATGGCCAGTCTGATAGCGACGCCTATACTGCTGCGCAGGCAGCGGCTGACCTTGGCCGCAACCCCGATACTGACCTTGAAACGGGTGAGGGCAATGGTGAAGAGTCCGGTGGCGGTGGTTCAATGGGAGGATCAGCGCTGTTGCTCGGTGCACTGATGCTGCTGACCCGACGCCGCAAAGCCCTGTCCATTCGCTGAAAGTGCCTGGCTGAGGCCCTGTCGGGCTTCGAAAGGCAGTTTTACAGGCGCGGTTAAGCTCACGTCGCAGCTGCCGTAGCAACTCGCGGTTGAGCCGCGCAATTTGCGCGTCTTGTTGCTCGTTCGTGGCTCACTGGAAGCGCATTGGCAGCATCGACGTTGGCTCTTGCTCTGGCGCTAATCAACGGCTTTGGCTGGATTCACCGCCGGGGTACATCTGACCCCATATCAGCGTGGTATAAAAGGCTTGAAGGGGTCGCCTGTACACTAGGTGCAGGCGATTCTGTTGCATTACACTACGCGCAATCTACCCAGGTACACTCTAATGAAACCCTACTCTCTTTGGAGTCTGGTTCGTAACGGCATCAGTTACGACAAGGACTGGCAACAGGCATGGCGCAGCCCAGAGCCCAAAAAGCACTATGACGTGGTCATTATCGGTGGTGGCGGGCATGGTCTTGCTACGGCCTACTACCTCGCCAGGGAATGTGGCGTCAGGAATGTCGCAGTCATCGAAAAAGGGTGGCTCGGTGGCGGCAACACCGGGCGCAACACCACCATCGTTCGGTCTAACTATCTGCTCGACGAATCGGCAGGCATCTACGAACATGCGATGAAACTGTGGGAAGGGCTGAGTCAGGAGCTGAACTACAACGTCATGTTCTCCCAACGTGGCCTGCTGCATCTGGCGCACAGTGTTCATGATATGCAGGAGATTGGTCGGCGCGGTAATGCCATTCATCTCAACGGTATTGATTCTGAGTTCCTAAACCCTCAGCAGATTAAAAAAATGCTGCCTATCATCAACCTGAACTGTCGTTATCCGGTCATGGGTGGGCTGCTTCAACGTCGTGGTGGTACTGCAAGGCACGATGCGGTGGCATGGGGGTATGCCCGCGGTGCTGATGATATGGGTGTTGATATCATTCAAAACTGTGCGGTAGAAGGCTTTGATATACAAAACGGTGAAGTCAAAGGAGTGCGCACCTCAAAAGGTTTGATTGGTGCGGGCAAAGTCGGTTGTGTGGTTGCCGGGCACAGCAGCGTGCTCGCCGAGATGGCAGGCTTTCGTATGCCGTTGGAATCTGTGCCGTTGCAGGCGTTGGTTTCCGAGCCGGTGAAACCGGTGATTGATTGCGTGGTCATGTCGAACGGCATCCACGTCTATGTGAGTCAGTCCGATAAGGGCGAGTTGGTCGTGGGCGCAGGCTCTGACGCTTATATCTCTTATTCGCAACGCGGCAGTTTTGATCAAATTGAACACGTGGTGGGCCCGCTGGTAGAACTCTTTCCGTTGTTCTCGCGGCTGCGCATGTTACGACAGTGGGGTGGCATTGTAGACGTGACAACAGACCGCTCGCCAATCCTGTCAAAAACCCCGGTTAAAAATCTGTTTATTAATTGTGGTTGGGGTACGGGTGGATTTAAATGCACTCCGGGATCCGGGCATCTGTTTGCGCACTCGATTGCGCAAGGTGAAATGCACGAAAAAGCAGCCCCGTTCTCGATAGACCGGTTTAATACAGGCGCGCTGATCGACGAAGGCGCCGCAGCAGCGGTCGCGCACTAAAGGAGACACGATATGTTACTTATTGAATGCCCGTGGTGCGGTCAGCGAGATCAGACAGAATTTAGCGCGCATGGTGAGGCGCACATTGCACGGCCCACCGAAACTGCAACACTAAACGATGAACAGTGGGGCAACTATGTGTTTTTTCGCAGCAATTCAAAAGGCTTGCACTATGAACGCTGGACGCACGATTTTGGCTGTCGCCGATGGTTTAACGCGGTGCGCGATACCGTCTCCGATCAGTTTCTGGTGACCTACAAGCCTGGTGAACCTGCACCTGATGCCAAACAACTCACCCAACAACTGTCCGATGCAACATCAGGCACTGCAAAGGTGTCCGGCGTATGAGTCATGTGAATCGAATCGAGGGTATTGGCCGTATCCGTCGTGGACGCGCGGTACGGTTTTATTATGACGGTCGCCAGTACTTCGGTTATGAAGGTGACACGCTCGCCTCAGCGCTGTTGGCAAATGGTGTACACCTGACCGGTCGCAGTTTTAAGTATCACCGTCCGCGGGGTATTTTTACAGCAGGCTCTGAAGAGCCCAATGCCATTGTCCAACTCGAAAGCGGTGCCTACACCGAGCCCAATACGCGCGTCACCCAGGTTGAGTTATATGAGGGCCTGCGTGCCAATAGCCAGAATTGTTGGCCATCGGTTAAATACGATATCGGTGCGGTTAATTCCTTGTTGTCGCGTTTTTTACCGGCTGGTTTTTACTACAAGACGTTTATGTGGCCTGCGTCCATGTGGATGACGTACGAGCACTTTATTCGTAACGCAGCAGGTCTTGGCAAGTCACCGGAGCAGAAAGACCCGGATCGTTATGAGCAGCTGCATGCGCACTGCGATGTGTTGGTCGCCGGCGGTGGTCCAGCCGGATTAAGTGCTGCACTCGCTGCCGCCAAGACCGGCGCATCGGTGATTATCATGGATGAGCAGTCAGAGATGGGCGGCTCGTTGCTGGCGTCTGATGAAACCGTTGACGGCGTGACTGCTGCCCAGTGGTTAAAGACGACGCTGGAGACGCTGGGTACGTATGACAATGTCACTGTGGTACCGCGCTGTACCGTGACCGGTTACTTTGACTACAACTATTTGACTGCAGCAGAACGTGTGACTGATCATCTCGGCATCGGTAATGGTGGTTATTCACCAAGACAACGTTTTTGGAAGATTCGTGCAAAACGGGTGGTGATAGCCGCTGGTGCGATCGAGCGTCCGCTACTGTTTAAAGACAACGATCGGCCGGGTGTGATGCTCGCCAATGCAGTGCGCACGTATATCCGTCGTTATTGTGTGTTGCCGGCAAAATCGGTGTGTGTGTTCACCAATAATGACAGTGCCTACGACACTGCTATTGCGGTGCATGAAGCCGGTGGTGCGGTGACGGTTGTGGATACACGCCAAAGCGCCAGTGCAGTATCGGTCAAGCGTGCCCGTGATGTGGGTATCACGGTGTATCACGGGTATGCCGTGTCCAACGTTATTGGCAGCCGTGCAATACGCCGTGTTGAAATTCGCCGGTTGAGCGACGACGCGCAAAGTCTTGTTGGTGACCCGGTTACCGTGAATGCGCAGGTCATTGCGAACGGTGGCGGCTGGAACCCGGTGGTGAATCTTTTTAGTCAATCGCGTGGCAAGTTACGGTTTGAGTCCGGAATACAAGCGTTTGTGCCTGACAAAGCAGTTGCGATAAACCCCAGTGTGTCTGCCGGGTCATGCGCTGGCGTCTACGATACTGCGCAATGTCTTGCCACGGGTGCCGAAGCCGGTGAGATTGCAGCGCGCGCTGCAGCATCGGACCCAAAGCCTTCGGTACCTATGCCGCAGTTAACAAAGGCGTTGGCAGCTGATGCTGTCAATGGCCGCGACTTTTATGTGGTGCCTGCAAACACCGGTGCCGCAGAAGGGCTGTTACAAAAATGGAACGACCGGGGCTATTCAAAACACTTTCATGATTTGCAAAATGATGTGACGGTAGCAGACATTCATCTGGCCGCCACCGAGGGCTATCGGTCGGTTGAACATTTAAAGCGTTACACCACCACGGGAATGGGTACCGATCAGGGTAAGACGTCTAACGTGAATGCATTGTCGATCATGGCAGGTATCCAACAAACCGATATCCCGTCGGTGGGTACAACAACGTTCCGCCCTCCCTATACACCAGTGACGTTCGGTGCCATTACCGGACAAAATCGGGGTGAGCTATTTTTGCAGGCACGTAAAACGCCAATGCATGCCTGGCATGAGCTGAACAATGCGGTCTTTGAAGATGTCGGTGACTGGAAACGCCCGTGGTATTTTCCGCGTCACGGTGAAACCATGCATCAGGCGGTTGATCGCGAAGCACTGGCAACACGACAGTCTGTCGGTATGGTCGACGCAAGCACACTCGGCAAAATAGATATTCAAGGCGCTGATGCTGCGTGGTTTTTGAATATGGTTTACACCAACGCGTGGCTTAAATTACCCGTGGGTCATTGTCGTTATGGTCTGATGCTCAACGAGCATGGCATGGTATTCGACGATGGTGTCACGACACGCCTCGGCGAAAATCATTTTCATATGACAACCACAACCGGTGGGGCTGCTCGCGTGATGGCTTGGTTGGAAGAGTGGTTACAGACCGAATGGCCGGAGCGCGAAGTCTATTGCACCAGTGTGACCGAGCAATGGGCTGTTGCTGCGATAAACGGACCCAACGCCAGAGCGTTGCTGGAATCACTGACCGATGAAGACCTGTCTGATGAGTCTTTCCCGCACATGTCCTACAAGTCAATGAAAGTCGCGGGGCTGGATGCACGTGTGTTCAGGATCAGTTTTACCGGCGAGTTGTCGTTTGAAATTAATGTGAGTGCCCGACACGGTCTGGCCCTTTGGGAAGCATTGATTGATGCCGGTAAAGCGTTCGATTTAACCGTGTACGGTACCGAAACCATGCACGTGCTGCGTGCTGAAAAAGGATTCATCATTGTGGGTCAGGACACCGATGGTACGGTGACACCGTTTGATCTTGGTATGTCGTGGATTGTGAACAAGAACAAGCCCGATTTTCTGGGTAAGCGATCACTGTCTCGCACGCACACCGCAGCGTCCGGGCGCAGACAACTGGTTGGGCTGTTAACAGATGATCCTGACACGGTACTACCCGAGGGGGCACATCTTGTTGAGGGGCACGTGCGTCGGGTACCGGCTGTCACACAAGGTCATGTGACTTCGAGCTATATGAGTCCAAACGCGAAGCGCTCGATAGCCATGGGCTTGGTGACTAACGGGCTGGATCGATTGGGCGAATCACTCACAGCGCAATTGATGGATGGTCAAATGATAGGAGTGACGTTGGTAAAACCCGATTTTCTGAGCATCGACAAAAGCCCGGAAACTAAGCCGGAGAAAGGCCAATGAGCGCACAAATCTACAGCGTGTTTACCACCGAAGCGATCCATGCAGAGCCACTCGATTACGGCGCGGTATCGTTGTCGACGATGCCCCATTGCATCAAGGTGATTATTCGCGGTGAGCATGACAATGCGGCATTCATAGCCGCCGTGCAGGAGGCTACCGGTTTATCCGCGCCAACGCGCGCCAATTCGGTGTCATCGAACGATACCTCTGAGCTCATCTGGTTAGGTCCGTCTGAACTGCTCTATCGTTTACACAATGAAACATTGTTGGCAGGTGACACGGTACAGAGGTTGCAGAATGCTCTGCAGGGTGTCCATAGTGCCGTGGTGGATGTGAGTGATTATTACACCACATTAAAGTTGGCAGGTCCGGACGCCCGACGTGTTTTACGCAAAGGTACGCCGCTCAATGTGGATGTTGCGTTAGCCGATGGCTCAGACTGTGCGCAGACGCGGTTCGGTCACGCGGCTATTTTGCTGACCCAAGCGGATGGTCAGGCAGAGGACGGGTTTATTCTGCAGGTGCGATGGACGTATGCCGAATACCTGTGGACGTTTCTGGCTGAAGCCATGCAGGAGTATCGCACCTGATCTGACTTGAATGATCCGGTTCGCATGATCTGGTTTACACGATCAGGTTTGCATGATCAGGTTTGTATGATTGGGAAAACGTGAGCTTTGGTGAAACGGCAGTGGTGCGCAGTCTGTGTTTTCGGTGTGCATTTACCCTGACTGGGCGTTGCTGACCTTACCGAAATGTTATTGTTTGTCGATGTAATAAAGATGACGAGACAGTCAAAATGTTAGCGCCTATGGCGTGATTAGCGTAAGCACGGTGCATTGATTGATTAATTTCATCCTCGGATGGGTAACCAACACTTAACGAAGCGTCATAATACTGGCTTGAAAATGAAATAATCAAATCGGTGATTGAAAATAAACGTCATCGGTAAGAGAATTACGCCAGCGCGTTTCTGGAGAAGAATTGAATGAGATATAACCCAATTGTACTGGCATCTGCATTTGCAATGGCGACACTGCCGGCATTGGTCAGTGCGCAACAGCTCGATAACACCGAAACTCTGCCCGATGCGAAAGCCGGTGAGTGTTATGCGAAGGTCATAACGCCTGCCCAATTCACAACGCAGTCCGAAACCGTGGTGGTTCAGGAAGCGTCTGAGCGGGTGCAGATCATTCCGGCAAAATACGAGTCGGTGGAACAAACCATCGTCGTCAAAGAGGCGAGTCGTACCATCAAGGCAGTGGCTGCCGAGTATGAAGACCGCATCGAACGTATCGAAATCAGTCCGGCGTCCACCACCTGGATGTCTACGGGTCGTAACGACGACGTGCCTGCAGGCCCGGCGATGCTTGATGCCCTGACGGGTTCGGGTATCAACCTTGCCACTGTCTCCCCGGGTAGCTGCTTTCGTGAGTATTACACCCCGGCAGAATTCAAAACCGAAACCGAGCAGGTGCTGGTATCGGAGGCGAGCGACCGAATTATCGTGTCACCCGCTGAATTCGAAACTGTCTCGGAGCGCGTGGTAGTCAAAGAGGCAACCAGCCAGGTGATTGATGTGCCGGCGTCGTATCGCTCGGTAAGCCAACAGGTTTTGGTAGAGCCTGCCAAGCAAGTATGGAAGCAGGGTCGTGGCTTGGTTGAACGTATCGATAACACCACCGGCGAAATCATGTGTCTGGTTGAAATTCCGGCACGTTTTGAGACCATTACCAAAACCGTTCTCGACAAGCCGGCAACAACCCGTCAGGTTGATGTGCCTGCAGTCTACAAGACTGTGCAGGTGCAACGCTTGGTGAAGCCTGCTTCTGTCAGACGTGAGTCTATCCCGGCAGAATATCGGTCGGTGACCAAGCGGGTTAAAGTGGCTGAAGCCAATTTTTATTGGTTGGCTAAAGGCGAGTCGCCGGTTGAAGGCGCAAAGTACACCGGCAACGAAGCTTGCCTGTTACCAAAAGAAGCTGAGTTCCGTAACGTTAAGGCTCGTGTTTTGAAAACACCGGCAACAACACAGGTTGTTGATGTTCCGGCCACCTACGAAACCGTTCGGGTTGATCGTCTGGTGTCTGCTGCTACCGAGCGCAGAATTCAAATTCCCGAGAAAACCCGCACCGTAGCCAAGCGCGTACAGACAGCACCTGCAAAGCTTGAGTGGCGTAAGGTCCTGTGTGAAACCAACATGACCCGCGACATCGTCGTTGATCTGCAACGTGCGCTGAAGAGAGAAGGGTTTGATCCCGGCCCTCTGGACGGTGTGCTCGGCATTGCGACCAATCGTGCACTGGAGTCCTATCAGACCCGTAAGAACCTTGACCGTGGTGGTCTGACTTACGAGACCCTCGAAGCACTCGACGTCGATACCTGATACCACAGAGAGACGTATTCAATACCAACAAAAGCCCGGCATAGCCCGGGCTTTTTTTTGCCCGTTAAATCATCGTTACACTTTTCATTAGGGCCATTGGTGAGCGGGCACCAGTGCCGGTCATTCAATGGGCGGTGTGTGCTAGCCCGTTATCTTCGGGAGCCAATTGGTAAACCATGCTGGCAGAAAGTTAACGCTGATCGACTGTCTCAGCTGTGGGTCAGTGACGGCTTTTAGTACATCATCGAACGGCGGGGTGCAAAACCACAACAGAAATCCGGTCAGCACCAGTGTAATACTACCGCCCAGTTGATCGGTGTCGACGAGTTTTAATGCGGAGCCGAACGAGCGCTTAACCCGATTGTCCATAAAATCGACGCTGTAAAGTTCGTCAAGCAATAGATGAATCATGAAGCCTGCAAACAACACAATGGCGGTATACCACGCGAGTGTTGCAGGCACCTCCGCCCAGTGATAAAGCCCGGCAGCGGTTGCAAAACCTGCTGTTATACCGGCAACCACTGAATGTATAGATCCCCGATGCACGGTGATTTTAGAAAAAATAAACCACAAGCCATACCGTACACCGATAAACACCAATAGCCCTACCATCCACAGTTCGGTGGTAGACAAATGTTCTATCAGTGATATCACCCCGAACACCGACGCCAGTATTCCCAGCGCCAGAAACAGTAGCCTACCGGGTTTCGATGATCCCAGGTCTATGTCCGGCGCAATACCTCCGATAGTGCCTGCTGCGGTTAACAACAGCGCGTCGGGTATGCTGACAAATTGCGCTTTGAGTAATAGCGTGGCGGCGGAGCCTGCGGCAATCGCTGCGATTCCGACGTGTGTGTTAAAATTAGCCATAATAAATTATAGGAGTTATCCCATCATGCTCGTGACATTTAAATCCCGTTCGAGTAGCGACATCGTGATGTTTGGTGATGTAGCGACCCAGCTGCTTAAACTGATGGGTCAAAGCGGTGACGTGCCGGGTGCTGTTGCAGAGGGTGATGTACAGAATGCATTGGCGGCGCTGGAGGCCGGCTTAGCGGCACGGCCTGATACCGGCAGTCAACCGTCGGCAGGTGACATCGACGAAGACGACGGGTCGGCGCCGGTGAGTTTACAAACGCGTGCTTTGCCGTTGATCGATATGCTCAAAGCCGCAGACGCCGACAACGTTGCGGTTATGTGGGAGCAGCAGTAGCAGTACCGGCTTATTACAAAGGTTATTACACTGGGTTATTACACCGGGTTATTTGATAGGAGCGCCTAATCGGGTAGCCGGTAGGCGCTCAAGCTCGCTGGGTTGCGACTGTCTTTGCCAGTGCCTTACACTCCACCACGCTGTGATCAGCACCGCAAGGTTAATCATGGCACCCATACCTTCGCGTGCAGTCTCGGTCTCCCACCAAACCTCAGCCGCCCACCAGTGTGAGGTGGTCGGGAAGTACAGCACCAACAAACACACGCCGAGCCCTATGCTTGCCAGCAACAGGTAATGCGGCAGGCGTCGGAGCAGGTGTTGTGGCTGCCATGCGGCAAGTCCGGTCCATACGGCGGGAAGCAGATAAATGAGCATCCATTTCCAGCCATCCGGATCATTGTATTGCACGCCGGCGAACAGCAGCATCAGAGCACACAGTGTTCCGTTGAGATAACGCATTGCCACTCCTCGTCATAGGGCTAACGGGTACACTAACTGCAGGGCTTACGCCAGATTTGGCCCTTTGGTGCTTTCATGGCGCAGCTGCAATTAACGCTCGAACAGTCACGGTGCGAGACCACGGTCGCATGGCAACGATTTAGCGTTCCCTACGAATTTCCTGTGGTGTTCACCGAGGGTCTGTTTGCCCCCGACAACCCCGTGCTGCGGGACACGATGTGTATGCTGGAACCGCAGCGGGAGCATCGCCTTGTTGTGTTTATCGATGAGGGAGTGGTCGAAGCCCGACCCGAGCTACCGGCAATGATCAAAGCCTACTGTGACGCTGTGGCATCTTCCATTACACTAACGACCGCTCCGGTGCTGTTACCTGCCGGCGAGTCGTCGAAGTCTGATGAGCTGATCATCAAACGTATACAGACTGTCGTGTTTGAGCAAAATATTGACCGTCATTCCTATGTGATGGCAATCGGCGGTGGTGCGTTGCTCGATGCTGTTGGTTTTGTTGCGGCGACATCGCATCGGGGTATTCGGCATATTCGGGTGCCAACAACAGTGCTGTCACAAAATGACTCGGGTGTGGGCGTCAAAAATGGCGTCAATCTCTTTGGGCAAAAGAACTATTTCGGCACATTTGCCCCCCCATTTGCTGTGCTGAACGACTATGATTTTATAGAGTGTTTGCCCGAGCGTGAACGCATCAGTGGTATCGCCGAGGCCGTCAAGGTAGCGCTGATTCGCGACGGTGATTTTTATCGGTGGCTGGAGGCGCATGCGTCTGACCTCGTGACACAAAATATTGATGCAATGCAGCACATGATCAAACGCTCTGCAGAGCTTCACATGCATCAGATAGGGCAGGGTGGCGACCCGTTTGAAACTGGCAGTGCCCGTCCGCTCGACTACGGACACTGGGCAGCGCACCGGCTTGAAACGTTGAGCCGTTATACACTTCGCCACGGCGAAGCTGTCGCTATTGGTGTGGCGCTGGATACTCGCTATTCAGTGCTGGCGGGTTTGTTACCTGCAGGTGCAGATGCGAGAGTCTGTTTTCTGTTGGAGAAACTCGGGTTTAATCTGTGGCACGACACACTGGAGTTAACCGATGAGACCGGTCAACTGCAGGTGATCAAAGGTATTCAAGAGTTTCAGGAACACTTGGGTGGCGAACTGACCATCACATTGCTGGAAGACCTTGGAGTGGGAGTTGAGGTACACGAGATGAACACACAGTGGATTCAGGCATCGATAGACTGGCTCAGACAAGTCAGTGGCACAGTTCACTCACAACCCTACGCCCAGCGGGTTCTACCGGGTTAATGGTAAGGGTGTGAGGCAAGCGTTGTGACAAAGCAATGACCCCGCAAGCGACTTCAGAAGCGACGTCGGCTGCGACCTCTATAGCGACTGCGGCCACGTGTTTAACCGACTGGCTCAATAGCCGATTGTCGCCAGCGCAGTCTGACTGGCTACAGGCAAAATTGCAGTTGGTCTGCGACAACCGTGAGCCGCGCGATCTGGCCATCACGTTTGGACTGATCCCCCGCAAACTGCCTCGCCTTGATCTACAGCTTGATGACACCGAACTGCAGGCGGCAGATGCCGCACGTGCTGGCTGGTCACCGCAACACTGGACGATCGATGAGGCCGCCAGAACCCTGTTGTTGCTGGTGCGTTACGGCGCAGATGCAGCCGGTCTTGGCGAGTGCGTTAAACAGTTGTGTCGCACCGCCGACTTGTCCGAGTCTATTGCGTTGTATAACGGCACCGCCGTTTTTCCGATGAGTGACACCCTGTCGCAACAGATAGGAGAGGGGCTGCGCAGTAACATGCGGGTGATTTTTGAGGCGATAGCCCATCGAAACCCGTGCCCGCGTGATCATTTTGACCAGCATCGCTGGAATCATATGATTTTAAAAGCACTGTTTACCGAATCGACGTTGCATCCTATTCTCGGATTGGACGAACGTGCGAATGCCGAGCTTGCGCTGATTCTGTGTGACTATGCAGCTGAGCGCCGCGCCGCCGGTCGGCGCATATCCTATGAGCTGTGGCGCTGTGTGGGTCCGTTTGCTGAAGGTGCCGCGCTCGAAGCGCTGGCAACCGCCGTAACATCTGATGACCAGGCTGAACACCAAGCTGCTGTATTGGCCTTGTCGCTCAGTGGTGGCCCTGACCAACCCATCGATCCCAAGGCCGAGCGTATCATCGCCCCCTACACCGAAACATTGGCACAGGTTGCCACCGGTACACTGACGTGGGATGCCCTACACTCATAACCATCTCTTTACCGTTCTGGCGGGTTTGACACGTTATGATGTTTATTGATCCACATGCGCACATGATCTCGCGCACCACCAACGACTACGAAAATATGGCCGCCGCCGGTGTGGTGGCTGTGATTGAGCCTGCGTTTTGGGTGGGCCAACCGCGTACTCACGTTGCCACTTATATGGACTACCTGTCCGCGATTATCGGGTTCGAACGGTTTCGTGCCGGTCAGTTTGGTATTCGGCACTACTGCACGATTGGACTGAATTCCAAAGAAGCCAATAACGAAGCATTGGCCGAGGCGGTGATGGATATTTTGCCCGGTTTTGCGTTAAAGGAAGGCGTGGTTGCGATTGGTGAAATCGGTTATGACGAACAGACAGCACTTGAAGACCGTTACTTTCGGGCGCAATTGGAGCTTGCGAAAGAGCTTGAGTTACCGGTGATGATTCACACGCCGCATCGGGATAAAAAACGCGGCACCAGCCGCTCTATGGATGTTTGTGAGGAACATGGCATGGATCCATCGATGATCGTGGTTGACCATAACAACGAGGAAACCGTCAGAGAAGTGCTCGATCGCGGCTACTGGGCGGCGTTCTCGATTTATCCGTCCACCAAAATGGGTAACGCGCGTATGGTTGATTTGCTGCTGGAGTATGGCAGTGATCGCATCATGGTAGATTCCGCGTGTGATTGGGGTATCTCGGAGCCACTCGGTGTTGCCAAAACTGCAAGACTGGCACTCGAGCGTGGCGTGCCGGAGGAGCAGGTGCGACAGGTGTGTTATCAGAATGCATTGGACGCCTACGGGCAGAGTGGTCAGATGAAAGAATCTGACTGGCTCGACCCGCTACCGGTTGACCAGCGCACCGTGTATGAGGGCAACTCTATTCTGCGCGGTGGACGTGAGCCGGTGGTAACTACAGATGGCCACACTGGCAGTCAGCATGTAAAAGACAACAACGACTTACCCGGTGATCTGTTGATTGAATAACTGTTTTGTGTTGCTGGTTTAATTGGCTTAATACGATGTATTAGTTACTGGAGCCTGAATCTGCGAACACATGAGCCAGCACCAGGTCTTTAAAATCCAGTGTGTCTATTGCGGTGTCGGGCAGTAATGCCGCGTTCGAACTGATGACAAGCGGGCCGTGATCAGGGTCATCGGTGGGTCGACCGTGCGAGCCTTTCACCAGGGTGGTTTCTTTGAGCGAAATGACATCCATTAACGTGCGCATACCCAATTTTCGTTTGAGTAAGCGGTAGCCAAGACTCAGTGGTGGTGCTTTTATTTCGGGGTCGATAAAAAGCTCTACCGGATCATAGCCAGGCTTTCGGTGAATATCGACAGTGCGTGCGTAATCTGGCGCACGGGTATCATCGAGCCAATAATAGTAACTGAACCAACGATCAGCGGTAGAAATTGCGACAAGTTCACCTGCGTTGTCGTGATCAAGCCCGTGTTCGTGTTTGGTGTTGGCATCCAGCACGGTTTCAACCCCGTCCAGTGACGATACCAGTGTTTTAACCTGCTCGGTGACAGCAGGATTATTAATGTAGATATGGGCAATTTGATGATCAGCGACTGCAAACGCATCTGAGGCACCGGCATCGAACTGCTCACGACCCTGTTCGTTTCTGACTCTGAGAAAACCTGCCTGGCGTAGTTCACGGTTAATCAGTATGGCATCGGTGACCGGTGTAATGCCGTACTCGGAGACCACAATGATGTCCTGACCCTCTTTTTCTGCCTGTGCTATTAATTCGCCACAGAGTGCATCGACGTCGCGCAGATCAGACTGAATGGTCGGGTGCGCCAGATCTGGCCCCAAGCGTTGCAGGTTGTAGTCGAGGTGCGGTAGATACGTTAATGTAAGTGTGGGTTGGCGTGTTCGCATCACATGCCGGGTGGCGTCGCTGATCCATTTGCTGGAGGTAATGTCTGCGACCGGGCCCCAAAACTTAAACAGCGGGAACTGGCCAAACTGTTCGTCCAGTTCGTCATGGAGTTCCGCCGGGTAGGTATAGTGATCGGGTATTTTACGTCCATCAGCAGGATACATGGGGCGAGGGGTGGCACTCCAGTCGGCGGTTGAATACATGTTGTACCACCAAAACATTTTTGCGCAGGTAAATGTAGGGTCTTTTGCTTTTGCAGCTTCCCAGATTTTTGTGCCGCCAACGAGTTTGTTCGACTGTCGCCATAACCAAACCTCTGACAGGTCTCTAAAGTACCAACCGTTAGCCACGATGCCGGTCTCTGACGGGGCAAGTCCTGTGACCAGGCTTGACTGTGCAGTGCAGGTCACGGCGGGCGTGACCGCTTTCATCGGACGAAGACCACCACGCATTGCGAGTTTGTGCAAATGGGGGGTGTGCTCGCCCACCAGTGCCGGTGACAGGCCCACCACCAAAATAACCAGTGTGCGTTGCATGTTGAGTGAGTCCTCTCAGGTACCGGCGATAAAACGCTGAAACACCAGCGTTAGCAGAAAAAAGATGGTAGCAACAATGGCCGCGATAGCGTAACCGCTGGCTGCCAGAACGGCGGCATCCACCAGACACATACCGGCAATTAGCACAGACACGGCGTTGGGAATATCACGAGGCTGTCGCCGCTTTATCCAGTAACACGCCACAAACACAGTAGACACCAGTGTTATCCATACAGCTGCCAACAACATATGCTCGACGGTGGGCAATGTTATCTGAAATGCCGGTATCCACTGGCTGCCCATAACGGGTAGGCATAAAGCGATTAACGGTAACAGCAAAAACACCAGCGGCCATTGATGACTCACGGTATTGATGTGTTCCTGTTTGGCAGCGTAGGTGAGTCCGATTAAATAAGACAGCACCAATACTGCTGCCGTGATTAACGGTGTTGCGAGCGAACCACCCAGTGCAAACGCTGCAGTCACATATACCATCACCCGGCACAACCCCATGATGACAGGGCTCAATGGATTACTCTTGTGCCACAGATTGTACGCCACGATACAGGTGATTAATTCAATGGCGCTCCACACCACAGGCGATGAAGACCGGTCGGTGTCGAGTAATGACGGCACGATAATGAGGATTGAGCCGACCACAAACAGCAACACAGTCATACTGAATACGGTGGCACGTGAGACTCTGCCGGATGGTATCGGACGCTCGGGTCGCTCTAGTGCATCAATGGTTGCATCGCACGCGTCGTTTAAATACATGCCGGCAACATAATACAGCGACAGACCGACAATGACGGTGAGCACTGCCCACCAGTGTGGTGCTGCGGTGGTAAGCACCATCGCTGTGATTGCGTTGGCCCAGACGGTCGGTAAGTTGGAGACGCGCCCGAGTGACAGTGCATCGCGCAGTGTCATACGCGGGCATCGGCCAGTTGTGTTTGAACCCAGTGCATTTCGCGCGCGATTGCCTGCGCCACACTCACCTGCTGGTATTGCTGTGGTAACACATTAAAACTATAGGTCTCTATTTCCAGGTGGTGGGTGACAGGTTCGCGTGCCTGCAGTGCCAGTATCTCTTTGAGAAAATACTGTGTGGTATCGAAGTGCTCCATGGTGTCCAGAAAAACCGGCACATGAAAGTGTACCCGCCACTCACTGCCAGCATCAATTGCACCCCCGCGAAAGGCATCTGCCAGATCATTAAAGCGAGACAACTCATTACGACGGTTTTTTTCGACCACCTGATGCATATACACAGGTTCGGCGAATGGTTTTAAGTGATTCACTGATGCTGCGGTGACATTGGTGAGTCGAAGTGCCGAGCTGAGCTGAACTTTGGGTATGGTGATGCCGGCGTGTTGCAGTTGCCGGATACTGTCTATCGGGTTTTCAAATTCGACAGCAGCATGACAGACGTCGTAACACACACCGATGTGCGTATGCAGCGCATCATTTGCCTCAGTGAGGGATAGACCGGTGAGTTGACTCAACTGTGTTTGTGCTGCTTGACTGAAGAGTCTTTGCTGAAAAAAATCGACAGTCTCATCGATGGTTTCCAACAAACAACACGGCTCGGGTTCCAGCGCCAGCGCAATAGTGTTGCCGGTGGTTTCCTTAAGTGACACCAAATGGGCGACATGCTGCACCATTTGCCCGGCGATCAGTGCCAGTTTGCTTTCATCACCATTGATCCATGGTTTGTACGAGCCTGGCACGGTGCTGACGCTGCCCTGTACTGGCTGACCGGCGGTATCTTGTGCGGGTAGAAATTCTGCGAGCAGTGTGGCCAGATCATTGGTGTAGCCGAGCCGTTCCGGTTGGGTCCAGTCGGGCTTGTATGCACCCTCCTTAACAGGTTGTCCATGGAAGGTGCCGTACGGAAAGCCGTTAATGGTAAAGAGGTAGGTGTTGGTTTTTGTCAGAAAGCTGCGAAGCTCTTCCCGGGCTGTGTGGCTTTGTAGCGCCTTGGACGCGCTGGCAGATACCCGAAGGCCAAGGCCAAACGGGGTGTCGTCGGGTACGCTGGCGCGGACCGTGGGTACGTTTTCATAGAGGCTCTGCAGCACATCAGGCCACGCTTCACCGGCGTGAATGTTGGTGCAGTAACTCAGATGTGTGTTGTTGCTGGAATCGGTCAGTAGCATGTGTGGTTCGGGTTTTCATACCGTGACCACAAGTATATGCAAGATTCCGCGCTTAGCTCATAAATCCAAGATTGCGGGTGGTGAAATTATTGAGGTCGGGAAAGATCGACAGCATGTCAGCGTCGTCGAGACCCATCCACGAGGAAAGGGTAGCGCCGTACTGATGGACCGATGTGCCGGGAATAATGCGACCGGCAAAGCTTGCATCGTTATTACCGGCATCGTCCGGGTTGTCGATCTTCGTATAGCTTGGCATCTGCCCGTAGACACGTCCGCCCTGGACGGCATTGCCGAAGACAAAGTTGTGTCCGCCCCAACCGTGGTCGGTGCCGTTGCCGTTACTGGTCAAGGTTCGGCCAAAATCAGAGGCGGTAAACGAGGTGACTGTGTCGGCCAGACCCAATCCGTCGATGGTGTTTTGAAACGCATCAATTCCTTCGTTGAGGTCGCGGTACAGAGATGGCAGGCGTTGTAGTTGATCGGAGTGCGTGTCCCATCCGCCCATCAGTACAAAAAACACCTGCTGTTGTTGTTGCAATGCCGTTCGCGAGGCGATCAGACGTGCCACCATGTGCAGTTGGATGGCAAGTTTGTTTTTGCCGTCGTAGGTCATTTGTGGCAACGGGTTGTTGCGTAGCGCACTGTGCAAGGCGTCGGTCGCGACGGTGGCTCTTGAAAAAGTACCGGCCAGTTCCTGCTGAAAGCGAGACGAGTTGTTACTGCCCAGTTGAGCCATGGCGGCATACACGTTACGCATACGGTCCTGGCGTCTCGGCGGTATCCAGTCTGAAACATTGGCGTGTCCGAGCATCTGCTCAACCGTGAGTGCTGCGTTTAGACTGATGTAGTCTGAGTTGGACGCAGTTTGCCAGTCGTTGTTACCTGCCGTAGAGAAGCCCGGTGCTACGGCAATGTTACCGTTACACAGCGCGGCATGATCACAGATAGCGCCGCCCCAGCCAAATGAGCTGGAGCCAGTGACTTGCCCTGCACCGGTTTGCCAGAGCTTTTGTTGTGTGTTGTGTGCAAACAGGCTCTGTGGCAGAGCGGTCTCGTTCAGGTAATCGGCTTTGGTGGTTGGACGAATTAAGGGGCCCGTGTTACTGACCACGGCAAGTCGACCTTCCTGGTAGAGTCTCGCCATGGCACCGGTTGCGGTGTTAAAGCCAAAGTTGCCTTGCGCGGAATCATTGACGGAGATGAGGTCGTTGTCGTCCACCGCCAGTTCATTACGGGTGGTGCGGTAGTCGTTATAGGCTGCGCCGCCCGGCACAAAAATATTAAAGGAATCTGCGCCACCGGCCAGAAAAATACACACCAATGATTTAGGTGAGCAGGTAGCTGCAGCTGCGGTTTTGGGTGCGGCAGTCATGCTGATACCAGAGCCCAAAAACGGTAGGGCTGCCACGCTTTTCAGCAGACGACGACGGGATTTGTCTGTGTTGTATTTCATGATGAGTACCGTGTCAGTGCTGGAAATTGGAGGCAGGGGACGTGATCGATAAAAACAAGGCGTCCTGTGCTCGCGCAAACAGTCCATCGCTGTTGGTGATTCTGATGGTGTTCAGGTGTTGTTTTATGACTTCGCGTATATCGGTTGGCATGGCGCCGCTGAAAAAGACAAGGTCTATCCAGTCCATGACATCATCAGAGCTGCGTGCCAAGGCTGCGAGCGGCTCAAGGTCAATAACGGTGACGCGCGGATTGTCGTCGGAGAGGTCTGCCCGGTTGTGGAAGCGATACACTTGGTGGTGGTAATTGTTGTGCGTTGCTCCGATGTTGGTTTCGGTCATGATCTGGTTTTCAGGTGACTGAAGGTTCGAGCCGTTGGTGAGCGGGTTGTCGGGCAAATAAAAATTAAAGACCGAGCGTGAACTCATGACCGCCTGACCGGTGGCCTCGTCGATGCGATCCACGGTGAAGTCTGCCGTGCTGTGGACGCCGTCGGCTAACGGGCCCGGTGTACCATCAAGCGCACGAAAAAAGTGTGTGAATTTTATAACCGGCTCTCTGATTTTGCCGAAGTCCGGATTGGCGAGCTGACCGTTCTGTGCCTCGTCGTCAATCAGGATGGCGTTAATGACTGCGCGCAGATCGCCACGTACGCCATTGCCGTTGTTGTTAAACACTGATGCCACCCGACTGACATAAGCGGCAGACGGATTACTCGTCACCAATCGCTGGATGAGTTGTCGTCCGATAAAAGGCCCGACGTTCGGGTGATTAAAAATGGTGTCGAGCGCGTCGGACATATCTTTGGCCGTGCTCTGACCTGCTGGCAACACCACACCGTTTAACAGTGTTTTCGAGCCGGTGTCGTGAAAGGTTTCGTCAGGCACCATACGCGACAGGTAGTTTTCGTTGGTAATTCTTGTGTCGGTCCAGGAGCGTGCATTCGGGAAATTCCAACCGGTGAACACGCGCGCATATTCTTCGACTGTTTGTTGGGTGTAGGCAGGTGTTGGATTGTTGGCCGGGGTAGGCCGGCCGCTGCTGTCGAGCTCAAAGAGTCCGATCGAGAACAACTGCAGCACCTCGCGTGCATAGTTTTCATCGGGACGAATGTTCTCGGCGGGGTTGGCTTTTTCATTTCTGACCATGCTCAGGTAAACACCCATCACGGGATGCAGCGTGACCTCTTCGAGCAGGTTACGATAATTACCAAACGCATTGTTGATCAGCATATCGTAGTAGTTGGACATGCCGTACTGAGCGTTACCCAAGGCGAAATCAAGATCAGACACCACAAAGATCTGGCTCAGCGCGAAGGCGACCCGCTGCCTGAGTTGGTCAGGCGCTGATAGCGCGTTTTCCCACCAAATGTAGTGGCGTGGCTCCCGGCGGCTGCCGTTACTGTTTGCCAGCGTGTAGGGGCTGGTCAGCGACGGGGTCATTGCAAATTGTGCGTCAAGCCAGGA
>CALDUO010000064.1 GCA_937923745.1 uncultured Granulosicoccaceae bacterium
TGCACCAGAATTTCGGACAGGCTCGCGCCATTACCCAGATGAAAGCGTGCTACCGGATCCATCGGCTGACGATCATCACGGCGCTGGTTGGTCAGGTACTCTGCGGTGAGGCCTTTTAGTTTTGCGGCTGACGCTACATCATCGGCCTCTGCCTCAGAACGTGCGAATGCTGCGGCAACATCACAGGCCTCCGATAATTCAGATGACACAGCATGCTGCGAACCCACCCAACGCATCAGCGATGGCACGGGCGACAGGGTTCTGAACGTGGTCAGATTCGGAAACTCAACTTTCAGTTCGTTCGCCACCTGTTTGATCAGGAAGTTACCGAACGAGATACCCCGTAATCCGCGTTGGCAGTTGGAGATGGAATAAAACACCGCCGTATCTGCATCCATCGGTGACAATGCATCACGCTCGGGAGACAACACTGACTGTATCGAGTCGGGTAACGAACGGGTTAACGCGACCTCAACAAAGATCAGCGGATCATCGGGCATCGCCGGGTGGAAAAAACCGAAACACCGGCGGTCTTGCGGTTGCAGTCTGCCGCGCAAATCGGTCCAGTCGTTGATGGCATGTACCGCTTCATATCGAATAATGCGCTCTAAAATACTTGCAGGGGTGTCCCAGTCAATTTGGCGCAGCACCAAAAAACCACGATTAAACCACGACGTAAACAAATGCTCAAAATCGGTATCGATACGGCTGAATTCTGGTGTATCCCTGAGAAAATCGAGCAGTCGTTTACGTACCGCCACCAGTCGACTGGTCGCACCGGGAAACCGGTTCATCCGTCGCAGCAATTCCTGTCGCCGCGGCTCGGTAGTTTCGAGAAGCGCGCGCCAGTGATCAGGCGTGGCATTGTCTGCATAGGCTGTTGCCGCTGTCACCGCAGCTTCGGCATCGATATCAAATTGATTTAACAGCAGCTGAAAAAAGTCGCGTTGGGCATGCTCGTCGCACTGCTCAAACTGTTCGAGTATTGCAATAGCGGTCCGGTTACCGGACATCTCGCCACGCCCCGACAGCAAAGCCTCGCACAATTCGCCCACTGGTCTGGCGTCGGTTTTCGCGTCGTTGAGAGCCTCGCGATCAAACAACGAGGACAGTATGTCGGTTAAAAAATTGAGTCTGTTCATACCGGGGATTACCCTGTTCGGCGTTGCCGCCTGCTGTTGAGTCATTTGATACCCGTCAAGTTTACACCTCTCGAACGCGCCTGTTCCGGGGATGCTAAAGATTTAATGTGACGGGAGCATTACACCACTAAATCACGGGCAACAATCGTGCACGGAGTCTCATTCTGCACGCCTGCCCAACCGATACCCGATACTGCGATAGCTGCACCGCTGCAAAGCGTCTGGATGCAAGACATGACGCAGTCTTGACGTCGATAGCATAGATAACCTGAGACCGTACGGCAGTATGGCCACCGGACAGGCGCTGGTATCACCGCCAGAATGCGTGCGCTGTCTGCTGACAAAAGCTACACTGTACGCTCGCCGACACAATACTCGCCATGACCCGCAGCGTCAGCTTTTTTACCACCACCGATGACCGTTTCTTTGTGCCCACCGAGCACACACGTGGTCCGTGGAGTACTGAGCACTGTCATGCAGGTCCGCCCACCGGACTCGCTGCGCGCAGTATAGAGGCGTTGTTACCCGAACAGCGACTCATCCGACTGACGGTGGTGCTGAAAAAGCCCCTGCCGGTATCGGGCTTCTGTGTGGCGGCCACCATCGAGCATCAGGGCAGAACGGTGTCGACTGCGCAGAGCGAAATCGTGAGTCCGGACGGGGTGTTGCTCGCCACCGCCACCGGGCTGCTGACAACACCGCAACGCTCGACAGATCCGATACCAACGACCCGTGGCCACGATCCATTGATGAGCACACCTGAACACTGTGCGCCCAGCGACTTTCCGATTCAGCCACTACATGCATTACCGTCGTTTGCCGGCGACGGCGTCGAAACACGATACCCGCCGGGCAATGACGGCTCGCCCGGTCCAACCCGCACCTGGCTCAAAACGGTTCCGCTGTTACCGAACGAGACACCCTCACCGTTTCAACGCGTCTGTCCCATGGCCGACTGCACCAATGCGATGGGCAGGAACGCAGAACCTGACGAGATCAGCTTTGTGAACGCTGACCTGACCATACTGTTGCATCGCGATCCGGTCGACGACTGGATAGGATCCGAGGCAATCGGTTATTGGGAAACCCACGGCAGTGGTATGGCCGACGCACGACTCTTTGACCGACACGGTTGCATTGGGCGTGCGTTACAAACCGTCATACTGAAACGGCACCACAAACACTAAGCGGATAATGGCTATCGACAACCCGCCACAAGGCACTGAATTGCGACCGGGCAGCTTTCAGGCACTGCTGTCACTGATCCGGTACGCACGCGGTCACCGCCGACAGATTATTCTGGCAACCGTGTGTTCGGTGCTGAACAAACTCTTTGACGTGATGCCGGAAATACTGATCGGTATTGCCATTGATGTGGTCGTAAACCGGGAGGCAAGTTTTCTGGCAGGATTTGGGTTTGAAACACCCCGCTCGCAGATCCTGGCACTGGCGTTTCTGACGTTTGTCATCTGGGCGGGCGAGTCACTGTTCGAATATCTGCACCTCATTCTCTGGCGCAATCTGTCGCAACGGCTGCAGGCAGAGCTCAGACAAGACACCTACGAACACGTCCAACGCCAGGACATGGCGTTTTTTGAACACCGCAGCTCAGGCGAGCTGATTGCGATACTAAACGATGACGTCAACCAGCTTGAACGGTTTCTCGATGGTGGCGCTAACGATTTTATTCAGACCTTTGTTGCTGTAGTGGCTGTGGGCGCCGTATTCTTTTATTTGTCACCACTCATTGCATTATTGGCCATCACACCCATCCCGGTCATTATCTGGGGCGCGTTTTTCTTTTTGAAACGCGCTACTCCACTGTATGCCGATGTACGTGAACAGGTAGGCCATCTGGCCAACCGACTGTCCAACAGTATTGGCGGTATTGCCACCATCAAATCGTTCACCGCCGAGGCACGTGAGGCCAAGTCGTTAAGTGCCGCGAGTGAACGGTATGTGCTGGCTAACAGGCGTGCTATTGCTGTGAGCTCGGCGTTCATACCCATTATAAGAATGGCAATCCTGACCGGATTTTTGTGCACATTTATTGTCGGTGGTATGAAGGCCCTTGACGGTTCGCTGAATGTTGGCGCGTATGGCGTACTGGTATTTTTGACCCAACGGCTGCTGTGGCCACTGACCGGTCTTGCACAAACCGTTGATCTGTACGAGCGGGCAATGGCGAGCACGAGACGCATTTTGAATCTGCTGCATACCCCGATCCGCGTGCGTGATACCGGTACGGCAACTTTACCCACACCCGTATCAGGTGCCCTCGAGTTTCGGGATGTGAGCTTCCATTATCCGTCCAGTGGTGCAGGCGTCTCCCATATCAACCTCACCATTCCGGCGGGTACATCAACTGCGTTTGTCGGCGCTACCGGGTCCGGTAAATCAACACTCGCAAAACTCCTGTTACGGTTTTACGAGACTGATACCGGCACGATCACGCTAGACGGCGTGCCTATCGCAGATTTACCACTCACAACACTCCGAGAGCAAATCGGTCTGGTGAGTCAGGATATATTTCTGTTTGATGGCAGCATCAGAGACAATGTTGCCTACGGTAAACCAAGCGCGTCGGGTGATGAGATTATCGATGCCTGTCGTGCGGCTGAGGCTTGGGATTTTATTGGGCAGCTGCCTGATCAGCTCGACACGATGGTCGGTGAACGGGGGGTACGGTTGTCGGGTGGGCAACGCCAGCGCATCTCTCTGGCACGTGCCATTTTAAAAGACCCGACCATTTTAATTCTCGATGAAGCCACCAGCGCTGTCGACAACGAGACTGAAGCTGCTATTCAACGATCACTGGCGCGGTTGTCACAGGACAGAACGGTGCTGGTGATTGCGCATCGACTTTCGACAATCGTCAACAGCCACAATATTGTGGTCATTGGCGATGGCACCATAAAAGAGTCTGGCAATCACGACACACTAATCGCGCAGCAGGGTGAATACGCTCGTCAGTGGCAAGTTCAGACCGGCGAGATCATCAAAACCCGCTGAGCCGCACTTCCCACCAACACAGGCAACCCAAGCGCTCGGCCAAAAAGGCAGCAGGGCAGGCAGCAGGGCATACAATAAAGACACGCGACCAGCCAAGCGGCACACTGGTGACCAGACTGGTAACCAGACTGGTGATTAAACTGGTGACCAAATTGGCGACCAATGGGCGACCAGATAAGCGACAAGCTGCACCAACCACACGCGCCACCCAGAGACGCGACCCAGAGACGCGACCCAGAGACGCAAACCAGAGACATCAATCAAAGACGCCAACCAAGGACGCCACCGGAACACGCGCGCATTTGCCGGTCGTGGTTTGGCTCAGAACGCGCTAAAATACCGCAGCTATTAACTTTACCCGGAGAGTCACACGTCATGTTCGAAGCCCTACCCGCCTCGGCCCCCGATGCCATCCTCGCGTTAATGACCGAGTTTCGGGCAGACGAAAGACCCAACAAAATGGATCTTGGCGTCGGCGTCTATAAAGACAGCAAGGGTCAAACGGCGATCATGAGAGCCGTCAAACTGGCCGAGAAAAAACTCTATGACGAGCAAAACACCAAAAATTATGTGGGCCCGGCTGGCGACCAGGTGTTCTGCGGTTTTATCCGTGAGCTTATTTTAGGACAAGACTACGATCAGACCCGCGCCCGATCCGTACAGACCCCCGGTGGCAGCGGAGCATTGCGGGTGCTGTCTGATATGCTGCATTCTGTCAGCCCGGATGCCACCACATGGGTACCTGACCCTACCTGGCCCAACCACATTCCGATGCTGACCGCAGCACACCACAAACTGGAAAGATACCGGTACTACGATAGCGCCAACAACAAAGTTGACTTCGACGGCATGATGGCCTCCTTGTCTAACGCCAAAGAAGGCGACGTGCTGCTGCTTCACGGGTGCTGCCATAACCCAACTGGCTCCGACATGAGCCTTGACCAATGGCAGGCCGTGGCTGATCTCGTTAACAAACACAAAATCATTCCGTTTGTTGACATGGCCTATCAGGGCTTTGGCGTGGGACTCGAAGAAGATGCGGCCGGCTTAAGACTGTTGGTGAACAACGTACCTGAACTGGTTATCGCCGCCAGCTGCTCAAAAAATCTGGCGCTCTACCGCGATCGCGTTGGTTCTGCCATTGTCATTGGTGCCAACGCCAGTGCCGCCGATCTCGCACAGTCCCGACTGACCACCACCGTTCGCGCAAACTATTCCATGCCACCTGATCATGGCGCTGCACTGACCGCCATGATCTTCAAGGACGACTCACTGAAAGCGATTTGGATGGAAGAGCTGAACGAAATGCGCACACGCATGCAGCGTCTCCGTCGTGAATTTGCTGACGCACTCAGAAAAAGAAGTAACTCTGACAAGTTCGATTTTATTGCCGAGCAACGTGGTATGTTTTCTCGTCTGCCGCTGACCAAAGAGCACATTGACAGACTGCGTGATGAATCTGCTATTTACATTGTCGGCGACGGCCGACTCAATGTGGCGGGCCTACCCGATGACGGTCTGGACGACCTTGCCGAAAAAATCGTGGCTGTGATGTCTGACTAATCGGGACGTACAAACAGGGTCATGCCAATATCGCCAGGCTAATAGAGTCTGGTGATTAGGGCCAGAACCAGTCAGTGAAAATTAGTAGCGCAAAGTTAATGCACCCTGACCGGGTCAGTACAGCCAGATTAATAGAATCCGGCCAATCACTCTTGGCCCAGTTGCGCTCGCGTAGGCTTGCTATGGTTAATCGGGCTTGAGTTAATTGAGCTTTGGCTAATGAGCCTGGTTTGATTAAGCCTTGGGTAATAAATAGGCCCAGGGAAATAAGCCCAGGGAAATAAGCCTAGGGTAATAGGACAAGGGAAATAAGCCTAGGGTAATAGGCTTGGGGCTATCATGCCCGGCTACAGATGCATAACCGCCCTTCATTCACTAACGTTGCCTGACAGGGGTGTCTTGTGACGTCAGGTTATTGACCGGGGATATCATAACGGGCATCAACGCCAACGGTCGCAATCACCGTGACCGTGCCGTGTTCTTTGTCTTCAATGTTTAGCCCGCCAAACACCGGTTTTACGGTTATTTGACCGTGCGGAAATTCTGCGGCAACTCGCGCGACATCTATCTCATCGGGTTTTTGAACACCCACCGTCACAGTCACTTGCATAGCCTCACGATCGAGGTCAAGCGAACGAAACAACGTGATAGACGAGTGATGCAGAGCGTCCTGCACGGCTCGGGTCGCGGCCTTCGTGTAGTCTTCGCCATACAGGTCATTACCTGTACCCATTTCCAGAATAATGCGTTTTAATGCCATGGTATGTGTCTTTACGTTATTGTTTTTCGCGGTGCACTCTAGCCTGCAGATGACACAGAGTCCGGTAGATCCAGAAAGACGACCGCAGCCGCATTGGCAACTACCGTGACTTTGCTGCCGTCCTCTGACGGGATATCGAGTCCGCCCTGCTCCACCGTCACCGTCGCTTGCCCATAGGGCAACACCGCAGCCACGGCATCCCGGTCGACACGATCAGGCTCCGCCACACCGATAGTCACTTCAATTTGCATGCTCTCACGCGGCACACCAAATGCGCCGGCCACCGTCAACGAGTTGTGCCATAACGCGTCTTTTAGTGCACGCACCGAGGCCTTGGTGTAGTCCTGACCCTGAAGGTCAGTGCCCATACCAAATTCAACCACCATTCGTTTTAATGACATTTACGGTTACCTGTACGACGCGACCAACGACTATTACTCGCTGACCGATTATTAATGTTACGTTGTTAAAAGCCGCTGCCACGAGACTCGCGGCGATACAGTAAGACAACCCTGTCGTTTGACAGGGTTGTCACAGACAGTCAACACCAACTCTACCTTACTGACGAGTCAGGCGAGCGTTAAAGGTCTCGGCTACAGCGCCATCAGCCGGTGCCGGATTGCTGGTCTGCAGGATCAGCTTATCAGTGGTGCGATCGCCGAACACGATGCCGGTTCGTGTCGTGCCATTCCAATCAAACGAAATGGTCAGATACTGGCCTTGGCTCTCTGCGCTACCGAGGATAGCAATACCGTCTGTTGTGGCGAGATCATCCGGTGTTGCAAACTTTGAAAATCCGGTGACACCACCGTCGGCTGCAAACGTCATGTTAATTTGCAGAACGTTACAATTGTCGGCGTCAACACAAATGGCAACACGGCTGTCCCATTCGCCAGCAATACCCGCCAGAGTGATAGGCGCGGCATCGTTGTTATCAGCACGGGTTAAAGAGAACGCATCACCCTCGGTTGAGCTGACCAAAGACTGTCCATCGTTGGAAACCGTAAACATGTAATCACGGGTGTCACCAACATCGCCGACACCGGTGAACGAGTCGCCAAAGTCTGTGTCGTCACTGTCTCTGTGGGCGTACAGTTGCTCGGGTGCGTTATCGGACAGATTGCCATAAACCGACTCATAACGGCCTGCCGTATTCACGCTCAAGCCCCAGACATTGTCAGCGTCATCAATGACAAATACCGCGTCACCAAACGTAGTGGAACCCGTCCACAGACCCGCAGTGGAATCGTTCACTGGGCCTTGATTGCTGGGTGTTACGGTAACCGGAGTCTCAGTATTAGGTGTTTCGGTGGCCGGTGTCTCGGTAGCCGGTGTCTCAGTAGCCGGTGTCTCGGTAGCCGGTGTCTCGGTAGCTGGAGTCTGGGTAGCTGGAGTCTGAGTGGACGGTGTTTGGGTAGACGGTGTTTCGGTGGTGGTTCCATTGGTTGGTGTGGTGGTATTGCTGTCGCTGGAACAGCCAACAACGGCTGCGACGGCTACTGCTAAAAATACTCTGGTAAACATACTTATTCATCCTCTGGTGTTAATACAAATCTTTGAATTCACAGCCTGATCGTTCAGGCGTCATGTCGCAGACCTCATAATACAAGTCTGTCGTTTGTGTCGGTCAGTAGCCGACTGCCGCACCATCGCTACGGGGGTCAGCTGCAGCCTCAATACGGCCATCAGTGTGCAAAACCAATGCCCCGGCGTGTCCCATGACCTCATCAAAGTCACCAATTGGCTCCAAATCGTGCCCACGCCTGACCAGTTCGTCGAATACAGCGGTTGGAAAACGGTTTTCGATACGCAAATTGGTGACATCCGAACCCCAGGTTTTGCCGAGCAACCAACGTGGCCCGGTAACGCTTTGCTGAAGTGACTGTGCATGCATGACATATCGGCTAAACAACATGGCTTGCGTCTGCGGTTGCCCCTCACCGCCCATGGTGCCATAAGGCATGACCCGCCCATCAGACAAATGCGCCAAAGCTGGCTGAATTGTATGGAACGGACGCCGATACGGCTTCAGGCAGTTATGATGTTGCTCGTCGAGGCTAAAGCTGGTGCCGCGGTTTTGCCAAGTAATACCACTTTGGTCCAGCACCACACCCGATCCAAACTCCCAAAACACACTTTGAATAAAGCTAACCGCGTTACCGTCACGATCAACGGCACCCAACCAGACGGTGTCACCTGCACCGGTGGCATCAGGCCAGGGGTCGGCCTGGGACAGGTTAATACGATCAGCGGCGGTATGAATCACCGCATCGGTCAGGTACTCGGTGGCAGGTTTTGCCATGTAATCGGGGTCAGTCACCACCGAATCGCGAATACGAAAAGCCCCCTTGGTCGCTTCGACCAGCGTGTGGATGTAGTCAACGGTATCGGCCTCGGTGATGCCGAGACGTTTGCGCGCCCGATCATACATACCCAATAACAACAGTGACGCAAGACCTTGCGTGGGCGGTGGCAGGTTAAAGACGCGGTGCCCGTCAATGTTGAGCTCGAGCGGATCAACGTTCAGCGCCTGATGGCGCGCAAGATCGTCGCGTGTTAATGGTGATCCGGCCTTTCCCAAATCGTCTGCAATCGCGCGCGCGAGCTCACCACGGTAGAAATCATCCAACCCGTGTTTGGCAAGCTGCTCAAGTGTTGCGGCGACTTTTGACTGCAACAACCGGTCGCCGGTTTTTATGGGTTGGCCACCTGGCAGATACCGCTCGGCAAACCCCGGTTGCATATCCAGTTGGTCGCGTTTGCCAACCACATTGTTGGCAAGTGTGTCAGTGACAGCAACACCGTTCGCTGCGTGGTAGGTGGCGTCCTCGAGCAGCCGTGACAGTGGCAGCTTACCGTTGAGTTGCTGTTGGCTGTATTGATGCGCTGAGGCCCAACCCGAGACAGCACCTCCCACGGTCAACGCAGCCAATGGCCCACGAGACGGAATGGCGTCATAGCCCTGTGAGCGATAAAACGCCGGGTCGGCAGCCGCCGCTGCGCCCCCACAGGCATCAATCGCGGTCACCGCTTTGTGTTTATTGCTGATTAACCAAAAGTTGTCACCACCCAGCCCATTCATATGCGGGTACACCACTGCGATAGTGGCAGCCGAGGCAATCATGGCCTCAACTGCATTACCACCTTCTTGCAGTACTCTGAGTCCGGCTTGCGATGCAAGATGATGTGGTGCGACGACAGCGCCACGATAAGCCTGAGTGGTCTTTAACATCGAAGTGCCTCTGTAGATGAATGAGTAACAGCGCCGTGGGGATGCTTTTGTCCGCTGATCAGCGCCACCAGCGCGACACCTGCAAAAGTATCCCAGCCGGAGCTATGCCCCAGCGCATCAAATTCCAGTCCGATTTCGCTTGATAAGGCGTCGCGGCCTGTAAAACCTGACCTCTCGCCCGATTTTGTCTCGCAATTTGTCGCAATCTGCCCAGTGGGTTGACGTTCGCTTACACCCAACACAGCGCGGTTCGGTTTGATTCGCGTTTGATTCTGTGGCCCAGATGTATAGCCAGTTTGATGCAATTTGGCCATTGCCCGCAGCAAAGCTGCATTGGCATACCCCTGACAACACAGCTTTAAGAGCTCCGCTGAGACTGCATGCGTTCGGTGAACAACCTGTTGTTGTATCTCGTGTATCAGCCTGTCGGCGACACGCTGCTGATTGGTCATTTGTAACATCAACACGACTCCCGCCAGACAATCATCACCGGCTGGTGTCAAACCGTGACCTGCGCCCAACAACCCGAGTGGCGGTTGTCGAGTCGGACCCGCTAACGTTAACGCGTCAACCAGCCAGTGATGTAACAGCGTTATCTCCTCACTGATATAGCGTGTAATCGCCTGCGTTATGTTTGAACCGTTTTTGTTGTTCGACTGACAAGCTGTGTCGTTGGCCGCACTCGTGGTCGCGTTTATGCCATTTCCCGTGTCATTGCCAACGTCATTGCCCGAGTCATTGCCATTGCCCGTGTCATTGCCCCCGTCATTGCCCGCGTCATTGCTCACGACATAGTCAGTGCTACAACCCGTGTTGCCGGTTGTATTACCGTTCATCTCTGCCGCTGCCGACTCACTTAACACTGGAATCTGCATGGCAGCTGTTGCTACAGCAACCGCCACCGGCGACTTCACGCGTGCATCGAACAACAACTGCTGTACCAGCGCCATGTTTAGCCGAGCGTCAATGGACGCACTCTTATACTGCAACACATGACACCCATCAGATGACACCATACTCTTGCATTGCACTTCAAGCTGATCTGCCACCGTTAATGTTGTCTGCGACAACCTCACAGCGTCTCCAACGGCGATAGATAAAAACGGGCTGACATCCGGTAGTTTTGATACGGGTGTAACACGCACTGTCATCGGCCCGGCCCTGAGTGTGTGACTGAGCAACAACAGCCAACCGCCGACGTCAAGATAACAGGCGTGTGCCGACACACTTAAGACTCGTCCCAAGCTGTTGGGCGCACGCGAGCGTAATGCGTCGATGCGGGCAAGTGCAACCGGGCCTGCCTCAATGGCCGTAGCAGTGTCAGTGAACATGTAAACTTAACGCAGCGCTAATCAGTGGTGACGTCGTTGCCACTGACAATATGAGTGCCCGATAAACCGGTCAGGGCGTCCATTGCATGTTCGAGGCTACCGATAATGACACGCTGCCCGCCTCCCTCCAGAAACCGAATAGCTGCCTCGACTTTAGGACCCATGCTGCCGGGCGGAAAATGTCCCTCGGCATGATAGTCTTTAATTTCGCGCAGCGTGACCTGTTCGAGTTCGCGCTGTTCCGGGGTGCCAAAGTGCACAGCAACGCGCGGCACCGCAGTCAGTATCATCAATACCGGGATACCCAACACATTAGCCATTTTGGCAGAGGTCAGGTCTTTATCGATCACCGCAGGCACGCCGTGTCGCACCCCTTTTTTACCGCGTATGACCGGTATGCCGCCACCACCACCGGCAATCACGATGGTGCCGCGACGCGCCAAAACCTGAACCAATGACACATCACAAATGTGGCGTGGCACTGGTGATGGCACCACATGACGCCAGCCACGGCCGGCGTCCTCTTTCATCAGCCAACCCAGCTCTTCACTGATTTTATTGGCATCGTCTTCGGTGTAAAAAGCACCGATTGGCTTGGAGGGATTGTCGAATGCAGGGTCTTCCTCATCGACCTCAACCTGTGTGAGCAAGACTGCAACGTGTCGGGGGTTGTCGTTTTCGCGTAACGCATTTTCGATGGCCTGCATCAGCAGGTACGCAATACCACCCTGGCTGTGCGCGACACAGATATCCAGTGGCATCGGAGCGATACGATCTCGGGTTAATACCTGACGCATGAGAATTTTACCCACCACCGGACCGTTACCGTGGGTAATCACCAACTCGTTATTTAACGTGGTTAAAGGCAGCAACGCCTCAGCAGTCAGGCGCGCCATCGTCTCTTGCTCGATAGACGTACCCTCGATGTCTTCAGGGTGCGTGGCATTACCGCCCACCGCAACCAGTAACCGCTCGGGAATATCAAAAGGCACGTTGTTTACAGGTGCGTCGCTCATCAACCGCGTCTCCGTCTAGCCTGCTCTATTCATCAAGAAACAGCGTGCAAGATTCATCACTGTGTCCGGAGACTTTATATTCCGGGTCACACACCGATGTTTCGACAGCACTTTTTCGCCTTCGAGAATCAAGCGGGCTTACGCCCGACTGCAAACACTGCGGCACTGGCGGCATCGGCATTCGATGCCATAACCACGACACCGGCATCCGTTAATGTCTTGATTTGCCGTTCGCGGTTTTGCGGATCACCCGGCGTGCCGGTGACTGATGCAATCATCAGCGGCCGACTGCCATGGGGTATAGACGACAGGACACTCACCAAATGTCCGGCCGGATCATCGTGAGAGCCATACCCGAGCACCACATCCAGCAACAGCACATCGGCAAGCTTGCCATTCATAACCGCGAGCAGTGACGCATCACGTACAGCAGGTTCAATCATTGGATGTGGCCTGCCCTCGGTATATTCGTCGGAGCCAAGATCGATCAGCGTGTGATGGCTGTTGGTGCCCAGCGAATCGCTGGTAACCAATGCGTCAAAGCGCGCGCTACCGGGTACCGGTGCATTCGATTGCACGGACAAACCAGCGGCAGTCAGAATGACCTGCGTCTCGGCGCATAACGTACCGCCACTGTACAAACCGACAATGCGTTGTTGCCCGGTCAGATCGGGCGCGCGTTGACCGAATGCCGCAGCAGCGATTGGGCTTACGCCCAGCGCAGATTCGGCAGCCGCTTTGAGCGTGCTGACTTGCGTGACATTGGCCGGCAAATTCAGATTACCGCTTGTCGTGTTATTTGGATCCGGGTTTTGATCTGGGTGTTGGCCAATAAAACAGACAGTGACCGGCACAGACATCGCGCCCAAACGTTCGAGCACTTTGACAGCAACTGCCGGTGCTGGCGGCTTGGATATCACAATGATTTGTTGCGTTGTGTTGTCGTTAGCCAATACATCCAGCGCTGTCAGCGTAGACAACCCACCCACCGGCTCGGTCAAATCTCGGCCACCCACACCTATGGCATGCGAGATGCCGCCCCCATTAAGTGATATTAGCGAGCTGACTTCCTGAATACCGGTGCCGGAGGCGCCGACAATACCGGTAGCACCTCGGTTCACGACGTTGGCGAAGGCGAGTGGCACACCGTTAATAATGGCGGTACCGCAGTCGGGTCCCATGACCAGCGCCCCCAACCGGGTCGCTTCCTGTTTTAACGATACTTCTTCTTCAACGGACACGTTGTCGCTAAAGATCATGGTGTGTAAACCGCGGCGTATCGCTTTTCTGGCCTCACTGGCTGCAAACGGACCCGGCACCGAAATTAACGCAAGATTCGACTCGGGCTGAGCGGCTATCGCGTCTCGAATAGTTCGCGGACGCGCGACGGTGTTATCACCGGCTACCACGGTTTTTTGGGCATCCAGCAAGTGATCAGCGTGAGCCAGTGCGTCGTTGACGGCAACGTCTGACGCACCACGAATACTGATGATCAAGTCGCCGGCGCTTGACGCGGGGCTCTCGTCATTGAGCAGACCGGCGTTGGTCATGATTGCGACATTTGCCGGCGTGCCCATCATCATGGCAGCCTCTTCTATACCGTCACGTCCGGCCAACTCTGACGAATAACGCATCAGCGCGACAGAGTCGAGGTAGTACTTCACCCGCACGCGGGTGGCGAGAATGGATGCATGGGTCATGCGACGCCCTCCAGCGTGGCGATAGCCCGCAACGCCTGTTCAAAACAGGCCATCGGTGCCCGCACAATACCGGCACCCACCTGTCCGATGCCCGGTTCGCGATGCGCAATGCCGGTGTTGATAGTAGGTGTCAGGTTGGTGTCGATGACCCGTCGCACATCAATGCCGGTAGGTACACCGGTGTAGTCCATTGACGGTATCGTCCATTCGGGATTTTCATCAACCGTGATACCACGCATGGTGCGTGTGTAGACTGCAGCACCGGACGCGTTACCGGCCCCGACAAACCCGGCAACAGCCGGCGCAGCACCCATAGCAAAACCGCCAAGTCCGATAGTCTCAACAATGGTGGAGTCACCCATATCGGGGTTGGCATCAGCCGCCGTAAAACCCGGGAAATACAAACCCTCGGGCATTTCGACCGGTGCGACAAACCACTGGTCACCCGTACCACTGACTCGGATACCAAAATCAGTGCCGTTACGACACATGGCGGTGACGACAGTGGAGTGTTCAATATTACGCACCGGATCCATTATCGCTTTTCCCATCGCCATACCGACATTCAGAAAAAACTGATCATTGCTGCCGATAAACGCCAGTACTTTGGAGAGCTGAGTGGCATCGGTTGAGACCTTTGCCAAGGCCGGTGATAACTCACGTAACAACAGACCCGAACAGGCGACGTTACGTTGGTGCATTTCATCACCCATGGACAGACCACGGGCGATGAGATTTTTCAGTGCAACGCCCTGCGTGTCATCGCCCTGCATTGAGCGAAGTGCTTTTGCCATTAACGGCCCCAGTACATCACGTAACCAGACCAACCGTGCCAGCACACTCTCGTCGTTGCCACCAAAGCGCATGACCTTACCAAGGCCCTCGTTGATGGCACAGTAAGCGTCGTTACCAAACGCGCGGTTACGGACGACCATGACAGGTTGACTCGCCGTGGTCATGCCGGTCATCGGGCCAACCGCACTAAAATGATGGTTCGGGTGAAAGTCGAACTCGCCGCGCTCGGCCATACCTTCGGCCTCAGAAAGGTTGGCAGCCCAACCTTCAAACACCGCAATGCCTGTCACCGCACCACGCATAGGGCCGCACATGCGATCCCAGGTGATGGGGGGCCCTGCATGCAGAATCATTTTGCTGTTACCGAGCTCGGGTATCACATCGACTGCCGTCACGACGTCGATCAATATCGGGTCTGCGCTCAACATGCGCTCGATGGCCACCCGGTTTGCCGCATTGATATGTTCCATTGTTAGCTATCCAGCAGTGCCAGTAGACGGGCAAGCTCGGCATCACCGTGGGCCGGAGGTTGCCAGTCAACCGAGGTCACCTGAACTTGCTGCGCGCTCAGCTCGGCAGCAAAACCTGACAGCCCGACATTCACCACAACCAGCGGCACATCAGTGAGGTTAACTGGCTGCATGGATGATGCGTCAGCGCTTTGAACAGAATGACTGCCAGACGAATTTTCGGGGTTTTCAGGACTATGCGACGGTGTGCTCTGCACTGTTTTGCTCCACAGCGTTGATCATAAAACGACCTCGTCACAGTCTCGACGGGGTATCAAACCGTTATTTCGCGAAACACGAATAAGGCAGGGTAGAATACCACCGATTTAGTCCTTTTATTGACCGGAGATCACATGCGCGACTCGACAAACGACCTTTTCGAGGAACTTGATCCAGAGCCCAGACTCCTCATGGGACCCGGACCAGTGAATGTGTACCCAAGGGTGCTCAGAGCTATGTCGACGCCGCTCCAGGGTCAGTTTGATCCGCAGTTCACCGGTTACATGAATCAGGTCATGTCGCTGTATCGCCGCGTGTTTGAAACCAACAACCAGTGGACCTTCCTGATCAACGGTACCGCCCGCGCCGGAATCGAAGCCTGCCTCGCATCCTTGGTCGCACCAGGCGACAAGGTGTTAACACCGGTTTACGGTCGCTTCGGACACCTGCTGAACGAGATCTCACGACGGGTCGGTGGCGACGTTGTCAGTATCGATACCGAATGGGGCACCATCTTCGACGCCAACATCCTTGAAGAAACCATCGCTCGTGAAAAACCACGCGTGGTCGCGATCAGTCAGGGCGACACCTCCACTACCATGAAGCAGCCACTGAAAGAACTGGCCGAGATCTGTCACCGACACGGTGCGTTATTGTATGTAGACGCCACCGCCACACTCGGCGGCAACGCACTGCCGGTGGACGACTGGGGCATCGATATCGTCAGCGCCGGTTTGCAGAAGTGTCTGGCAGGCCCTCCCGGTTCATCGCCTATCACCTTCTCTGACGAAGTAGCCGACATCCTGCTGAAACGCAAACATACCGAACGCGGTATTCGACCGGCAGATGCAAAAGACGGCGAAGGCCCGATTATCGGATCGAACTACTTCGACCTGCCCATGTTGATGGACTACTGGAGCCCACAGCGCCTGAACCACCATACCGAATCCGCAAGCATGCTGTACGCATCACGTGAGTGTGCGCGCATACTCCTCGAAGAAGGCCTTGAAGACTGCGGTAAACGACATGTGCTTACGAGCAATGCGCTACGTGCAGGACTCACCGCAATGGGCCTGACCCTATTCGGTGACGCCGACCACCGCATGCAAAATGTCACCGGCATATTCATCCCCAAAGCATGTGGCGACGGCAGTCAGGTACGCCACGAAATGCTGCACGACTTCGGCATCGAAATCGGCACCTCGTTTGGCCCCCTCGACGGAAAAATCTGGCGCATCGGCACCATGGGCTATGTCTGCCGAAAATCAAACGTGCTGCGTTGCCTGTCTTCCCTGGAAGCAGCACTAAGGCGCAACGGTGTGTCAGTACCCGCTGGCGCTGGCGTGGATGCAGCTTACGGTGTTTACAGCGATGCGGGTTTATAGCAATAGAGTAGAACGACACGGTGATACCGACGCTCCTCGTTAGTCGGTGTCGGTCGTTAATTGCTCAATCTTGATTGCTCGGCTTGGCTTGGTCGGCCCTGATTGGGTGGTTGCGATTGGGCGGTCCTGATAGGTCGGTTTCGATTGATCGCCCTGATTGCTCGCCTGAGTTGGTTGGCCTGTTTGATCGCCTGAATTGGTTGGCTCGGATTGGTCCGCCAGGATCGGCCGGTCACTCAACTCAGCTCAATCACTTTATTAGCAGGGCTCTTCCTCTACCGTAACAGCCGAGCCCTGACTTTTTGTTTCTTGATACGTCCCTCTGACAAGATCTTTAAAGCAGCATTCGCCTGGCTTACGCCAACGGCGACAAACGACACTCTCGCCTGTACGGTAATTTTGCCGATATCGTCATTCGTTAAACCAGAATTTGCCGTCAACGCACCGACAATATCTCCGGGTCGTATTTTGTCTTTCTTACCGCAGCTAAGTGCAATGGTGCGTGTCGTTGGCGCTGTTGCATAGCCGTCGTTACGATCGTGTGTTCGTAACTTGCTGAATGCAAATTCAGTGTTAAGCAGTTGCTCTATCGCTGTCACACGGTGCTTTTCATCGGGCGTTACCAGTGTGATGGCAATCCCACCCAGACCGGCGCGCCCTGTTCTGCCCACCCGGTGAATATGGGTTTCCGGATCATAGCTGATATCGTAGTTAATCACCGCAGCCAAACCACTGATATCCAACCCTCGCGCCGCTACATCGGTTGCAACCAATATCGAGATACTGTGACCGGCAAACAAAATAATGGCTTCGTCTCTATCGCGCTGCTCTAAATCACCGTGTAACGGTCTTGCGTGAAAACCGTTTTTTTGCAGTGTTTCGCACAATGCCTGAACCTGTACTTTACGGTTGCAGAAAATAATTGCGTTTTCAGGTTGGTATTTACCCAGCGCTCTGAGTAGCACCTCTGTTTTTTGACTGTCGGTAGCTGTGACAAAGAGCTGCTCAATCGAGTCAACCGTTGTACTTGCCTCAACACGCACTTCCACCGGATCAGATTGAATCTCACGACTGATGTTAACGATTTCAGCAGGATACGTTGCAGAAAACAACAGGGTTTGCCGGCTGGGACTGGTGCGGTACAAAATATTGATGATGTCATCATAGAAGCCCATGTCCAGCATCCGGTCTGCCTCATCGAGCACCAACGTTTGAATACTGCCAATATCGAGCGAACCTATTTCCAAATGCTTCCAGAGCCGCCCGGGGGTTCCTACCACAATATGTGGCTCGCTCTTTAATGAGGCTAACTGATCGCGTAACGGCTTGCCACCACACAGTGTCAGTACGCGCGTATTGGACAACGCACTGGCCAGCCGACGAATCTCAGCCGCGACCTGATCACTCAACTCACGTGTCGGACAAATAACCAACGCCTGCGTCTCAAACACGGTGACATCAAGCTTGTTCAGCAACCCAATGGCAAAAGCCGCAGTCTTACCACTACCGGTCTCAGCCTGAGCCAGCAAATCGTTACCGTCCAGAATCGCGCCTGCCGAGCGAGCCTGAATGGGAGTCAAATCAACATAGTTGAGCCCAGCCAAAGCCTCTTTTAGCTCAGCACGAATGGGTAACGAGCTGAATGTTGTCTGTTCTACTGGGGTCATTGACTAGGCACTTGTGAGGACAACATTGCTGTCACGAGAGAGTTTCGATTGACGAGAGATCTTAAACCAATCTGCAGCGCTGATGTGTTTTTCGTAAAGCCACTTTGGTCGGTAGAAGACTGTTCGCTAACAAACGAATGGAGCGAGACCGGTTAAATGGGAGGCGGCGTCGTATGATTGTGCGACTTTTTTTATTGAACCTCACTCGGACAACCGGCAGTAGCGTACCGCCAGCGACTACCTGCTCAATGTGCACAATAACGGCAAGTGATCGCTGACCGCTAACCACTTTTCTCGGCCTCCAATCATCAGATGACTATCGTGCATCAGATTTTTTGAAAGAAACACGAAGTCTATATGGTATGGTTTTGCAGGATTTCTCTGCAGAAAAAACGTAGGGCTAGTTTCAAAACCTTGCCGCTCGCCTTCTTGTTCATGATACAGACTATATATGCCAAGCTTGCTCAATTCATTTACCGTATCAGTGTGACTCCACCAGCGGTCAGGTTTGTCCCATCGGGAATTACTGTTAAAGTCACCGGCAATTATTGTGTCATCGACACATAATTGATTTTTGTGAATTTGTAGATATTTCCAGAATTGCCCCATATAGCCAAATGCCTGAATATCAGAACCCTTGGTCCAGCATGCTAATACGGTGTAAGTGTCATTTACACGGAATGGCAAAAAAAGCTCTAACTCTTCAGTGGTCCAAGTTATCGATCTACTCTCAGACGACAAGCCTGTGATACTGAAAGCACCAGACCAATCCAGCTTTCTCACAACATTGCCTTTCTTTGGAAATATACCTATACCCTTGTTTTTGTTCTGACCGCACCAAAGAAAATCACCCGACCATTCCCTATATGCTCTCGTCGATTGTGACGGATCTTCGCACTCCTGTACTATCACTATCTCAGCGTTTAGGGAATCCACTACCGAAATTTTTTTCCTCAACGCACCGTTACAATTCCAACTCACCATTCTCACGTTGAATCACCAACCATCATGTCTGTACCACACCCGCGCCCACAATAAAGTCGTCAAAATCAACGCGCAAGCGAGTCGCTATTTGAAGCTCCTCACACACGCACGGCTCAGTAGGATAATCAAAAAGAAAAACAGCACTGCAGTTCGTTTTACCCTCCACCCAAACCTATGACTCCATTCAACCCTTTACATACAAAACCTGATCAGTACCCAACAACTCCGCAACTGACTTCGGTGCGGTAAGACCTGCGATGACGTCTGCATCCAACGCTTTTTCCAATTTGCTGATGTCTGCCAGCCGACGAATGACGTCATCGATTATGTGTAGCGGGACAACGACGGCACCATCGTCATCGCTGATCAGTACATCACCGGGTGATATTGCCACATCGCCTATCACGACCTGGCACCCCACCTTGCCCGGTCCTTTGCTATGCGGTGAGTTGGGAGATACGCCGGCGCTGAATACGGGTAGGCCCACGTCGATGATTCCCTGCACATCACGCACAAGTCCGTCGGTGACTATGCCGATGGCACCTGCGTTTTTGGCCATACCGATGACACGATCACCGATGGCGGCACAGGCTCTGCAATTACCGGTGGCGATCAGCATCACATCACCTTGTTGCAGTTCGGTCAGTGCGGCCATGGTGGCCAAGACATCGGTGGGTCGGTTTTGGGCGGTGACGACGGGGCCACAGAGTCTGGTGGGCAGTTGTCCTCGGGCCAGTGGTTGTATGTCGTAAGGCAATGCACCCACGCCGTTCATTGCGTCAACGACAAATCCGGTGGGATAACCCGACAATGCGTTTATTTGTGCATTCGTGGGTCTCGGGGTGTTCTGATATATCGTGAGTAGCGGTGGTTCTTCAATCATCGATGGTCTGCGCTTGAGTGAGCTTATGAGCAGTATAGCCAGCGCTATCGGTGTTGGGTACTGAGCGAACGCTGTCAGTGTGTGGGGTGTCGGCGAGGGTGTTACTGTTTACGTTGATGCGGTGCCTTGTGACCCGTGTGACTCGTGTGACTCGTGTGGCTCGTGGGGGGTCAGCAAATCCCGTTACGGCTGCTCGGCATCATCACCACCGATACCAACAGCTGCTTTGATTTTTTCGTACTCGCGCTCTATCTCGCGGACCTGATCGGTTGGCAACAGCGCTGTGGTTTCTGTTTCAGGGTCCCAGAAGAGTGTCGCTCTACCGCGTTGCAGATCTTTTAATGCACGCTGAATGCGTGCTTCGGTGGGTGTTTCCACGGCACCGTAATCAGTGCCGTCTCGGGTGACTATTTCAGACAGTAATCGCTCAAGGGTTTCCTCTTCGAGAGAATCCCACGGAATGCTGACCGGCTCGTCTGACACGGGTTAACGATTAAAGCCGGAGCGATGTGCCCAGCCTGTCATTCGCATCTCTACCCACGCCATCAATGCATACATCCCTATGCCCTCTATCGCCAACGCTATCAGGCAAGCAAAGACTAACGGGACTTCGAAGTTGGCTTGTGCGGTTAACATCATGTGACCGACACCGGAGTTGGCGGCGATAGTTTCGGACAATACCGATCCGATAAACGCGAGCGTGATCGCGACTTTCAGTGACCCAAAAAAGTACGGCAATGACCGGGGTATACCCACTTTGGTCATGATGTCCATTTTCTTGGCACCAAGCGCTCTTAACACATCTTCCATTTCGGGTTCGATGGTCGCAAGCCCTGTCGCGACATTCACCACAATGGGAAAAAACGAGATCAGAAACGCTGTGAGCACTGCCGGTACCCAACCTGCACCGAACCACAGTACCAGTATCGGAACAACAGCGACTTTGGGTATGGAATTAAACCCAATCATCAGCGGATACAAACCCGCATAAATGCGCTTGTCCCACCCGATAAACAGCCCCAGCGCCAACCCAAACACAATGGCCAAACCAAAACCTGCCAGTGTGGTCCACAGCGTCTGTAATGAGTTACGCCATAAACCTGGACCAAACTCCCACGCAGCATGTGCAATACGGGTTGGCGATGGCAGGATGTAGTACGGTACGTCAAAGATCCAGACCGCTATTTCCCAAAAAATGAACAGCCCCGCCGTACATAACCACGGCGCAAGCTTCACCCAATCGAGCCGTGAGGCCCACGAACGTTCAACGGTTGCGGTCATTGGCGTGCGTCTGCTATGTGGCCCCGGAGCTCCTGAACAATGTCAGAAAATTCTTTTTCGTACGTCACTTCAATCGGCCTCGGTCGTTCGAGCGGGACGTGACGATCAACAATAATTTTACCGGGCCTCGCACTCATCACGTACACACGGTCTGCCAAAAATACAGCCTCGCGCAAATCATGTGTGACCAAAATGGTGGTGAACCCTTTGCTGGCGTGCAGATCGCGGATAACACACCACAGCTCTTCACGGGTAAACGCATCGAGCGCACCGAATGGCTCGTCAAGCATAAGCAGTTCGGGTTCGTGAATGAGTGCCCGGCACAATGATGCGCGCTGCTGCATTCCACCTGACAACTGCCACGGAAATTTTGAGCCAGCGCCCTCAAGCCCAACGGAGGCCAGTAGTTTTTCCGCTTTTTCCTGATAGGCTTTTTTGTTTGATCGAAAACTTCTGCGATGTGGCTCGACGACTTCGAGTGGCAACAGCACGTTGTCGCGCGTTAGCCGCCACGGCAACATCACCGGATTCTGGAAAGCCATACCGGCAATGGCGACCGGACCACTGACATCGTTACCGGCGACAGTGACCCGACCGTCTGTCGGAAAATTCAGACCTGTAGCCAGTTTCATTAATGAAGACTTGCCACAGCCCGAAGGCCCCACCACAGCAACGAACTCACCGCGCTCCACACTGAGATCGAGGTGTTCAACTGCCAGCGTACCTTCGTCGCTGCCCTGCGGTTTATACCGCAAGGCAACATTCTGAATATCAACAAATGCCATGGTCTTACTTCAGCATTCTGTCAGCAGCATCGGGCAAAAACGAATCATCAAAGATGTCTTCCGCTGATGGCTTGGCAGAGAACTCATAGGTATCACCAATCTGATCAATCGAGCGGGTCAGCCGTGCCATATCAACACCACCCAAACCGTTTGTCATGACTTCAGCGGTGACGATGTTCTGATCCAGCGCCATCTGCAGACGCTCAAGCTCTACCGCCTCACGTGCCACATCGTTATGTACCAGCACGTTTTTCACGGCTGCCGCAGGATCTGCGACGGTGTCCTGAAAACCTTTGACTGTCGCGCGAATAAACGCTTTGACCGCGTCGGGGTTTGATTCCGCGAACGCGGGGTTCACGATGATCGCGTTGCCGTACAGGTCGAGGCCGTGGTCGCTCATCAGAATGACCGAGATATCGTCTTCTTCTACGCCATTGGCTTTCAGGTTAATAAACGACGAGAACGAGAAACCTGTGATCGCGTCGACTTTGCCCTGCGCCAGCATCGGTTCACGTACCGGGAAACCTACGTTTTCAATTTTCACGGCATCCGCATCGATGTCGTTCGCTTTCACAAACGCTTTCCACTGTGCATAAGCACCATCAGGCGCAGGCGCACCGAGTGTTTTGCCTTCGAGGTCTTTGGGTGATGACACACCAAGCGACTTGCGCCCGACAATGGCAAACGGAGGCGCATTGTAAATAACGAAAACCGCTTTGATTGGCAGGTCGGGATTTTTGTCGCGAAATTTAATCAGTGAGTTGATATCAGCGGCACCGATTTGATAGGTGCCGGATGCAACGCGGGGAATGGCATCGAGAGATCCCTTACCGGTATCCATCTGAACATCCAGGCCTTCTGCTTCATAGTAGCCGGCATTCCACGCGGTCAGGAGCGGTGCGGCAGGGCCTTCCCATTTCCAGTCGTTGGCAAATTTAATGGAGGTTTCGGCGAGAGCGCCGCCAGCAGATACGAGGGTCGCTAGCGCTACCAGCGAGCTTTTCAACAACCGAGCTTTCATAGTTTGATGTCTCCGTGAGTTAGGCTGGCTTAATGTAACGGAAAAGCGCGTGACACACCACACCAACAGACCAGTCGGGGTCGTTTGACAGACAGACTCAAACGTGGGTGGTTACCGCCCTCAATAACGCAGCACGATGCGTTACCCATAACGCCAGCGCTGCCAGAATGCCAAATCCCAACACCACCGGCATAACCGTCATATCCAGCCACGCACCAATAACGCTGGCCAGTGCAATGGCGAGTATCTTACTGGTGGCATTAATCAGCGAGGATGCCGAGCCGGCAATGTGTCCCATTGACTCGAGCGCCAGTGTGGTCAGGTTGCCAAAGAGCAACCCGAAACAAAACTTGATGGCCGCCATATAGGCAATCCAAAGCCACAGTGGCAAATGGTTCGACATGACCCAAAAACACAACACGGCCACCGCTGACACGCCGACTACGGCCACTAACGCACGCCGCACCAGCGTTGCCATACCCAACGACTCTACCCAGCGCGAGTTGCAATAACAGGCCAGGCCAAAAATGCTTGCAAGGGAGGCGAACGCCAACGGAAACCGCGTGCCAAGCCCATAGATTTCCTGAAACACCTGCTGGCCCGTACTCAGGTACGCGATAAATGCGCCGGTCACGAGACCCAATGCCAGTACGTACAACCGCGTCGGTGCATCACTCGCAACCGTACGCATCGACGATAAAACCACAGACGCTGAAACACGTTTTCGTCGGGCTACCGGTAAAGTCTCTGGCTGACGCCACCAAAACCACAGCATGGTGGCCACGCCAAAGAGCAGCAACGCGGTAAAGATCCCGCGCCAACCGGTGATCAGGAGCAGACCCTGCCCGACGAACGGGGCGATCATTGGCACGCCAATAAAAATCATCATGATCAACGAGATGACCTGAGCCATTTCACGGCCCTCGAACCGGTCACGAATAATGGTGGTGGCCAGCACATAAGGGCCCGCTGACCCCAGCCCTTGCAGGACGCGTCCGCCGATTAGCCACGAGAAGGTGTCGCTGAACATACACACCATTGTGCCGATGGCATAGATGACGAACCCTGCCAACGCAGGTTTGCGCCGCCCGATGCTGTCGGCAAGAAATCCGTAGATGACCACCCCGAGCGCGAACCCGAAAAAAATGGAGGTAATAATGAATTGACGGTGGTTATCCACCCTTACGTCAAGCTCGACCGCCATAACGGCCAGCGCAGGCAACATGCCGTCGATAGAAAACGCATCCAGCGCCGTCATCAGCGCCATCAACACAATAAATTCCCGCCTGCCCGGCCCCTGCCAGCTAAGGCTGGGCCGCTGGAGCAGACTCATTCAGGAACGTGCAGTACCAGCCCGTGGAGCTCTTCGGTCATGGTGATCTGACAGCTCAAGCGGCTGCCAGGTGTTGATTCGACTTCTGTGAATTCGAGCATGGACGCCTCGGTGTCATCACGCTCACCGGTCTTGTCACGCCACGCATCATCAACAACCACATGACAGGTAGCGCAGGCGAGACAACCGCCGCATTCACCCAGCACGTAGGGCACATCATTGTCGAGCGCAGCGCTCATCAGAGATTCACCAACCGCAACTTCTGCGGTGATCTCTGCGCCGTCTGCCATTTTCCACGTGACTGTGGGCATAGTTTGGTTTCCTGCTTGGTCCGGTTGTGTGTGGCTGTTCGTCGACTGTTACGACAGCAGCCCAGAAGGATACCCTGTTTTCAATATTGTTCAATGGCGGAACGCGAGCCTGTACCCGTATGTTCAGATAGTGATGCACGTGCACGGGACGCCGAGTGCTACGTGATCGACTGCTCCTCTCAGACACACAGTGAGACGCACTGTCAGACGCATGGTCAGACGCATGGGTTTTGAGCGTGAATTGCCCGCAGCGTGTCGACAACCGCGGCTGCCATGGCAGCTGCGCCGCGCTCTATTGACACCAGCGCGAACTGCTGAGGCCGCAGTATCGCAAAGGGGCCTTAACCCTCCAAGGGGCGGTTTATGTCGCAATCGGCTACAGTCTTTGGACTGCCTGGTTCACAAAAAGTCCTGTGAAACGCTTCCAAGAACACAGAGCACACGTAAAACAGTAGAATGTAACCCAATTTCCCAAGGTGCCTCGCTCCAGTGCGCGTCCGCCCTGGGTCCGACAACGACGGCCCAACAGCGATCCTATGAATTACCAGCAGTACTTTTCTGATGCCATCAGTCAATTGCATCAGGAAGATCGGTACCGAGTCTTCCAAAATATCGAGCGGATCGCCGGCAAGTTCCCGCAGGCGACCTGGCGTCATAACGACATCGAAAAAGAGATCACGCTGTGGTGCTCTAACGACTACCTTGGCATGGGCCAGAATGAGTCGGTCATCGAGGCGTCGGTCAATGCGGTGCGCACCATGGGCGCAGGCGCTGGCGGCACCCGTAATATTGGCGGTACCCACTGCCTGATTGTCGAACTCGAAAAAGAACTCGCCGATCTACACGACAAAGAAGCCGCTTTGGTCTTTACCTCGGGCTTTGTGTCGAATGAAGCCACCATCTCCACCATCGCGAAAATACTGCCCGGCTGCATTATCTACTCAGACTCGCTCAATCATGCATCCATGATCGAGGGTGTTCGTCGTTCGGGCGCCGAGAAACGTATTTTCAGACATAACGATGTCGAGCACCTCGAATCGCTGTTGGCCGCAGATGCACCCGAAGTGCCCAAGCTGATTGTCTTTGAGTCGGTTTATTCGATGGATGGCGATGTCGGCCCCATTGAGGCCATTACCGATCTGGCCAAACGCTTTAACGCCATGACTTACATTGATGAAGTACATGCGGTTGGTATGTATGGCCCGCGCGGTGGCGGTATCACGCAGCGCGACGGTCTGGCCGACCGAATCGATATAATCGAGGGCACGATGGCCAAGGCATTCGGGGTGATGGGTGGTTACATCACCGGCTCTGCGAATGTCATCGATACCATTCGCTCCTATGCCGCAAGCTTCATCTTTACCACTACCTTGCCACCGGGGCTCATTGCCGCAGCCACAGCGTCGGTCAGGCACCTCAAAAATTCACGCGCCGAACGCCAACAGCACAAACAGCAGGTAGCGCTGTGTAAGTTGCTGTTAAAGGATCGTAATATTCCCATTCTCGATGCCGAGACGCATATTATTCCGGTGATGGTGCGAGATCCGGCATTGTGTAAGCAGGCCAGTGACATTTTGTTACAGGATTTCAGCATCTACATTCAGCCCATCAATTACCCGACGGTGCCCCGTGGTACCGAGCGGCTTCGCATTACACCAACACCTCTGCATGATGAGGCTGCTTGCCAACATTTGGCCGAATCGCTGTCGGCGGTATGGACCAGACTCGGCCTGCCGTTTGAAACGGCCCCGTCAAAACCCGAAGCCACCGTCGCGTAAACCCACCCCAATATTCCGGTAAAAAACCCGACCCGAGCGTGCCAGTCAACTCGGATCGGGTAGTTTTCCTACCTCAGCCTGCGTTCAAGAATGGCCTGAGACGGTCGATACAGGCGCTAAATGAGTGCGCTGCACGGTTATGCGGCAGACGTGTTTTCTACTACACTCCGCCCTCCATCACTCGACCAATCTTCGCTCAATCAACACTGGCTGAACTACATTGACTAACTCCTCTGACGCT
>CALDUO010000065.1 GCA_937923745.1 uncultured Granulosicoccaceae bacterium
ACAGAGATGGTAATGCCGGGTGACAACGTGAAGGTGAAGGTAGAGTTAATAGCGCCGATCGCGATGGAAGAAGGACTGCGCTTTGCGATACGTGAAGGCGGACGTACGGTAGGTGCGGGCGTCGTTGCTACCATCATTGAATAAGATCTGACAGGCAGAAATATTATGGCAGCTTCACAAACGATCAGAATCCGACTCAAGGCTTTCGATCACCGTCTGATCGACAAGTCGGCCCGCGAGATTCTGGATACGGCAAAACGAACTGGTGCCCGTGTATTGGGTCCCATTCCGTTGCCAACCAAAAAAGAGCGGTTCACCATCCTTGTGTCACCACACGTTAACAAGGACGCGCGAGACCAGTATGAAATCAGAACGCACAAGCGACTGATGGATATTGTTGATCCCACTGAAAAGACAGTAGATGCGCTGATGAAACTTGATCTGGCAGCTGGTGTTGACGTTCAGATTAAGCTAAACTAGAGAGATCAGCCGAACTGGATCCTGTTTGGTAGTCACTGGCAGCACTGAAAGAGCTTATCAATCAGTGTTGTCAGGTTTGTTGCTACCGCACATCCCGGATACTAAGCGGCACAGAAGGGTCTGCTGTCACAGCAGAAATCAGTACCCATAGTAAGCAGTAATTAAAGAAAGCTACACGTTTCACTATCGATACGGGCATCTGCGCGCGCAGGTAGCGGGGCAGGCGTTGGCCTCTGATGATGTGGCGATATTTTGTAAAGCTTTTTGGTGTTGGGTGCTAGTTAAAATAATATTTAGTTGATATACTTGCCGGCTTTCCTGCCTCGTGTGCGACGAACGTGATCCCATTTCCTTTGGTTCCGTTACTGTCGGGTTGTGCGGGGTTGCGGCTTAGTATTTCTTGACATTATTCGCAGTTATCTGATTGGTCCAGGCTGGCAGCAGTTTGGGCTTTTTTGTGTATCCGAAAGTTTCTTGCCGAAAGCAGGGCTCTGACAGGTAACAGAACAATCCGGTAGGTGTGAAGGAGAACGAAAATGGCTCTTGGTATTGTTGGTCAAAAGGTGGGTATGACCCGAATCTTTGATGATTCCGGGGCAGCGACACCCGTGACTGTCATTCAGGTGCAAAAGAACCGCGTCACCGCGCGCAAGACGGCTGACTCCGATGGGTACGAAAGTGTTCAGGTAACTGCCGGTGCCAAGAAGGCGTCGCATCTTACCAGCGCGGAGAAGGGACACTTTGCCAAAGCAGGTGTTGATGCCGGTCGTGGTTTGTGGGAATTTCGGCTAGGTGGCGGAGAGGGTGAAGAGCTCGACGTAGGGTCAGAAATCGGCGTAGATATGTTCGAAGCCGGCCAGAAGGTTGATGTCACCGGTACAAGCATTGGTAAAGGCTTCCAGGGCGGTGTCAAGCGACACAATTTTACAATGCAGGATGCTACTCACGGTAACTCGCTGTCGCACAGGGCACCCGGTTCAATTGGACAGAACCAAACGCCTGGGCGCGTTTTTAAAGGGAAAAAGATGGCAGGCCATATGGGGGCAGTCAGACGCACGACCCAAAATCTGCTGGTAGTCAGGGTTGACGCTGAAAAAGAAATTCTGTTGGTTCGCGGTGCTGTGCCGGGGCCAGACGGTGGTGACTTAATGATTAAGCCAGCCGTGAAGATTAAGCGCACTGGCGGAGAATAATGGTGGAACTGACAACAGCAGACAGCAGCAAGAACGTTTCTGTGTCCGATGATGTGTTTGGCGCAACTTTTAACGAGGCGCTGGTGCATCAGGTCGTCACTGCCTATCTCGCTGGCAGTCGTTCGGGTAATGCAGCACAGAAGACTCGCTCAGAAGTGCGTGGTGGCGGTGCGAAGCCGTGGCGTCAGAAGGGCACGGGTCGAGCACGTGCCGGAACATCGCGCAGCCCCATCTGGACTGGCGGTGGTGTAACGTTTGCCGCGAAGCCCCGTGACTATTCGCAAAAGGTTAATCGCAAGATGTACCGCGGCGCTCTGCGATCAATACTGTCGCGAGCGGCTGCAGATGGCTCGTTAATCGTGGTGGATGATTTCAAAGTGTCTGAGCCAAAAACCCGTGTATTGAAAGCTGAGCTCGAAGGGCTAAACGTCACCAGCGCTTTGTTGTTAATGGATGAGGTGGATGAGTCGGTTTACTTGGCCAGTCGCAATATCCCCAGAATTCAGGTGCTTGATGTCGATGGGCTAGATCCTGTCAGCCTCATGCGTCACAAGAATATCGTTGTCACTACTGCTGCGCTGTCAAGGCTCGGAGAAGTACTCGCATGAACAAGAATCGCCTCTATAAAGTGTTGCTGTCGCCGCACATATCCGAAAAGACTGCGCTGGCAGCAGAACTGTCTGAGCGGCATACCTTCAAAGTTGCCACTGACGCCAGCAAGTTCGAGGTCAGAAGAGCCGTCGAGCAGCTGTTTGACGTACAGGTCACTAGCGTGCAAATCCAGAATGTGAAAGGTAAGGTCAAGCGGTTCGGTGCGACCACTGGCAAAAGATCCGACTGGAAAAAGGCAATTGTCCGTCTGGCTGATGGCCAGGACATCGACTACACCGGTATTGAAGGTTAACAGTTATGGCGCTTATTAAATCAAAACCAACCTCACCTGGTCGTCGTTTTCAAGTTCGGGTTAAAAACGCTGAGCTGGCCAAAACCGGTCCGTATGAGCCCCTGGTTGAAAAGCTTGGAAAATCCGGTGGCCGAAACAACAAAGGCCGGATTACTCAGCGTCATATAGGCGGTGGTCACAAGCAGCGTTATCGTGTCATCGACTTCAAGCGACAGAAAGACGGTATCGGTGCGACGGTTGAGCGTATCGAATACGATCCGAACAGAACGGCAAATATAGCTCTGCTGCTGTATGCAGACGGCGAAAGGCGGTACATGATTGCGCCCAAAGGTGTTTCGAAGGGTGCCAAGATCATGTCTGGCCGCGAAGCGCCTATCAAGCCTGGTAATTGCCTGCCACTGAGTAATATTCCGGTGGGTAGCACAGTGCACTGCATCGAGCTGAAGCCCGGTCGCGGTGCCCAGATCGCCAGAAGCGCAGGCGCGGCGGTGCAGCTGGTAGCAAGAGAGGGGCAGTACGCAACACTCCGTCTGCGGTCAGGCGAGATGCGTAAGGTTCAGTCAGATTGCCGAGCCACGATTGGCGAGGTGGGTAATGGTGAGCATTCACTGCAGAAATTGGGTAAAGCGGGTGCAACACGCTGGCGTGGTGTCAGACCAACAGTGCGTGGTGTGGCGATGAATCCGGTTGACCATCCGCACGGAGGTGGTGAGGGCCGAACGTCAGGTGGTCGTCATCCTGTTAGCCCTTGGGGTACACCGACCAAAGGCTACAAGACCCGTTCGAACAAACGTACCGACGGCATGATTGTCCGTCGTCGAAACAAGAAATAGGCTGGGGGATAACACGTGCCACGTTCTCTAAAGAAAGGACCTTTCGTAGACATTCATTTGGTCAAGAAGGTCGAAGAAGCCCGAGCCAGTAACAGTAAGCGACCCATCAAAACGTGGTCGCGTCGGTCAATGATCTTGCCTGAAATGGTGGGGCTGACCTTAGCTGTTCATAACGGCAGGCAACATGTCCCGGTACTGGTATCGGAGAACATGGTTGGACATAAACTTGGCGAATTTGCAGCTACCCGTACCTATAAAGGTCACGTGGCTGACAAGAAATCTCGCTAGGCTAATCACAGATAAAGGCTGGATAGATCAGATGGAAACACGCTCCCAACTGAAGCACGCACGCATTTCTCCCCAAAAAGCGCGTCTGGTTGCAGACCAGATACGCGGCTTGCCGGTAGAACGTGCGCTCGAACTCCTGACGTTTAGCGACAAGAAAGCTGGCGGGATCATGAAGAAGCTGGTCGATTCTGCAATCGCAAATGCAGAGCACAACGAAGGCGCAGACATCGACGAGTTGAAAGTGTCGGCGGTGTGTGTAGATGCAGGTCCAGTCATGAAACGATTACAGCCGCGAGCCAAGGGCCGGGCTAACAGAATTCTGAAACGGACGAGTCACATCACTGTGACCGTAGCCGACAGTTAATAGGGTATAAACCGATATGGGTCAAAAAGTACATCCAATTGGCATTCGTCTGGGTATTTCGGCGGACTGGAATTCAACATGGTATGCGGGCAATGAAGATTATGCCAACTACCTGAATGATGACATCAAGGTCCGGGAATATCTAAAAAAGGAATTGGCGCATGCCTCGGTTAGTAAGATCCATATTGATCGCCCGGCCAAGGCAGTCATCATTACGGTGCACTCGGCCCGCCCCGGTATTGTTATCGGAAAGAAAGGTGAAGACGTAGAGCGTATCCGGCGTGTTATTGCGCCCATGCTTGGTATCAACATCAACAACGTCAAGATTAATATCGCCGAGATCAGAAAGCCTGAGCTCGACGCACAGTTGGTGGCAGAGAGTGTGGCGCAGCAACTTGAGCGTCGCGTTATGTTCCGACGTGCGATGAAGCGTGTATTGACCAATACCATGCGCCTGGGCGCACAGGGTGTAAAAATATCCGTATCAGGTCGCCTGAACGGTGCGGAGATCGCTCGTCGCGAGTGGTATCACGATGGCCGCGTACCGTTACACACATTGCGCGCCGATATCGACTACGGTGTTGCCGAAGCACACACTACATATGGTGTCATTGGAATCAAGGTTTGGATTTGCAATGGCGAGGTATTCGATCTCGATGCGAAGCGTGAGCTGAGCCGCACGGCATCGACTTCCGGTAAATAGACGGAATATAAAGGTCCAAAGTCATGTTACAGCCAAAACGTACCAAATTTCGAAAGCAGCATAAGTCGCGTAATCGTGGCTTGGCGCTCAACGGTAATAAAGTCAGCTTCGGCGAGTATGGGCTGAAAGCGGTAGATCGTGGTCGATTGACAGCACGCCAAATCGAGGCTGCTCGTAGAGCGATGACACGTCACATTAAACGTGGCGGAAAAATCTGGATAAGGATCTTCCCGGATACGCCTGTCACCAAAAAGCCTATCGAAGTTCGAATGGGTAAAGGTAAGGGTAATGTCGAGTACTGGGTGGCCAAGATTCAACCAGGCAAAATGTTATATGAGATGGAAGGTGTCAGCGAAGAAGTAGCACGTGAGGCTTTTGCACTCGCAGCTGCAAAGCTGCCAATCCAGACATCTTTTGTTTCCAGGAATATTCTGTAATGAAAGCTAACGAACTTCGAGAGAAAGACGTCGCGGCGCTGGAAGGCGAGTTGGAGGCTCTGTTGAAGGAGCAGTTTAATCTCCGTATGCAGCGGGGTTCTGGCCAGATTGTGAATCCACACAATTTTGGACGTGTCCGTAAGGATATTGCCCGGGTTAAAACAATACTCACCGAAAAGAACAGCTAACAGTCTGGGCAGGAATAAGAGATGAATACAGAAAATAAAGAGACCGGCACAGACTCACAGGGTGCAAAAGAGAAGAATACAAAGACAGTCATTGGTCGTGTGTTGAGTAACAAGACCGAGCAGTCTGCAACTGTACTGGTGGAAAGAAAAGTTAAGCACCCGGTATACGGCAAATACATTCGCCGTTCCAAGAAATACCATGTGCATGATGCAGAGAACGCCCTGAAGATTGGGGACGTCGTACAGATTAAAGAGTGTCGCCCGATATCGAAAACGAAATCGTGGACTCTCGATAGAGTTATTGAAGCAGCTGCTCAATAACACAGTCAGGACCAAGCGGATTCAGCTCTCATGATTCAAATGCAAACAGTACTCAACGCCGCTGACAACAGTGGTGCGCGTCGGGTCCAATGTATCAAAGTACTTGGTGGATCTCACCGGCGTTATGCGCGTGTGGGTGATGTCATCAAGGTCAGCGTGAAGGATGCAATCCCTCGCGGTAAGGTAAAGAAGGGCGAAGTGTACAACGCAGTTGTTGTCCGCACTCGCAAGGGCATACGTCGTTCAGATGGTTCATCGATACGTTTCGACCAGAACGCTGCAGTAATTCTGAATGCGAAACTCGAGCCCGTCGGTACTCGTATATTTGGTCCCGTTACACGTGAGTTGCGTACCGAAAAGTTTATGAAAATAGTATCGCTTGCTCCAGAGGTCCTCTAACAATGAGAAAGATTAAAAAAGGCGATGACGTCATTGTTATTGCTGGCAAGGATAAGGGTCGGCGTGGCCAGGTGGAAACAGTGCTCGACGATGACAGGCTGTTGGTTGACGGCGTTAACATGATGAAGAAGCACCAGCGCGGTAACCCACAAGCTGGAGATCCGGGTGGGATCATCGAGCGTGAAGCACCGCTTGACGTTTCAAACGTCGCGATTTTCAACCCAAGCAGCAAGAAGGCAGATCGGGTCGGGTTTAGAATGGAAGACGGTAAGAAGGTCCGTTTTTTTAAGTCAGACAACGCGCTGATCGATTAACGGCTCTGCACGGGTGTAGCCTGAGACTGTCCCTGACTATGTCCGGGTAGCCCACGCGGTAAAGCCTCTGTTAGGCGCCGGTTACACGCAGAGCACTGCCCGGTTTTGGACAGGCTCATTGCAAATCAGATGCACCGTAACAGATGTACTGCAGACCAGACACACAGAAGACCAGACGCACAGTAGATTAGATAAGCCACGTATCAACGGGGCTATAAGAAAGGGTTTATGTAATGGCAAGACTTCAACAGCAATACAGAGACACCATCGTTCAGCAGATGATGGAAGAGTTCTCGTATAAGAGCGTAATGGAAGTCCCACGTGTTCAGAAAATTACCCTGAATATGGGGTTGGGCGAGGCGGTCGGGGACAAGAAGGTGCTGGAAAATGCGCTTTCGAACATGACTCAGGTCAGCGGCCAGAAGCCGGTTGTGACAGTAGCGCGTAAGTCTATTGCCGGATTCAAAATTCGTGATGGGTACCCGATTGGTTGCAAGGTGACGTTGCGGCGCGAAAGAATGTACGAGTTCCTCGACAGGCTGGTATCGGTAGCGATTCCGCGAATCAGAGATTTTCGTGGCATTAGTCCAAAGTCGTTTGATGGTCGTGGCAACTACTCTTTGGGTGTCAAGGAGCAGATTATTTTTCCTGAAATCGATTACGATAAAATTGATGCGATCAGGGGCATGGACATCACCATTACAACAAGCGCCAAGAATAACGCTGAGGCGTTGGCGCTGTTGAAGAAGTTTAACTTTCCTTTTCGTCAATAGACGACTGGCGAATACACAGGAACTCCCGGAGTACCGATGGCAAAGAAATCTATGATTGCACGTGAAGCAAAACGTGCAAAGTTGGTGAAACAGCATGCTGCGAAGCGACAGGCGCTTAAGGCTGTCATAGCATCAGAAGAGTCAACCTTCGATGAAAAGATGGTGGCAGTAAACGCATTGGCTGCATTGCCGCGTGATTCATCACCGTCTCGTGCGCGAAATCGCTGTCGGATCACCGGACGGCCTCACGGGTATTACAGAAAGTTCGGTTTAAGCCGGAATAAGCTACGGGAGGCCGCCATGCGCGGTGATGTGCCCGGTCTGGTTAAAGCCTCCTGGTAGTCAGGAACAGAAGCAGGAACTAACGAATATGAGTATGTCAGATCCTATTGCAGACATGTTGACCCGAATTCGAAACGGTCAGCAGGCTGAAAAAGTATCGGTGGTAATGCCTTCTTCGAAGATTAAGTGCGCTATTGCTGCAGTCTTGAAAGACGAAGGGTATATCACTGACTTCGGAACGCACGATGAAGGTGGCAAGAAGCAGCTTGAAGTCACATTAAAGTACTTCGGCGGAAAGCCTGTCATCGAGAAAATCCAGCGAGTCAGTCGTCCCGGATTACGTCAGTACGCAAACAGCAGCACCATCCCCGTAGTATTGGGTGGTCTTGGCATCGCGATTTTGTCAACATCAAGCGGCGTCATGACCGGATCCAAGGCGAAAGCCATGGGTCAGGGTGGCGAAGTCTTGTGCTCGGTTTCTTGAGGAAATACACATGTCACGCGTTGCAAAACAACCGGTAGAGTTACCGAAGGGCGTAGAGATTTCCCAGAACGGGCAGGCTCTGAGTGCCAAAGGTCCCAAAGGTGCGTCCGAGCTCGTGATTCACGACTCCGTCGAAGTGGTGATGGAAGACGGTACGTTGTCCGTGCGGGCCCGAAAGGAAGATCAGTCTGCGGTTGCCATGGCAGGTACGATGCGGTCGCTGATCAACAATTTGGTGTTGGGTGTCAGCACCGGGTTTGAGAAGAAACTCGAACTACGTGGAGTGGGTTACAGGGCGCAGGCACAAGGCCAGGCACTGAACCTCAATCTCGGCTTCTCGCATCCGGTAGTGCACAAGATACCCGAAGGGATCAAAGTCGAGACACCCAGTCAGACTGAAATCGTGGTTAGTGGGATCAGCAAGCAAGTCGTGGGTCAAGTCGCCGCCGATATCCGCAGTTACCGTCCACCCGAGCCCTATAAAGGCAAGGGCGTTCGATATGTCGGTGAGTATGTCGTCATGAAAGAAGCCAAGAAGAAGTAGAGCCCGGGGTTTTAGACAGTTATGAACACAGATAAAAAAACCAGTCGCCAAAGAAGGGCTCGTCGCACCCGATGCAAAATCCGGGAGCTGGCAGTACCACGGCTGAGTATTCACCGCACCTCTCGCCATATGTACGCACAGGTAATTGATGTGACTGGCGGCAAGGTACTGGCAAGCGCGTCTACCGTGAACAAGGATCTTAAGGGTGGCGTTGATTACACTGGCAATGTTGATGCTGCTGTTGCAGTCGGCAAGGCCATTGCTGAAAAGGCGACGGCTGCGGGCGTCACGCAGGTTGCTTTCGATCGGTCCGGATTTAAATACCACGGCCGTGTAAAGGCATTAGCCGATGCGGCCCGTGAAAATGGGCTTCAGTTCTAACAATTATCCAGACTGCAGCAACTGCGGTAACAGGACTTAAGAAAATGGCAGGTAACGATTTCAATTCAAGCAGCGATGGTTATATCGAGAAGCTGGTCGCGATAAACCGTGTTGCAAAAGTAGTCAAGGGTGGTCGGCAATTTGGCTTCACCGCACTGACTGTGGTCGGTGATGGTAACGGACGAGTGGGTCTTGGTTACGGTAAGGCACGAGAGGTTCCGTTGGCCATTCAAAAGGCAATGGAGAAAGCCCGTCGTGACATGAAGACTGTGGTTCTCGACGACGGTACGTTGCAGCATGCTCTAAAGGGCCGCCACGGTGCGGCGCGTGTTTACATGCAGCCGGCTTCTGAGGGAACGGGCATTATCGCCGGTGGCGCAATGCGTGCGGTCTTCGAAGCGGTTGGTGTCAGAAACGTTCTGGCAAAGATTATCGGTACCAACAACCCGGTGAATGTTGTTCGCGCAACGATCAACGGCTTAACGACCATGCAGAACGCAGATTCTGTGGCTGCCAAGCGTGGCAAGACGCCGGAAGAAATACGGTAGTTGACCAGCCCTGTCGGTATGTAGGTCCATAACACCTACGGCAGTAAGATCCACGAAATGGCAATGATGGCGTGAGGTTTACGTAAACACTGGTTTGTCCGCTAGCCGGTTTTGCATAAATCGGTGCCCGTTCATCGGGAGCAAGATTTCCGGAAGAGCACTACCGACCATCGGTAGCTGCTTATTCTCCAAGAGATTGAAAGAGTCAGAATAATGAGCAACAAACTTTTAAAGGTAACGCTGATCAAGAGCATGCACGGTCGGCTTAAAAACCACACTGCCTCTGTTCGCGGCTTGGGTATCAGACGTATGCACCAGACGGTTGAAGTCCAGGACACGCCTGAGAACCGTGGCATGATTAATAAGGCGTACTACATGCTGAAGGTTGAGGAAGCATAATCATGAGTCTGAATAATCTTAAGCCTGCAGAGGGTAGCCGTAAAACGGCCAAACGCGTCGGACGCGGTATTGGCTCTGGTCTTGGTAAGACCGGCGGTCGAGGTCACAAGGGTCAGAAGTCGCGTTCTGGCGGTTGGCACAAGGTTGGTTTTGAAGGCGGTCAAATGCCTATCCAGCGACGCTTGCCGAAATTTGGCTTCACGTCCCGTATGGGTCGTTATTACGCTGAGGTACGCCTGCACGAGCTGGCTGCGGTCGAGGGCGATGCTGTGACGCTCGAGTCGTTGATCGCGGCGGGTGTTGTGCCAACCCAGACCAAAACCGCGAAAATTATATTGTCGGGCGAAGTGCCCCGTGCTGTAAACGTCAGTGGTGTGCGTGTTACCAAGGGCGCACAGCAGGCAATAGAGGCGGCAGGCGGTCGTGTAGACACGGCGGCGGAGAGCGCCTGATAACGTAGTTGGGCAACAGCGGACTTCTCGGCTAGCCTTAGTGCTGGCAATACGAAAAACGCGGCGAACTGCGGAGCATTCAGATGGCGACAGATAAAAAACAGGGTATAGGCGGCTTAGCGGCGACATCCGAGTTACGTACTCGGCTTCTGTTCGTGGTTATGGCACTGATCATTTTTCGGATCGGATCGCACATCACCATTCCGGGTGTAGACCCGACGGTTATGGCTGCGCTCTTTCAACAACAGAGCGATGGTATCCTGGGGCTGCTGAACATGTTTGGCGGTGGCGCGCTATCGCGTATGTCTCTGTTCGCGCTGGGTGTCATGCCGTATATTTCAGCGTCCATTATCATGCAGCTGATGACGCACGTCATTCCGCAGCTCGAGCAGCTGCGCAAAGAAGGCGAGAGCGGTAGGCGGACGATCACCAAATACACTCGTTATGGCACCTTGCTGCTGGCGACGATTCAGGCGATCGGCATTGCCATAGCACTGCAGGGGCAATCTGCTGCCGGGTCTAACCTTGTTTATTTGACTGGCCCAGGATTTATCCTGACTGCGGCGATCACGTTGGTTACCGGCACCATGTTCTTGATGTGGTTGGGTGAGCAAATCACGGAGCGTGGCATCGGTAACGGCATTTCCATTTTGATTTTCGCTGGCATCGTAGCGGGCCTGCCTGCCGCAATCGGAGGCACACTGGAACTTGCGAGAACCGGTTCATTGAACCCGCTCACCGTGATTATCCTATTTGCGATGGTACTCGCTGTCACCGCCTTCGTGGTGTTTGTAGAACGCGGACAACGCCGAATCACTGTCAATTACGCCAAACGACAGCAGGGCAGAAAGATGTACGCCGCGCAGACCAGCCATCTGCCACTTAAATTGAATATGGCGGGTGTCATTCCGCCGATCTTTGCGTCGAGTATTATTTTGTTCCCGGCGACAATGGGCGATCTTGCCACCAGTAACAGCAACTCGTGGCTGAATACCCTGGTGTCGACACTGCAGCCCGGTCAGCCTGTGTACATTTTGTTTTATGCGTCTGCCATTATTTTCTTTTGCTTTTTCTACACTGCATTGGTATTTAACGCCAAAGAGACGGCTGATAATCTGAAACGCTCAGGGGCGTTTATTCCGGGTATCCGACCGGGGGACCAAACGGCCCGCTACATTGATGGTGTTCTGACTCGACTGACGCTATACGGAGCGCTGTATATTACATTGGTGTGTCTGTTACCGGAGTTCCTCATTCTCTGGTGGAACGTACCGTTTTATTTTGGGGGCACATCCCTGTTGATTATTGTGGTCGTGGTGATGGATTTCGTATCCCAGTCACAAGCGCACATGATGAGCCAACAGTACGATGGGATTATGAAGAAGTCTGGTGCCAAAGCGTCCGGTAAGGGCGGGTCAAAGACAGCACCGAAAGGTGCGCGCTAAGCGTACATTGGAGATAAGCTATGAAAGTCAGAGCATCTGTTAAGAAAATTTGTCGCAATTGCAAGATTGTGAAAAGAAAAGGTGTGCTGCGGGTCATCTGCACAGATACCCGACACAAGCAGCGTCAGGGTTGAATCCGACGCAACACCGATCTAACTTGGTGCGCCTTCACTTCACATAGAAGGCCACACGTATTGATAAGACCTTCCCGGCATTGTACAATGCCGGGTTTTTCACGTCTCGGGGAGACTAGAGAAGATGGCCCGCATCGCAGGCATTAACATACCAGTTCAAAAACACACCTGGGTTGCACTCACCTCTATCTATGGTATTGGTCGCACACGGGCGTATCAGATTTGCGACAACGCTGGCGTGAAGCCAGAGATCAAGGTTCGTGATCTGAGCGAAGTAGAGGTCGAGCAGTTGCGTACCGAAGTAGGCAAGTTCACGGTAGAAGGTGATCTGCGGCGCGATATTTCGATGAACATCAAGCGTTTAATGGATCTCGGTTGTTACCGTGGTATTCGGCATCGTCGTGGCCTTCCGTTGCGTGGGCAGAGAACCAAAACCAACGCCCGGACCCGCAAGGGCCCAAGGCGTGCAGTCAAGCGCTAATCACGCAGAACAGCGGCAGGGCTTTAGCTGCAAACCTGGCAAAGAATTTGGCCAAAAGCCGAATCGGTCAGATATCTTTGCCGGATGTCTTTACAGGATGTCTTGGCCGGATTACTTCGGCCAGATGACCTTGGCCAGAAGAACTCGGCCAGAAGAACTCGGCCAGACGCATTCGCAGAATGTCCCGGCAGGATGTGAATGAGACATCTGGTCTTTAATAGTTGATCAATAATGCTGTAGATCACATGCGCATCTCAAGCGCTGATCCAACGCAATATGATCGATACATCGGGGGTTGACGTAGTGGTCAACGCCCTTAATTTGTTCACGATTTACTACCGTTTTGGCAAAGTCTGCCGTCGGCGTCAGTGATCGTTGACACTGGAAAACTGGAAACTGAATGGCTACCACACCTACCCGTAAGAAGGCCAGGCGCACTGTGACCGAAGGTATCGCACATGTGCATGCGTCTTTTAACAACACCATCGTAATGATCACTGATCGCCAGGGGAACGCGCTGTCTTGGGCAACCGCCGGCGGTAGTGGATTTCGCGGTTCCAGAAAGAGCACACCGTTTGCTGCACAGGTCGCCGCAGAAAGAGCTGGCGAAGCAGCGAAAGAATACGGTCTCAAGAATCTGGACGTACGCGTCAAAGGGCCTGGCCCCGGCCGTGATTCGGCGGTACGGTCTCTTAACAATGTAGGCTTCAAAATCGCCAGCATTATTGATGTGACTCCTATTCCGCACAACGGATGTCGTCCGCCGAAAAAACGGCGCGTGTAAAGACACCTGTATCACGGAAATCGCATCTGCACGATATCAGAGTAGCGGATGCTCATTAACGATAGCCTGCGGTAGAACAGCAGTACCGAAGGCCAGAAAACAAGCTCGGAGTTAGTTGTGGCACGATATATTGGTCCAAAGTGTAAGTTAAGTCGGCGTGAAGGCACGGATTTATACCTGAAGTCAGGTATACGGCCTCTTGAGTCGAAGTGTAATCTTGAAACGCCGCCAGGCATGCAGGGTGCGAAGCGTGGTCGTCCGTCTGATTACGCGATGCAGTTGCGGGAAAAACAGAAACTGCGCCGGATGTACGCAGTACTGGAAAAGCAGTTCCGCAATTACTACAAAAAAGCGGCAGCAACCAAAGGTTCAACCGGTGAAAACCTGCTAAGTCTGCTCGAAGGCCGGCTCGACAACGTCGTGTATCGCATGGGTTTCGGATCTACCCGCGCCGAAGCGAGGCAGTTAGTGTCACACAAGAGCATTATGGTCGACGGCAAGATCGTCAATATTGCTTCATACCAGGTACAGCCAAACCAAGTAGTTTCAGTGCGCGAGAAAGCCAAGAAGCAGGCCAGAATCTCTGATTCACTGGAGCTTGCTCAACAGCGTGGCTCTTTGCCATGGCTGGAAGTTGATGTAAAGAAAATGGAAGGTGTATACAAGTCAGTGCCTGACCGTAGTGATTTGCCAGCGGAGATCAACGAATCTCTCGTCGTCGAACTCTACTCCAAGTAAGCGAGGATCAGCCAGGATAATGTCAGCCGTCATAGCAGAATTTCTTAAACCACGGATTGTCGATGTATCGGCAGTTAATCCCAATCACGCCAAGGTCACGCTAGAACCTCTGGAGCGCGGTTTTGGCCACACGCTTGGTAACGCACTGCGACGGATTTTACTGTCCAGCATGCCGGGTGCGTCAATCTACGAAGCGGAAATCGAGGGTGTGCTCCATGAATACACCACGATGGAAGGCGTACAGGAGGATGTACTCGATATCCTGCTGAACCTGAAAGGTGTCTCTATCGTGATGCACGCGAAAGAGGAAGCAACCCTGAAGCTGGTTAAGCAAGGTCCCTGTGTCGTCACTGCCGGTGATATCACTCTCGATCACGACATCGAGATTGTGAATCCAGAGCATGTGCTGTGTCATATCAATAGCGGTGCCAGCATCAACATGACCCTGCGGACACGCATGGGCCGCGGGTACGAACCGGCTACTCAGCGTAAGCTCGAAGAGGGCGAAAACCGGCCTATCGGCTCTTTGCAAATTGACGCATCATTCAGTCCTGTTAGTCGGGTTGCCTACAACGTGGAAAGCGCACGTGTGGAACAGCGCACCGATCTCGACAAACTCATTATTGATCTTGAAACGAACGGTACTATCGATCCGGAAGAGGCGATCAGAAAAGCTGCCACAATTTTGCAGGAACAGCTCTCTGTGTTCGTTGATCTGAAAGCCGACGTTCAGACGCAGGAAGAAGAGGCCGGTTCAGACATTGACCCGATACTGCTCCGCCCGGTAGACGATCTTGAGTTAACTGTGCGCTCTGCCAATTGTCTCAAGGCCGAAAACATTTACTATATCGGTGATCTGATTCAGCGTACCGAGGTTGAGCTTCTGAAAACGCCTAACCTTGGCAAGAAGTCGCTCACTGAGATCAAAGACGTTTTGGCGCAGCAGGCACTTTCTCTGGGCATGCGCCTTGAGAACTGGCCGCCGCCTGAGCTCCAGAAACAACGTGAAATGGGTAAGTAGTCGTAGTTTCTACGTCACTTCGTAACCGACAGCACAAGAAGATATTGTCATGAGACATCGTAAAAGTGGGCGTCAGCTCAATCGAAACAGTTCACACCGAACCGCAATGTTCCGCAACATGGCGGCGTCACTGGTAGAACATGAATCAATCAAAACCACTTTGCCCAAGGCCAAAGAACTGCGTCGTGTCGTAGAGCCTTTGGTAACATTGGGCAAAGAAGACTCAGTCGCCAAGCGCCGTTTGGCATTTGCGAGGCTGCGCGACAAAGCTGCAGTGGGTAAGCTGTTCAGCGACATAGGCCCACGGTTTACTGCCCGTCCCGGCGGCTACACTCGCATCTTAAAGTGCGGTGTTCGCCCGGGCGACAAGGCACCGATGGCAATCATTGAGTTTGTTGAAAAGTCTGAGTAGTTTTTAGAAAAAATAAACAGACTTGAAAACCGACGTCGAAAAGACCGCCTCCAGCAGGCGGTTTTTTTTGGCCTGCAAAACGTTAATGGCACTGAAAACCCGATTGGCAGAACGCGTCTGAATGGTGTGACAACTTACACGACAAAAACAAAATAAAATAATGCAACAGGAGTCGGGGCGCTTTACGTGTGGAGAGGAACCCCCAGTGAGTCAAGCAGGCCAGGTTCTCGTCGTTGTTTTGTTCGTGTTTCGAGCTGGCTCTTTGTGTGGCGTTTTTCAGATTGCAGGCGAGTCTACCGACTCGGCCTGCGTTAGAGCCTACAACACAAGGTTTACATGCTCAGGCGTTTCACCATTAAGTAGTTCTCTGATGGCCGTGGTTGGCACTGAGTCGTTAAGGGTTGTCTGTGCTGATATATCGGAAAACCGGTTGCCCAGTGGCAATGTCTCTCGGTAGCCAAAAAATTTCATCCATTCGTTCAGGATTATGTTTTCGATGTACTCGGGTAGGTGTTCGATCTTTTTGGTGGCAGGCACATTATTCATGCCGCCGAGGTAACGAGCCGCGCCGACAAACTCCATGTCTGACATTAAGTTTGCAGGGGAGACGGATCCTTCGGCAAGCATGGTGTTAGGGGCTTGGCCCACGCTGTCGTTGCCCAGTGCCAGCCTGATCGGTTTGCCACTGGAGGTTATGAACGAGGCGATATTACCGTCATCGCCCAGTGGAGATTTCACCAGACAGTTTTTTTCTATCAGCTGCGGTATGCCACCTTCAACATCGCCTGATGTAGACAGGACTAAAATGACATTGTCTTTGAGCTTGTTGAGCAGCTCGGGCTCGCGGGACAAAAAGCTGCTGCCCGTATTTAAAAACAAGACGTCGCTATTGGCGAGTATCTGGTCCTGACGGGTGGTGCGCTCACCCAGTTGGCAAAGTCCGGCCATGACGGCGAGGTCCCGGTCGTAGACCAAAGGTTTGATATTGTCACTACGGAGGCCGCGCAAAATGCTTTTACCGATCGGTCCCGCGCCAATTACGCCATAGGTGCCCTGGAAGTGCTTCAGGCTGAGTCCGAATGTGTCTCTGAAAATACGGTCGGTGGCATACAGAATGGCGGGGCCAATTTCCATATCCATAATGCCTTTGATTCTCGAGCGCGATTTGGAGACGACCCAGTGATCGAGCGAGCCGACTACCTGTTCGTACCCGACCGCGCCATCGTCAGATCCTTTCACGCCGTTTTCAGTGCCCTCGATAAATCCTTTGAGTTTGGGTGCCAGCAGCGGGTCGTTGGAGATTGCGTGCGCTGCAGGGGCAAAGTATGCGCCGTACTCGACAATGACAAACGGGTGACCTTGAGTGACCTCACGAAGAAACTGAATGGCAAAGTCAGAGTTTTGTAGCTCTTTCCTGGATATATTGTCGAATACCCGGTTCGGAAATTTTTCTTTCATTCGCTGAACCACTTCGGGATTGCTTCTGCTCGAACTGGCTTTGGGAATGATGGCCGCGATATGATCATCGAGCGCGTTGTAGAGGTCGATGACTGGTTCAAACGCATGTTGAACCATGACGAATTTCAGATCATCAGGCGCGTCTATCGATTGCCTGAGAGCGTTGAGCGAGTTCGTGTAGAACTGCTCGCGTTTGGACAGCAGTACTTTTTCCTTCACAGACAAATCCCCAATACTCCGTTAATTGATGCCCTGTTTTTGGCCTGTTTTACCGAGTGGCGCAGGGTCATTGAACTGAGCCGTTCGACAGTGAGGTCATCTGCGCTAACATTGTTCTGCATAAACGGTGATTTGTTTACACAGGTTTCTGCGTGGATAAGCGGAGCTTGCGTCAGTGTCTTAATGCATCTAACGGCTGTTTTTCTTTTAGCGACTATAAGTCATCATCTGAAATATGTCACTAATATAACAGCAATCTTAATCGGTTAAGTCGTTTGGAGATTCATTTTCAGTAAAGTACGCACTATATTTCACTTAACGTGTCGTGTCGTATCCGGCCGTCATAATTTAGTCAGTTGCTGCTTGTTAACGAGTATGTTTCTTCAGTAGTGGTTTCAAATACTGCCCTGTGTAAGAGCGTTTGTTTTTCGCAATCTTTTCTGGTGTCCCAGTTGTTACAATTTCACCGCCGCCAGCGCCTCCCTCTGGACCAAGGTCAATAATCCAGTCTGCTGTTTTAATAACATCAAGATTGTGCTCGATGATCACAATCGTATTGCCCTGGTCACGTAACCGATTGATCACCAGCATGAGTCGTCTGACATCTTCAAAGTGTAAGCCGGTTGTAGGTTCGTCCAGTATATACAGTGTATTACCTGTGTCGCGCCGCGATAGTTCTTTGGCAAGTTTGATGCGCTGTGCTTCACCACCGCTCAGTGTTGTCGCGTTTTGACCCAGGGTAATGTACGACAGCCCAACATCATCCAGCGTTTGCAGCTTTCGTGACAGCGCTGGTACGGCTGCAAAAAAATCGAGTGCCTCCTCGACACTCATTGCCAAAACTTCAGAAATATTTTTACCCTTGTAGCGGATATCGAGCGTCTCCGGGTTATAACGTTTGCCTTTGCACAAATCGCATGGCACGTAGAGATCGGGTAAGAAGTGCATTTCCACTTTGATCAGTCCATCACCCTGGCATGCCTCGCATCGACCGCCTTTCACATTAAAACTGAATCGTCCGGTTTTATATCCGCGTGATCGTGCCTCTTGGGTGCCTGCGAAAAGATCACGTATCAGTGAAAAGAGGCCAGAGTAGGTGGCCGGGTTGGATCGTGGCGTGCGGCCTATTGCGCTTTGATTAATCTCAACAATCTTGTCGATATTATCCAAGCCGCTGATACCGGTTGCAGGTGCCTCAGGGTGGCTCGCGCCATTGATGGTATTGGCGACTCTCGTGTACAACGTGTGGTTGATCAGTGTTGATTTCCCGGAACCTGAAACACCGGTAATGCAAGTGAGTACACCCAGTGGTATATCGATATCGACGTCTTTGAGGTTGTGCCCGGATGCGCCGGTGATTGACACATAACCGTTTGCTTTTTTGCGCGTGCCCGGCACCTCTATTTTGCGTGCGCCGGACAGGTACTGTCCGGTGAGTGAGTGTTTGTTCTTGACGATGTCGGCGGGTGTGCCGCTGGCAACAATTTCCCCACCGTTAACTCCGGCTCCCGGTCCGATATCAATCACATGGTCAGCTGTTCTGATGGTGTCTTCATCATGCTCGACAACCACCACGGTGTTGCCAAGTTCACGCAAATGACTCAGTGTTTTGAGCAGCTTATCGTTGTCGCGTTGATGTAAACCAATGGAGGGCTCGTCGAGCACATACATAACACCCATTAATCCTGCGCCTATTTGGCTTGCCAGCCTAATCCGTTGTGATTCACCACCGGACAGCGTGTCGGCACCTCTGTCCAGCGACAAGTAGTCGAGACCAACGTTATTTAAAAATCCGAGTCTTTGTGTGATTTCGACATTAATTTTTTCAGCTATCGGGCCTCGTTTCCCGTCCAGTGTTAACTCGCTAAATAGCGTCAGCGCCTGCCGTATAGAGAGCGCGGTCAATTCGTTGATCGCGTGGCCATCGACAAGGACATGTCGTGCCGCCTCATTAAGCCGACTACCGTTGCAGGTGTCGCAGGTTTGGGAGGATTGAAGCTTGGCGAGTTCATCACGGACATGGCTGGATTCGGTCTCGCGGTAACGCCTTGTCAGTGTCGGTATAACACCTTCGAACGGTTTTACTTGAGTTCGGGTTCGCTCTCCTGTTTCACTGCTGTACGAAAACTTTATTTCTTCGTCTGCGCTGCCGTACAAAATAATATCGCGCACGTTCTTTGTCAGTTTTTTAAAAGGCGCATCCGTTTTAAAAGAAAAGTGACTCGCCAGTGCCTCTATCATTTGCCAGTAAAAGGTTGTTTTATTATCCCAGCCGCGTATCGCACCATCGGCAAGACTTAAGGTATCGTCAGTGACAATTCTGGATGCATCAAAGACCAACGTGACACCTAACCCGTCGCAGCCGTCGCAGGCACCTTTAGGGCTATTAAACGAAAACATGGAAGGTTCGGGTGGTGCGATGGCATAACCGCACTGGGTGCAAGCAAAACGCGTAGAGAAAACGGTGTCAGTGATACTACTGTTGCTTTCGTTATCATCGCGATTAATAGGGGTCAGTATTGCATTACCGTCACTCATGTTGGTCGCTGTTTCAAAAGACTCTGCCAGTCGCAAACGCAAATCATCGCGAATTCGAAATCGGTCAACCACGACATCAATGGTGTGTTTGCTGTTTTTCTTTAGGGTGGGCGGTTCGTCGAGCTCGATAAGCTCACCGTTCACTCTCGCTCTCAAATAACCTTGTGAGCGAAGTTTTTCAAACAGTTGCAGGTGATCACCTTTTCTGTTTTGAACCACCGGTGACAACAGCATCATTGCAGCACCTGAGTCCAGTGACAGTGTGTAGTCGACCATTTGAGAGATCGTTTGCGCCTCAAGTGGTTCGCCGTGCGTGGGGCAGGTGGGTGTGCCGGCCCGAGCAAACAGTAACCTCAGATAGTCATATATCTCGGTAACCGTTCCGACCGTTGATCGTGGATTGTGGGAGCTTGATTTTTGCTCAATAGAGATAGCCGGTGACAGGCCACCGATGTAGTCGACATCGGGTTTTTCCATCACTGACAAAAACTGTCGTGCGTAGGCAGAGAGTGACTCGACATATCGCCGCTGCCCCTCGGCAAACAGGGTATCAAAGGCGAGTGACGATTTTCCGGATCCCGATAGCCCGGTGATCACGACGAGGCTGTCCCGTGGCAGGTCGAGGCTGATATTCTTAAGATTGTGGGTGCGCGCCCCGCGAATTTGAATCGTGTCCATAAACCTTGGGAATTGGCCTAATTTAGGGTCATTGGTGGGTGCTCAATATACCGGTAACGCCACTTGAGTGTTACTATTATGGGTCATCAATACAGGCGCGACACTGGACGTCGGGTCTTCAGGAGCATGTTATGGCACGTGGTATCAATAAAGTCATTCTCGTAGGCAATTTGGGCGCAGACCCGGAAGTACGATATATGCCAAGTGGCGGTGCA
>CALDUO010000066.1 GCA_937923745.1 uncultured Granulosicoccaceae bacterium
TCTATCGCTGCATTCAGGTAAGGCATCGCGCGGGACGTGTCACCATCAAGCAGTGCCTGCCGAGCGGCGCTGGTATTGTCGGTTATTGAGTGTGATTGGGTCGTTGTCGCGGGTTTCTCGGGATTTGTGGCACAAGCACCCAGTAACAGTATGCTCAGCACCAGAGTGCCCGTTGATAATGTGCCCGTTAATGATTTGCCCGTTAATAATGTACAAGGCAACCGTATGCTGTGTGCCCAGGTTAACACCGAGCTGCGCGATGACTGGCCGTGCGCTTTGCCAATGTGTAATAGCCAGTAGGCTGAACCGAAGCGGGCAGGGTGCGTGCACCGAAGTAAGTGCGCTAGTTTTGCCGACAGGTAGGTTATTAACAGGGTGAGAGGTCTCCTCGCATCAGTCAAACTCAAGCTCTCCATTTTCGGCTTTCTCAATCCATGTTTCCAGTGACGGTAATTCGGACACAACGCCCGACTGTTTTAGCGCTGCATAGGTGCCGAGCATCGAGATGACCCCTTCGGTTGCGCGGTTTTCATTCACATTATTTTCCAGCTGGTATTCTATATTCCCGGCGATATACGCGCCCAGTAATTGCGCGGATATTTGCGGATCCATGTTTTTCAGGTTTGGCGGGAAGTAGTCGGTACTGAAGTGCACCAACACCTGATCACTTTCTCTACTGAATTTCACCAAAATAGCGATGAGTGAAATAGCGTCCTCTGCCAAAGGGTCGCTCTGGTAAAGCTTAGCCACATCAAGCGCTAGCTCTGGCGTTATTTCTGACTCGCTCTCATCGGCAGCCACGCCGTTGGCGACCGTTAAGAGAAGGAACAGTAATAATATTGAGCGTAAGAGTGAGACCATGCTGCGTCCTGCTGTCAGAAAGTATGGACAGGTACCCCGCAGAATATATGCCATGACGCAGTTTCGCAGTTCAGTTACGTTGGTAAAGATGTCTCGTTGGTACAGTTTGCCGTTATCAGGAGTGGGTGGTCGGGTCTTTTGCCTACAGGTCCAGCACTACATCATGGCAGTCTTTTGCCGCACGGCTCTGACACGAAATTAGCTGTGTTTTCCTCTGCTCTATCGATAACACAACATCACGATGTTCAATGTCACCGGAGAGCACGGTGCATGTGCAGACTCCACAGATGCCATCAGAGCATTTAATATCGATAGGCACACCCGCCTCGACCAGCACATCCGATATCGATTGGTCTTCGGGTATGGTGTAGGTTTTTCCGGAGCGCGCCAGGGTGACGTTAAAGGTGTGATTCTCGTAGTCGGGTTGCTCGGGTGCCGTAAAATATTCAAGGTGTAAGGCGGTGTCAGGAAACCCGTTGTCTTTGGCAGTACTGACAACATGTTGCATGTAAGCGTCAGGCCCACAGGTATACACGTGATAACCTGGCTGATAGTGTTTCAAAATGGTGTTGAGATCAGCACGGGTGCCTTGGTCGGAGAAGTGCAGGGTCACATGGCTCGACCACGGCATGGCGGCCAAATCATTAACATAGCCTGCACCGGCTTTGGTGCTGGCAGAGTAATGTAGTTCAAAGTCTTTGCCCAGCGCATAGAGACGGTGCGCAAATGCAATCATTGGGGTCACGCCAATACCACCACCCATTAAAAAGGTTTTGGTCGCGCCTTCAACCAACTCGAAATGGTTGATAGGTTTGGATATAAAAACACGCCGGCCTTCATTAAAAATACGGTGCATCATTTTTGAACCACCACGACCGTCGTCTTCGCGCAGCACTCCAATTTGGTAAGTTAACCGATTTGCCGGATCTCCCGACATAGAGTACTGACGCAACAGTCCCGGTGTGACTACCACATCGAGGTGGCCACCGGCGGTCCACTCGGGCAGTGGCTCTCCGTCCCATGATTCGAACTCGTATTTCGTGACGTCCGGCGTCATTTTTTCAACCCGGGACACCCTTGCCATAATGACGGGGGCATCAATGAATGCAGGTAATTGATGAACCAGCCCGGCGGTGTCACCCTTGGCAATTCTGGCTTTGTATTCACCGGCAGACAGCAAGTCTTGATACGCTTTGATCCCGGCCTCGCGATCCATATGAAAAGGATACGGCCAGGGCCAGGGTACAAGATTAGCCGGGTAGACAGCCAGTGTTTGGTCTTCGTGTTTGAGGTCCAGGCCAGTTTGCAGCTCGCGGCGGTTTACCGGTTTGGCAGGCGCTTTATAGGCACCGTCTGGTTTTAGCTCCAGATCCCACCACCATTTTTTGGTGTCGTTCACACCACCGTTACCCAGCTTGTCATCCAGCTTAGCCAGCAAGGGTGCCGAGGCCGGAAAATTCGAGGCTGCCCATCGAAAGGGTTTCTCGGAGAACAATCCTTCAAGGTTCCACGGGCAAGTCTTCATGCATCGTCCGCACATTGCGCCGCCCTCCGTAGTGATTCGGTAGGTGGTGCACTTCTGGCTGTCTGATTTCCAGATTTCGTAGCCGTTAAACATGCGTTTCGGGCCAGCGGTTATAGCACCAGCGGGGCATTCACGTGCGCACTTGTTACAGTTTTCGCAAAAATTTTGTAACCCAAAGTCGATGGGTTTGTCATGCGCGAGTGGCATGTCTGTTGAGACCACGCCCGACTTCAGCCGAGGACCCAACAGTGGGTTGAGGATCACTTCGCCGATGCGGCTGACTTCACCCAGGCCCGACAGCAGTAATAACGGTGGTTGTAACACCTCACCGTCAATGACTGTGTGTGCTTTGGCAGAGTATCCGAGGTTTCGAATCTGTTTGGCGATAACACCGCCGAGTAATGAGAAACGCAGATACGCCCGCATGGACTGTGACACAGCAATCCAGTCGTCACCACTGGCACCTTCCATGGTTTCAAACCCCTGGTCAATGATCATACTGATAGCATTGTGATGGGGTGGGATCAGTTCAGCGCCAGTGGCGTCGTGGCTATACCAGGTCCAGTCGGGGCAACGTGATATCCCAACAGCATCCACGCCCAAAAAATAGCTGGCCGCTTTGACGTTGGCAGCGTTTTGTTCGGCATCGGTGGGTTGCTCGGTGTGTTGTGATTCACCGTCCTGTAGTAACACGAAAGCACCGAGTGCACGCCGCTGTGCCGTAGCCGGTGCATTTTTTCGGGCATACCAACCACCGAGTGCATTGGCCTGAACCTTCTTGCCAAGATCGCCAAATTGCGAGCGTGCAAACATATCGGAACGCTTGGGCACGCGGGCAACGCGTTGCTCGTCGATATAGGTGGTGGGTTCGTCAACACGTTTGAGTTTTTCAAACGGATGCGCGCCGTCACAGTATTGTCGGTGTGCATACGGGTCGCGGTTTAATGCGTTTTTACTGGTGCGAGTACCGACCCACCACGCAGGCCCTTTCGTGTCGAACCAGGGTTGGTCTTGCCAAGCTGCAAGCGGTTGGTCGGTCGCAAGCGTCATATTGGTGGTGACAACAGCCAAACCAAACCCTGCACCTAACCATGGTGCACAGAGCTGACCGGATTCAAACGTGACCAGTCCGGCTGCCACGGCCAGCTTGTTGGCATCGACATCAGAGGACGTTGCCGTATGTGCCTTGGCCAGGAAACCCAACGTATTGAGATAGTTACTCAGGATAACGGCGGTTTCGGTGGCACGAAGTGCAGAGCGATGATCCTGTGCATCCATGATCCATGCAGCACCCGGTTCGGTAGCAAGTGGCGCTCGCATGTGTTCATCCAGAATCACGATAGCGTGCGTGTGCCCGTCAACCGATGTGGGTGGTCTTTCCAGAGACTCTTTTAACCCTGCCATGATTTCGTCAATACCGGAGGCAAGCGTTTTGGTCTGTTTGGTTTTCAGGTCATTGGCGAGCCTGTCAATATCAGGGTTCGCGGTTGGCGTGTCGAGCATAACGCCGTCGGGTATCTGACAAATACCTAGCATCGAGGCGTCCTGAAAATACGCGAAAGCTTTCAGGTGCTGCGCTCGTTCCGTGGGGTCATCGGGTATGGCCGAGCGCTGCGGATTCGCCGGTCCATCACGAATAACATCCATCATGGCCTGGTATTCACCCATTGCATTAACAATGGAGTGCGGCGTTTGCAGACGGTGAAAGTCCAGCGGGGTAGCCGCAGGCACTGCCGACAGGTCGGGCACTGCATCAACACGGCGCAATCGTTCCAGAGGGTAGGGGCCTAAATGTGGTTCGCGATTTTTGGTGGAGAAAAAACGGAGTCCCAAAGTGGAGCCCTCTAGTTTGCTTTATTTATTGAAGGGTTTGTTTCCACAAGCGGATCGCCCTTGCAGATCGCCCTTGTCAATCTTTTGGGCAGATCGTTCGATTGGGCGAGTCTCAACGCGATGCTTCGGGTTAAGCCCAATCGGGCGAGCCGTGACGGCGCCCTGCCTGCGGTGGTGACCAAGTGCTGGCGAACAAGTGATGGCGAACAGGAAACACTGGGCAAGAGTCATCAATGAGTCTGAAATACCTATATTCCAAGTTAAATTCCGATGTCTCGTTAACACCGTTTTCGCCGTCAACAATAAAGCAGGCTAGCCGGGGGGACAAGCACAATCGGGTGCGCAGCGGCCACGCCGCTCAGTATGTAACAATGTGTATCCAAAACCAAATTTTTTGCACTGTGAGGACACCGGCATGCTTGCGATCACAAAGCCATCGGATAATCGGGTAGACATAGAGATCAGCGGCAGTATTGACGCAGCCGCCATGCAGACGGGGCTGGATACACTGATCGAACAGTCCGAGACCGTGGTTGACGGCCGAATGCTGTACACCATCACCAACTTTTCCATGCCAACGATG
>CALDUO010000067.1 GCA_937923745.1 uncultured Granulosicoccaceae bacterium
CTCGTTTGCCGGTACCAACTGCTCGGTAACGGAAACCATGATCGAGAGTAATTTGGCCAAAGCCAGTGGGCACGATGACCACGGTGACGAGCATGGCGATGACCACGGTGACGAACATGGCGACGAGCACGGTGACGAACATGGCGACGAGCACGGTGACGAGCATGGCCATGGCGCCAAAGAAGACTCACATGCATCACTGTTGGCGTTCTACAGCTGCACGTGCGATGCCATGCCTGATCTGAACGCCGTTACCGTCAACATCATGAATATCTGGTCTGGATTCGAAGCACTGGACGTTCAGCTCATTGGCCCGGCGGGACAATCTGCCGTTGAACTCACGGCAGATCAAAATGCCATCGATGTCAGCAGTATTCAGTAGCCATACGCGCAACCGACTATACCGGACAGACGACACTTGAGCGCTCACCCAAACAATGGCTAACGTTGAGCCAACAATGATCACGCTGGACAGTGTGCGTTTTCACTGGCCCGCGCAGTCTGAGCCTGTGATATCTATTGACTCGTTCAGTGTAGAGCGAGGGGAACGTGTGTTTCTCAAAGGTCCGTCCGGTTCCGGTAAAACTACATTGCTGAGCCTCATCACAGCTATTGTGTCGCCACAACAGGGCACAATAGCTGTCGATGGCAAATTGTTAAACACGCTGCGCGGCAGTCAGCGTGATCAATTTCGCGTAGATCACATGGGGTTGGTATTTCAGCAATTTAACCTGCTACCGTTTTTGTCTATTCACGACAACGTAACGCTACCCTGCCGATTCTCGAAACGCCGCACCTTACGTGCTACTGATAGTGGCAATACACTGAAAACTGAAGCCGATAGACTGCTGAATGCGATGCAACTCTCTGCGTCAGAGCTGAACAACCGACCTGTCAGCGACCTCAGTGTCGGACAACAGCAACGAGTGGCGGTCGCACGCGCGCTGATTGGCAAACCACCGTTGATCATTGCCGATGAACCCACCTCTGCACTGGATACTGATACGCGGGATGCCTTTATCGATTTGCTGTTTAAAGAAGCCAGCTCAGCCAATTGCACACTGTTGTTTGTCAGTCATGACGCAGGGCTTGCAACACGTTTTGATCGTAGCGTCGACCTGGCAGCCATCAACACCGTGTCAGCAAGTAGCCCTGTGCAAGGCGGCACGACATGATCAGCATTGCATGGCGCAGTATCTGTAACCGATGGGCGACAGCGCTGCTGGCCGTACTGGCCATCGCCATGAGTGTCGCACTCATACTGACCGTCGAAAAAACACGACGTGATGCACGCAATAGCTTTACACAAACCGTTTCTGGCACCGACCTGATCATTGGCGCCCGAAGCGGTTCTGTGCAACTCCTGTTGTACTCCGTATTTCGTATTGGCAGCGCAACCAACAATGTCAGTTGGGAGAGCGTTGAAGCCATTCAAAAACGCTCGGCAATTAAATGGACCATCCCTATTTCATTAGGCGATTCACACAGAGGCTATCGGGTACTGGGCACGACACTCGATTACTTTACACACTATCGTTACGGCGACAAACAGCCTTTATCGCTGACCGCAGGCGATGTGTTTGACGACGTGTTTGACGCCGTGATCGGCAGCGAGGTTGCCAGAGAACTGGGATATCAAGTAGGTGACAACATCGTGGTTGCACATGGCACCGGCGATGTGGCTTTGGTTGAGCATGACAAGCAACCCTTCCGGGTCAGTGGGGTGCTTGCACCGACAGGTACGCCCGTCGATCAAGCCATACATGTCAGCTTAACCGGCATCGAAGCCATGCATATCGATTGGCGAAACGGTGCACCGGTGAAAGGCGCAAGCACCCCGGCCGATGCAATCCGCGCAATGGACCTTCAACCCACCGCGGTTACTGCTCTGCTGGTAGGGCTAAAATCACGGGCAACGGTGTTTCGCGAACAGCGTGCTATCAATACGTATCGCGAGGAGCCGTTACTCGCCATATTACCGGGCGTGGCACTTCAGGAACTCTGGCGTCTTGTGCGAGTCGCAGAACTCGCGCTGATGATTGTTTCTGTGTGTGTGGTACTGGCGGGTCTGGTTAATTTAATGTCAGTATTACTCGCAGGGCTCTCGGAGCGGCGACGCGAAATGGCAGTGCTCAGATCCACGGGAGCACGCCCGGCACATATCTTTTTGTTGCTTTGCATTGAGTCGCTGGTGTTAACGCTGGCAGGCATTGTCGCCGGGTTAGTGTTGCATTATGTGCTGACAGGCATCGGTGCAATCATTATTCGGCAACAGTTCGGTCTGTCTATCGCGTTGACAGCACCGCATACCAACGACTTGAAAATATTGCTGGCCATCACCGCTGCCGGGTTTATTGCAGGAACGCTCCCGGCCCTACAGGCCTACCGTAAATCGCTGGCCGATGGGTTGTCGCAACGTTTATGACAGCCGTCAGCAGGAGAATCACACCATGTTAACAGCAAGAACCATCACGGTAGCGGGCATCGTTGCTGCGCTATTTATTGCCCTCATTGGTTTTCGTTCGGTTTGGTGGCCAGGTTCCACAGACAACACCAGTGCTGCATTGCAGGGAATCACCACTGAACTGGGGTGGGACGATCTCATTCCTGACGATTTCGAACAGCCCGAAAATCCGTTTAATACCATGACTCAGGAAGAGGTTGATAAACTCATGGACGGCAGCGACGAATCGAATGCAAAACTGGCAGAGCTCAGGGAAGCATTTAACTATGCGCCGGTGGTGACAGCGCTGGATGGTTTGCGCGTAAAAATTCCGGCTTATGTAACACCACTTGAATACAATGCCGACTCGACAGCAGATGAATTTTTGTTGGTACCCTACGTGGGTGCATGCCTGCATACGCCACCACCACCGGCCAATCAGGTGGT
>CALDUO010000068.1 GCA_937923745.1 uncultured Granulosicoccaceae bacterium
TAGAGCTATCACCATGAAGTTTGTGCTTATATTTGTTGTCATCGCTGCCGTGTTGTACCTCGGTCTGCAGTACATGAACCGCGGCAAGGCCAAAGAAAATATACAGTTGGGTCAGGCGTTTCTTGAGAAAAACGGGCAGGCTGAGGGGGTGCAAACGACAGCTTCCGGATTGCAGTACAAGGTGCTTGAGGCAGGGACTGGCGATACGCATCCCACGGCAACTGATCGGGTTAAGGTGCATTATCACGGCACGCTCATCGATGGCACGGTGTTCGACAGCTCAGTTGATCGGGGTGAGCCGATATCATTTGGCCTGAATCAGGTCATACCGGGCTGGACCGAGGGGCTGCAGCTGATGGTAGAGGGCGAAAAAACGCGTCTGTTCATTCCGAGCAAGCTGGCTTACGGCAATCGCTCGGCAGGTGCAATAGGTCCGGGTTCCACATTGATTTTTGATGTTGAGCTGCTTGGTATCAATGCTGACTAAAACGCTTTGATTATTGGATCGCATGTGAGTGTTTGGGTATCGCTCGCATTTCATGCACTAAGCCTTAGGAGCAGGCCAACGAGCCGAGTGCTCGGCCCGCCGTTTATGCCAATGCTGCACACGAACAATAGCTCTGCGCAGAGTATCAATGTATACCCTTACCAGAATGCCAAAAACGTATAGACCGACCCACCCCGGTTGGTCTCAACGGAACGTAGCCGGTGCACATAGCGAATGTCAATGGATGACCACGCGCAGCAGGCCGGTGCCTCTGCCAGTGTTCAGCCTGCTTCAGAGGTTGTCAGTGCTGACGACAGTGAATCGGTAAATCCCCGGTCATGAATGAGGTAGCACAGCCCACGGTAACGAAAGACAATATCAAAATTGCATCAAGCCTGATGGCTCTCCATGGCTATGCCCCTTTTCAGACCATCACCCGCTCGCTGTCCAAGGTAGACATTCGAGCATGCTGTACACTTCACCTCGCCTCGTGACTACAAGCTCGATGCGATGCTGTGACAGCCGCCAGTGGTGTCGAGGCAACATGGCGCAAGAGGTAAAAGCTATCGGCGGTCACCGCGACCGCGGGAACGCGCCACGCGAATCCACAAAGCGAACCCCGCACGGGCAACCCTGCCGAGAGTGCCCGCTATCAGCGATAGAACCGGAAAGCTTACGAAGACAGCCCATTATGTTTTATCATGGACAATTCTTTGTTAACGGATGATGTCTGAATGAAAAAAGTAGCTTTGGTCACAGGTGCTGGTTCGGGAATTGGCAGAAACTGCTCTTTAGCGCTGGTTAAGGCAGGATTTCAGACGGTTCTCACGGGCAGGCGTCAGGAGGCTCTGGACGAGACTGCCAAGCTTGTAGATGCTGGCTCTACCACAGTCATACCCTGTGATGTGACCGACCCCGCTTCGGTCGAGGCACTGTTCGCCGGTATCGAACAACAGCACGGGCGCTTGGATGTGCTGTTCAATAACGCCGGTAACAACGTAGGTGCCAACACCATCGACAACATCAGCTGGGAAGACTGGCAAAAAGTCATCAACGTAAATTTAAATGGCGCTTTTCTGTGTGCGAAGGGTGCGTTTACGTTAATGAAAAAACAAAGCCCTCAAGGTGGCCGTATCATCAACAACGGGTCAATATCAGCGCAAGTGCCAAGGCCCGGATCAGCACCATATACGTCCACCAAACACGCCATTACCGGTCTAACCCGCACCATTTCACTGGACGGTCGGCCCTTTAACATAGCTTGCGGTCAAATCGATATCGGTAATGCCGCGTCTGACATGACTGAGCAAATGGGCGCCGGTGTGCCACAGGCCGATGGCACGATCAAACCCGAACCCACCATGGATGTTCAGCACGTCGCCGATGCTGTTGTGCATATGAGCGAGCTGCCGCTGTCTGCCAATGTGCAGTTCATGACAATAATGTCGACCGCTATGCCGTTTATCGGCAGAGGCTAGGTCTGCCATGCACCCGCTTGTCACTCCTGAACAGGTCCAACATTTTCAGGAGCATGGTGCGGTCCTGATCAAGGGCCTGTTTGCTGAATATGTGGATGTGATTCGTGAAGGTATAGATATAAACCTTCAGCAACCGGGCGAGTATGCAGCTGAAAATTTAACGTCTGGTGAATCAGGCAGATTCTTTGACGACTATTGCAATTGGCAACGTATAGCGCCGTTTCGGCAGGTTGCCTTTGAGTCCGGTGTGGGGGAGGTCGCAGCTAATCTCATGGGTTCGCAAACCGCTCAGTTGTTCCATGATCATGTGCTGGTTAAAGAGGCGGGGACATCAAAGCCCACGCCATGGCATCAGGATAGCCCGTACTACTTTGTCGAAGGGAAGCACACGGTTAGCTTCTGGGTGCCAGTCGACCCGGTGAGCGATGCAACGCTCCGCTGTGTTGCCGGTTCGCATCGCTGGGAGTCGCCAGTATTGCCGGTCAAATGGCTCAAAGAAGACAGCTTCTATCCCGACGAATCGCAATACCGTCCGGTCCCCGATCCAGACGCTGAAAGCGACATGACCGTACTCGAATGGCCTATGGCACCGGGCGACGCGGTTGCGTTTCATTTCAGAACACTCCACGGTGCCAGAGGCAATCAGTCCAGCCAGCGTCGGCGTGCGTTTTCGTTGCGTGTGACCGGGGACGATGCACGGTATGTCACCCGACCCGGCAAAACGTCACCGCCATTTCCCGGTCATGACATGAACGATGGTGATCAGCTCAGGGAAGACTGGTTCCCGGTGATTTACCGTCGCTAGCCAACCACCTGCAGTTTCGCTCTTTCTGCACGGAGACATCAACAATGCCCGGTTTAACAACCAATAATCCAGTGACCAGCGAGGCAACCAACAGCACCTCGATCAGCGGCTCGGCAGTCAACGACTCCGCAAATACCGAACAGCTTAACGGTGTTGTGGATATGGCGCGTTACGCATTGGATGACCCGGCCTTTCAGGCCGAGTGCCGCCGGTCACTGGATGAGTCTGGCGTATTGGTATTACCCCGGTTTTTGCTGCCTGATGCTGTCGACGCCATTCAGCAAGAGGGGAAGGCGCAGCAATCACTGGCGTTTTATACCCAAGGACAACACACGGCCTACCTGAAACCGAAAGATCCTGCGTTGCCCGACACACACCCAAGAAACTATCAGGTCACATCATCCAAGGGCTGTATCACGACCGATCAGATTCCGGCGGCATCCGCATTACATGTGTTGTACAAGGCAAGTCCAGTACATCGCTTCTTATGTGCAGTGCTCGGTGAGCAGGCATTGTATGAGTATGCCGATAGCCTGTCGTCAATCAATTTGCACTATGCGAGTGAGGGTCAGGAGTTAGGGTGGCATTTCGATAACTCATCTTTTGCGATTACGCTGTTAATTCAGAAGCCGGCAGGCGGTGGGGTGTTTGAATATGTGAGTAATGTGCGTGATGCCGATGCCGGTGATATGAATTACGCGCTGACCGGACAAGTGCTTAAGGGTGAAGTGACTCCTGAACAGCTCAGTATGGAAGAGGGTACCCTGGTGCTGTTTCGTGGCCGCAATTCCATTCACCGCGTCACACCGGTTGAGGGTGACACCACCCGGCTGTTGGTGGTACTGGCGTACAACACCGAGCCCGGCGTGGCGTTGTCTGAATCAGCACGCATGACGTTTTATGGGCGACTGGGTGATCTGCAGGTGTAACTTAACAATGGACGTTGATTGTCATGTTAATGTTGATCCGCAAGCTAACGAGTCAGCAGCCAACGCATCTACAGCGCGGTTGATGCCAACCGCTGAATCAGTCGGTTCATCATTGATTCGCACCGCTTTATTTGGTCAATACTGACAAATTCATCCGGTTTATGTCCCTGGTCCATCGACCCGGGCCCGCACACCACGGTGGGTATACCCACATGCTCTGAGAACAGTCCAGCTTCGGTACCAAACGCGACCGACGTGGTGGTGGTGGTGGTGTCTTCATCGAGCAGCGATTGCACGAAAGAGACAACGTTGGCATTGGCGGGGGTATCGAGCCCTGGGTAGGCATTCCAAACATCAAACTCGATAGCGGCTTCGGTCGCTTGTTGTTTGGCCACATCAATAAGTGGCTGGCAGTGTTGTTGGATGTTGTTGAGTATCGCTTGCGGGTCATCGTTGGCGGTATGCCTGATCTCAAAATACACCTCGCACAGGCTGGGCACAATATTCAGCGCCTGGTCGGTGTGTATACGACCCACATGAACGGTGGTGTAGGGCACAGCGTCAAGATTGGTTTCGGTGCACGCGTCGCGCAAAACGTCTTGGGTTGTACGCAGGATAGCAACCAAATCACACGCAAGATGAATGGCATTGAATGCGTTGGGTGCCAGTGCAGAATGCCCGGCTTTACCGTAACACCGTGCCAGTACAGACATTTTGCCTTTGTGTTTGGTGGCCACACTCAAACTGGTGGGTTCCCCGACAATACACAGAGCCGGTTTGACCGGTGCTTGCTGCAACAGCTCAATCAACGAGTGAACACCGACGCAGCCAATTTCCTCATCGTACGACAACCCCAGATGCAGCGGTGTTTTTAGCGTCTGTTGTGAGGCGTTTAATGCTGCGCTAACTGCACAGGCAACAAACCCTTTCATATCGGTTGTGCCGCGACCGTAGTATCGGTTATCGGACTCGGTGAGTGTGAAGGCTGGCACGGTCCAGTGCTGACCGTCTACCGGCACCACATCTGTGTGACCTGACAACATCACTCCACCGCGATCCTGTGGACCCACGGTGGCGTAGAGGTTGGCTTTGGTGCCGGTGCTGTCGGGGATTAACGTAGACACAATACCGACCTCTGCCAACAATGACTCGATGTAGTGCATGAGTGCGAGGTTGGAATGCCGACTGGTGGTATCGAATGCAATGAGTTTGGCGAGAATATCGCGAACCGGTGTCATGGGTAATCCTGAATAAGTGACGCTGATAGTATGCGCCAGCCAGTTTGTCGAGTCGATACAAGCAGCCAACGCCCCGTCTCACACTCGCACCCGTCCCACACGCTCACCCGTCCCACACTCTGCCCTGTCCCACACTCTGATAAGCACTTCGTCCAGTCCAAGACATTGGCTGTCGGAATGGGGTGCACGGCCAGGCTGAACGTGTTAAAAATAAGCGGTGACCTTTTCCGGCAGGCATTGTTCTGCTCACCACCATATTCGGGAGCCACCCATGAATCTGACTCAACCCATGAATCTGACTCGATCCTGTAAAGCCGTGTTAACCGCGCTGTCTGCCGCTGCACTGTTACTGGGCGGTACATTTGCACAGGCCGCAGATGCCGAGTGCGCGGTGGGCAAGACACTGACTGAAGGCAAGTTAACAATCGCCACGGGTAATCCTGCCTACTTTCCGTGGGTGATGGACAACGATCCTGCGTCGGGCAAAGGCTTTGAGGCGGCGGTTGCGTATGCGCTGGCTGAGGAAATGGGCTTTGCCGCTGACGCTGTTGTATGGACGTCGGCCTCCTTTGATCAGTCTATTCAGCCGGGCGCAAAAGACTTCGACTTCAATCTGCAACAATTTTCTATTACCGAAGAACGTGAGAAAGTGGTGGATTTTTCAGTGCCGTATTATTCAGCGGCCATGGCTGTTCTCGTTCGGCAGGGTACCAAAGATGCCGGTGCCACTGCGACGCTTGAATCGCTGAAAGGGCTCAAATGGGGCGCGGATGCGAATACCACGGCTCTGCCGATGGTGCAGTCAATCATTCAACCCGACTCCGACCCGCTGCTGTATGACGACAACACCAATGTGGTTGAAGCCATGAAAGCCAACCAAATCGATGCTGCGCTGTTTGACTTGCCCACCGCGCTGTATTTGGGTGCTGTGGTGTTGGATGACGGTGTGGTGCTGGGTCAGTTTCCGGCAGATCGTGCCGAATCTCCCGATCAGTTTGGTTTGTTGATGGAAGAGGGTAACGCACTCAAAACGTGTATCGATGCTGCACTGACAACCCTGGCCGACAACGGCACACTTGCGGCCATTGAAGCCGAGTGGTTACAGCAGACAACGGGTGTGCCGGTCATTAAATAACTGCCTATCAAGCCAATCCAGTCAAGCCAATTCGATCAAGCCATTTCAGTTAATTAATTCAAGTCAACTATTGCAGTGGGCAGTTCTCCGTTAAACATCCGGCAACAATACGAGAAGGCCGAGCGCCGGCGCAGCGTCACCATAGCAACGGTCAGCACGGTGCTGGTGTTCGGTGCGCTGTTTGTGCTGATACCGCTCGCACCCGGTTGGGAGCGCGTTAAAAAGAGCTTTTTTAACACCGAGATTTTGGTTGATACCTTTCCGACCTTACTCAGGGCGTTTTTGCTGGATATTGCTATTTTTCTGTGGTGTGCGCCCGCTATCGCGTTACTGGGTTTGGCTATTGCGTTATGCCGTGACGCCCGAAGCCCGGCGCTCTTCCCGCTAAAAATATTCGGCGTGGTATACACCGATATTTTTCGGGGTGTGCCGGTTATCCTTATTGTGTTTTTAATCGGGTTCGGCGTACCGGGACTGGGGCTTAACCGTCCGTGGAACAGCCCGTATATATGGGGGTCCTTGGCGTTAATTCTCACTTACTCGGCGTATGTGGCAGAGATATTTCGCTCGGGTATTGAGTCAGTACACGAAAGCCAGCGTGCAGCCGCCAAATCGTTGGGGCTGCCGCACAGTGACGTCATGCGTTACGTCGTATTGCCGCAAGCGATCAGGCGCGTTATCCCCGCAAACATGAACATGTTTGTGGCACTGCAAAAAGATGTCGCGTTACTGTCGTTTATCGGGCCTGTCGAGATCCTGAGACAAGCGGGTGTGTATAAATCACTGTTGGCCAACTTCACACCTTATGTCGGTGCCGCCATCATTTTTCTGGCAGTCACCATACCTATTACCCGTTATGCCGATTACCTGATCGCCAGACAAAATCGGGCCCGTAGCTAGTGTCTGTGCAAATCACCCACGTCGTGAATGCCAGTGAGTAATATGAGCATTCTGACGCTCAAAAATGTCACCAAACGGTTTGGTGCAGTGCCTGTGCTCAACGGAATCGACCTGACGATAGAGCAGGGGACGATGACGTGCCTGATTGGTCCTTCCGGTTCGGGCAAATCAACGCTGCTACGCTGCATCAATTTGCTGGAGCCTTTGGATGATGGTGAAATCTGGTTTGACCACACTGACATATCGCTGCCGGGCATTGATGCCAGACCTATACGTCAGCAGATAGGGCTCGTTTTTCAGAGTTATAACCTGTTTCCGCACATGACTGCGTTTGACAATGTTTTGCTCGCACCCAAACGCATTTACCGGTTACCCAAAACCGAATTGCAACCCGAGATAGAGTCATTGTTCGAACGCTTCGGGCTCGCGGATCGTATGCAGCATTACCCTGACCAACTCTCCGGTGGCCAGCAGCAGCGAGTAGCCATCGTGCGTGCGTTGGCCATGAAACCCCGCATTATGCTGTTTGATGAAGTCACCTCGGCACTGGATCCTGAGTTGGTCAGTGAGGTGCTGGATCTATTGCGGCAGTTACAGGCTGACGGTATGACGATGATTCTGGCCACACACGAAATGGCATTCGCCAGAGATGTTGCCGATACGGTGTGTGTGCTTGATGAGGGGCACCTCATTGAGAGCGGCACCCCCGAGACTGTTTTCACCTCTCCCGTACAAGCTCGCACCCAGCAGTTTTTACACTCGGTGCTTACCAGATCTTTATAACGCGCA
>CALDUO010000069.1 GCA_937923745.1 uncultured Granulosicoccaceae bacterium
CGACATTGGGGCGCCGAGAGGTGGCCCCGCATTGAGACCACCGCATTGAGACCACCGCATTGAGACCACCGCATTGAGACCACATGGCAGCGCCTGTACGCATTATACTACTCAGCCGTCAGGGGCGGGCTCCAAGACCCCGATTTCAAATCAGCATCCGGATTACCCTGGGCATTAGATGTTAATAGAAGATTGTCGTGTTTTAGTTGAACCCGGGATGAAGCGGGTAGACGACCTTATTCGGTCCCGTCTGGCCTCTGACGTTGTACTCGTCAATCAGCTCTCCAATTACATTATTCACAGTGGTGGCAAGCGGTTGCGACCACAGCTGGTGTTACTGGCGGCAGGCGCTGTTGACTACAGCGGTGAGCATCACATTGATATTGCCGCGATCATTGAATTTATTCACACAGCAACACTGCTGCATGACGATGTCGTTGATGCGTCTGATCTCCGGCGGGGTCGTAACACGGCCAATTCAGTGTGGGGCAATGACGCTGCCGTGCTGGTCGGAGACTTTTTGTATTCACGTGCCTTTGAAATGATGGTGACTGTCGACAGTATGCGGGTCATGGAAATTCTGGCAGGCGCGACCAATCGCATTGCCGAAGGTGAGGTGATGCAGCTGATGAACGTGAATGAGCCAGATGTCAGTGAGTCTGACTACATTGAGGTCATTCGTGCCAAAACCGCCCGGTTATTTGAGGCTGCAACGCGGCTTGCGGGTGTGCTCGCGGGTGCTGATCACGCGACCGAGTCGGCGCTGGCAGCGTATGGTGAACATCTCGGTACAGCGTTCCAGATCACCGATGATGTGCTCGACTATGTGAGTGACGAGGGGCAACTCGGGAAAGAGGTTGGCGATGATCTGGCTGAGGGGAAACCGACGTTACCGCTGATTCTGGCGATGAAGCTTGGCAACGAGTCGCAGTCAGATCTGATCCGTGAGGCCATCGCCGAAGGTGGTCGCGAGCGCATTGGCGAAGTACTCAAGGTGGTCAACGATACCGGCGCTCTGGCGGCGTCGACCCAGCAAGCCAAACAGGAAGCGGAAAGGGCGGTTGAGGCCTTGGCCACGCTGCCACCTTCTGCATTTAACGATGCATTGGCCGTGGTTGCGCGCTACTCCGTAGAGCGACTCTCTTAGCCTGCAACAGCCATTTTGCGCCGATAACCGGCCAGTCCCCACAAGATAAGACCAACGCCCAGCGTCAGTGGCGCGATTGTACCGCTGCCACCGGTCTTGGGTGCCAGCGGTGTCAGCACATCTGACAAGAGCAAGGAATCATTGGGCGCATCACCGGCCTGACCACTCGGCACAGATGAGGCGGTATTCAATAATGCGGCAGACGACTGCACATCAACAAAGGTCGTGGATGCCCGGTTATTGTTGATATTGATGTCGGCGTAAGTCATGGCGTCCAATTGCGTCGTCACCGTCCGGTTGGCATCGAGGCTGGTGACATCGACCAACAGGGTCACTGTATTGGTGTCCTCGGCGGGCATCGACCCGTGATTGCAGGTCAGCGTAATACGGTCTTCGGCAAGGGCGCAAAGTCCGTTGGATCGAATCAGTCGTGTACCTGTCGGCAGTATGGTTTGTGTGATCACCCGGTCCGCCTGGTTGACCGAGTCCTCGTTATTGACGGTGATGAACAGATTTTGTAAGCCGCTGGTGACCGAGGTTGCTACTTCCACAGACATATCGACGACGTCGATGTTGCAACTGGCGGCCAGGGTTGGCGCGATAGCATCTATGCTGCAGCTTGAGAAAATGGGGGTTGTGGTACCGGACAGCAGTGGCCACATGATGGTGGTTTTGTCGGACTCGCAGGATGGATCATTATCGTGCAGTGCGCCCAGGTTATGGGCCATTTCATGCGCTGCCAATAGCGCATCAAAGGCGAAGGGTGTTGACAGACTGACGTCGTAACCGTCGAGTCGGCAGGCCGTATTGATCCAGCCAAGACCAATCACATTATTGGGGTCGCTGAGTCCGGTGAGCAGATGCACGAGCGTCAGGTCGGTTCGGAGTGACGTCAGTGACTGCCTGACCTCCCTGAACGCGATCAATATATCTTCGATATCGCCAGACTTGTTGCGCATGGGGTCGGTTGTCGGATCATCCAGCACTACAATCCGGTCGACCATCACGGCAAGGCCCAGTTGATCCTGATAGATGCCGTCAACAGTATTCATCACGGTCAGCGCCCGGGCAAAACCACGTTGGCCATGAAACTCATCGAACAAACTGTCTACCACCACGCCAATCCTGATAGCACGTGTGACGCGACGCTCGGTGTTGCGGGTGAGCTCAGCGACGAGCGACGGTGATGTTTGCGGAGGCGCGTGTACCAGAAAGTCGACAGGTTGTTCTGCACCGGGCAATGCGTTTGATCGGGTCGGTGTCAGGGGGCGGCCTTGGGCGAGTGTTTTCAGTGAAGCATCAAACATCACATTTCGTGATGTGTTCTCTAATTCAAGGTGCTCGGCAGACTCAATTGCGAAGGCTCGGCCAAACGCATGGATTTCACCCGAGAGTCTGCCGTTATCGTGCGTTAAGCGAACCCAGGATTGGGGGTCTGTGGTCTCAACACCAGACCATAGGTCGGGCAGGGCGATGTCCTCACGACTCACTATCGTGCCATCGCTGTCCCGCAGAATCTGTGTCTGATCGAACGCCGGGTTGCGTGAGAGCTGCAACGAAAAATCGTAACCCATCGATGACAATCGAAGCTCAAAGGTGTCTTTGTTGTCAGCGCTGCGTTTGGTCGGTTTTTCTAAAGATCGTTGGGTGTCCGGAATCGCCCCCGCCTTGGGGGTGTCCGGGGTTGCGTTCGGGGTTGCCCCCAAAGTAGCCCCGGTCGGGTTGGCCAGCGAATTTAGGGTGTCTGACAATAGCACCACGTCATGGTAGGTAACGGCGTCACGGGAGGCCTGGGCCTGATTGGCGACGAAAAGGCTCAGCGCTGCGGCCACCAGTGTGCAGAGCGCTATGCGGGTAGCGCGAGTGATTCCTGGTCGGGTTGTGTGGGTAAGAGTTGACACCACTGAAGGTTATCAATGGTGGCCAGGCGGTGATCTGAACTACTCGCCATTATGGCGAGAGATCTGCCACTCGCCGGTTTGAAGTGTGCCGAGTGTCCACTGCCCCACCTGTGTGCGAATCAGGCGAAGGGTCGGAAAGCCCGTAGCTGCGGTCATTCGTCTGACTTGCCGGTTTCGGCCTTCGGTCAGGGTTAATGAGACCCAGCTGGTCGGAATCGACTGGCGCTCACGAATCGGTGGGTTACGGGGCCAAAGCCACTCCGGTTCTGCGACCCTGTCGGCATTCGCTGGCAAGGTGACCCCGTCTTTGAGCGTCACGCCGGTTTGCAGCGTCCGAATCGCTGCATCACTGATCAACCCTTCAACCTGCGCCAGATACGTTTTCGGGAGTTTGTGTTGCGGGTGGCTAATCGTATGCTGAAGCTGCCCGTCGTTGGTCAGCACCAGCAACCCTTCGCTGTCCCGGTCGAGGCGACCGGCGGCGTAGAATCCCGGTCGTTTTATATAGTGCGACAGGTTGTCCCGACCGTCGGCGTCCGTGAACTGGCACAGCGTATTAAACGGTTTGTTAAACACTATGACTTCAGTGGGTAATGCCTGGGTCTTGACTGCAGTGGCGGGCGTCGTCGGCGAACGTCGGGCGCTCGATGATTGTTTGTCGCGACGACGTCGTTTGGGTCGGGGTTCTTGACTCACGGCAGCTTAACGGGAAGTCGTGTCGGGCAGCTGCGCAGAACGTTGGGTGTCCAATGTCGAGTCATGCAGCCTAGAGTCATGCAGCGTAGAGTCAAGGATAGTCAGTGCACGCTCAATGCGGCGCTCGCTAAACCCGATGCCGGTCAGCACTCGGGTTACCTCACCATGATCAACCGGTAGTCGCCGGAGCGCAGAGACCGAGTCCGGTAAATCCGGTACGGTAAGCAGGCCGGTCAGCTGGCGCGATAGCCTGACCACCGGCTCGTATTCAGGCAGTAGTGTTGCCACACGGGCTGCACCCCGAAATTTCATCTGAGCGACTTTTGCGGTGTTGTCAAAGAGCGCGTCCAGCGTTTTCCAGCGCGTCAGCAGCCGTGATGCGGTGGTTTGTCCAACCCCCGGAATGCCCGGTATGTTGTCGACCTTGTCGCCACAGAGCGCGAGCATATCGGCTATTTGACTGGGCCAGACGCCAAATCGTTTTTTAATGCTGTGCCAGTCGTGTCGCTCGTTTCGGGCAACGTTCCAAAACACATCACGTTCACCGATAAACTGCGTCAGGTCCTTGTCGGCTGTCACGATCGTGCAGTCTGTGCCAGCCGCACGTGCCATCAGCGCAAGCGTACCAATGATATCGTCAGCCTCAAACTGTGGGCTGGCGTGATGCCACAGCCCAAAGCTCGCGGCGATCTCCCGGCAACGTTCGAACTGGTGTTTGAGGTCGGCAGGCGCTGGCGGGCGATTGGCTTTGTAGTCAGGATAAATCTCGTTTCGAACTGCCTGTCCAAGGCTAACGTCAAACGCACAGACCAGTGTGTCGGCGCGTGTTTGCTCCAGTAGCTGGAGTAAAAACTCGGCAAATCCGAAGGCAGCATTGATCGGACGACCGGCTTGGTCTGTCAGGGAGTCGGGTAAGGTGTGCCACGCCCTGAAAATATAGATGCTTGAGTCGACCAGATACAGTCGTGAAGTTCGGGCGGCGGGTGCGGTCATGATGTCACGGATACTACGTTATTCGGACGCACAACAAAAACGGGCGGCCTATAAAAGACCGCCCGTTCGAGGGGTACAACAGTCAGAACCTGGCCGGCGGGGTGTCGCTATGACCCTCGCCAATGATCTTTGCCTATGATCTTCGCCGATATTCCTCGGTCGAGTGATCAGGTTTAGACGATCAGCAGCCAGTAGCACTGACGAGTATGACGCGCCCAGTAACAAGCGACCATCTTGCTGACGTCTGACACTGGTTGGTGTCGGCTATGACCCGATACAGATTTAAATCTGATATCTGACTGGTTTATTTTATGATTTAGAGCCGTAACGACGACGGAACTTATCAACTTGGCCTGCGGTATCGAGTACTTTTTGTTTGCCGGTGTAAAACGGGTGGCAAACTGAGCAAACTTCGATGTTGAGAGCCTTGCCGGCAGTTGAACCGGTTTCAAAGGTGTTTCCGCAGCTGCAGGTGACACTAATCTGTTCGTAGGCTGGGTGAATTTCCGGTTTCATGATGATTCTCGCTAGCGTGTACGCTTAATTTCAACGGACACGGATAATAGGGGCAACGGTCAAAAATTACAAGAGAAAGCGGTTGCAGGCGTCTCACTGCCTACCATCGGTGCTACAGATCCGGCAGATTCACGTCGTTACACGAAGACCGCCGGAGCATCCCAAGACGCGCTTTATGTTGATAAAAATGATCCTGAAACTGCTGTTTAAAGCCAGTGTCCCGCTGGTGCTGATCGCGGGAGTGTCATTCTACATGCTTTCCTCGAAGGGCATTGATCCCGTGGCGCTCGTCAAACAAGCACTGCCGGCGCAAGGTGTTAGCGTGTCAGGTGCGTTCGGTGACGCTCGTGACTTGGTGTCATCCGGTGCCAACATAGTTTCCGGTGCGGCCGGTTCGTCATCAATTGGTCCGAAAGACACACTGTATCGTTGGAAAGATGAGAACGGCGTCACGCAATTCAGTAACGTCGCGCCCAATAAACCCACGGGTGTATCAACCATCGTGGTAAACCCCAACCAAAATGTCATAGCAAGCCTGCCCAAAAAAGAAAAGCCAGCCAGCAACCAGTCACCGACAAGTCAGGCAGCTGCGCAATCCCAAAAGACGCAATACCACGCGCAATCCCAGACACCCAAGAATCACTCCCAAAAAACCGGACAGAAAACCAACGCTGAAAGCGATACCCGAAGTGACAGAGGCCGCGACCTTGGGTTACCGGACGGCAGTCGAATAACGTCGGGTGAACAGTTGCCCGGTGTGGCGGGTGAGATGTTAAAAGGCGTTGATGTTAGCCGCATCCTCGGCAACCTCGACTGAAAGTTGTCTCAGAATTGATCCTGCACGCTGATGCGGCGTTGGGGTCAGCTCTCCGCTGCTCATTTACTGGTGTAAACTGCGCTGCTCAAGCCGCCCCCGCCTTGCCTCAGCGCACATGCTCAAATTCTGAGAGAACTTTCACCAAGTTGTCTCAGAATTGATCCTGCACGCTGATTCGGCGTTGGGGCCAGCTCTCCGTGGCTCTTCTACTGGTGTAAGCAGCAAAGCTCGAGCCGCCCCCGCCTTGCCCTGGTCTTCAACACGGGCGCGCATGCTCAAATTCTGTGAGAACTTTCGCGACGTTGTCTCTGGTTGATCCTGCACGCTGACGCGGCGTTGGGGTCAGTGCTTCGGTGCATAACGACACAGATGCGTGTAGATCGATGTGTTGCAGTAAAGCGGGTGACTTAGTCTTTGCTTTGTAGCAGTGGTATTACCGGATAGCGATGCTCGGCCTCGTCCGGAATAAAGCGTTCGAGTAGTTCGTTCAGATAATCGAAGCCGTGTTCCGTGGTGGACAGAGAAACACCTTTTGTTTCCAGTAAGCCATCATCTATGGCTTTATTAATAACAGTTTGCCATTGATGTAACGCCATACCGGTGTGGAGTTGAAAGAGCGGTATCGTAAAGCCATCCGTCAGTCGCAGCGCATTCATTAAAAAATCAAGGGCAGTATCTTCTGCGGTGACAGTATGTTGCCCACCAATACGCTGTTCGCTGTGTGCATGCTCAAGATACTGCGTAGGGTGTTTTCGTTTCCAGCGTCGCACAATCTCGCCGGTTGCAGCCATAGACAGTTTGCCGTGTGCTCCGGCACCAATGCCAACATAGTCGCCGTAGAGCCAATAGTTTTGGTTGTGCTGACAGGTGTTGTTATCCCGTGCATAGGCCGAGACTTCGTAGCGTTTAAATCCGTGCTCTGACAGCAGCTGAACACCTTGTGTGTGCATATCCCAACGAATATCGTCATGTGGCAGTGCAGGGGGCTGGCTTGCAAACAATGTGTTGGGTTCGAGCGTGAGCTGATAATAAGAGATGTGTTCAGGCTGCAGGTTAATCGCTGTCGACAGATCGGCGTGTGCCATTGTTAATGACTGCTCCGGCAGGCCGTACATCAGATCAATATTGATGTTGTCAAAGCCCGCCTCTCGCGCCATTACAAACGCACGCTCTGCCTCGCCGCTATCGTGCACACGTCCCAACGCGTTCAGGCATTGATCATTAAAGCTCTGTACACCTATCGATAGTCGGTTAATGCCTGCTTCACGGAAGTCCCGGAATTTTTTTTGCTCGAAGGTGCCGGGATTGGCTTCCATGGTGATTTCGACAGTGGGGGATGCCGCGGTCAGTGCCCGCACGCCGGATAAAAGGCTGTCGATAGCAGACGCACTGAATAAACTCGGTGTGCCGCCGCCGATAAAAATACTAACGATTTGCCGACCCCAAATCTCCGGGAGTTCTTGCTGAAGATCTGCCAGCAACGCATCAACATATTGCTGCTCTGGCAATACGTCGTGACGATTCTCGTGCGAATTAAAATCGCAATACGGACACTTCTTTAGGCACCACGGAATATGGATGTACAGCGATAGCGGTGGCAGGTCAGTAAAATTACGCACGCTCACGCGTTACCAGTGAATATCGGTGAGTTGTGAGGTTAACGATGCCAGTGCTTTACCACGATGACTGAGTGAATTTTTGGTGGCTTTATCCAAACAGGCGGCAGCACAGCCGCGTTCAGGTGAATAAAAGACCGGGTCGTAACCAAACCCGCCGACACCATCGGGTTCGGTCAGGATACGACCTTCCCAAGTGCCTTGTGCGATCAGCGGTGCCGGGTCGGTGGCATGTCTCATCAATACCACAACACAACGAAAACGTGCGGTGCGTTGTTCTGTTGGCAGGCCATCGAGTTGCTCAAGTAACAACTCATAATTGCTGACATCACCGGCCGGGCGATCATGTTGTGTCGCATAACGTGCCGAGTATATGCCGGGTGCACCATTTAACGCGTCGACCTCCAGTCCCGAGTCATCGGCCAGCGCGGGCAGGCCAGTGATGGATGCGGCATGCCGGGCTTTGATAATTGAGTTTTCGATAAACGTCAGTCCGGTCTCGTCGGCATCGGTGACGTCAAAGTCAGACTGGGGTTTGACAGTGAGTCCGCAGGTTGCCAGCAGTTGGTTCATCTCGTTGAGTTTGCCGGGATTACCGCTGGCCAGTATGACGGTTTGGGTCACGGGCTATGACTCCGCCAGCGCTGCTCGCTGTGCTTCAATCAGTGTTTTGATACCGCCCTCGGCGAGGTTTAACATGCTGTCGAGTTCTTCACGCCGAAACGCATGACCCTCTGCGGTTCCCTGTACCTCTATAAATGCGCCTGCGTCATTCATGATGACGTTCATATCAGTCTCTGCGTTGGAGTCTTCGTCGTAGTCGAGGTCGAGCACGGGTTCGCCGTTATAAATGCCTACCGAAATTGCAGCCAGCATGCCCATGATCGGGTCGCGTTTGATCAGTTTTTTGTTGGACAGGTGGGTCATTGCATCACACAGTGCTACAAACGCTCCGGTGATGGAGGCGGTGCGGGTGCCGCCATCGGCCTGTATAACATCACAATCCACAGTGACGGTACGCTCACCCAGCGCTTCGAGATCAATCGCCGCACGCAATGAACGCCCGATCAGTCGTTGAATTTCAACGGTTCGACCCGATTGCTTGCCGGCAGCGGCCTCACGCCGCATACGGGTGTTGGTGGCGCCGGGCAGCATGCCGTATTCAGCGGTCACCCAGCCGCGGCCTTTCCCTTTCAGCCATGGCGGGCATCGGTCATCGATAGACGCTGTGCAAATGACTTTGGTGTCACCCATCGCGATCAGCACGGAGCCTGCCGCATGCCGTGTGAAATGTCGGGTGATGGTGAGGTCTCTGAGCTGGTCGTTGTGTCGGCCGCTGGGTCGCATAGGAGTGCAGGTTGTTAAATGGGGACGCGGATTATACCGGATCAGATGCTGCCGCGGGTTAGGTAACTGCTGGCAGTACCGGTAGAATACGTCGAAACCAACAGGAGTAAATGCAATGTTACGCAGCATGACAGGCTATGGCCGCGCCGAATTGAGTCACGATGCAGGTGTCATGGTGTGTGAGGTGCGCTCGGTTAATCACCGCTATCTCGAAACCTCACTGCGATTACCGGAGGAAGTGCGAGCGCTCGAACCGATGATTCGGGAGCTGATTGGTCAAAGGGTAAAGCGTGGCAAAGTCGACCTGTCGCTGAGGCTTACCCGCCAGTCTGCCGAGACGCAGGAGATAGCTGTTAACCGCGAGTTGGCCCAACAGATTATCAGCGCGGCTGAATCACTCAGAGCGCCGGGTGATCTCGGCTCAGCCATTGATCCGCTGGCGGTACTGGCATGGCCCGGTGTGGTAGCCGAACCGAGACCGGATACCGATACGTTGCGTGCAACAGCAAAGCAGCTCATCGGCGATGCACTGGATGACTTTGTTGCCTCCCGCGAGCGTGAGGGCGAAAAAATACTGGCAATGCTCAGTGAACGTTTGGACGGAGTTACCCGGGCGTCAGTGCAAATCCGCGATAACCGATCACACGTCGTAGAGCGACAAGCTGCCAGGCTGCGTGCAAAGCTTGCAGAACTTGATGTGTCGGTTGACGAGCACCGTCTTGAGCAAGAGCTGGTTTATGCCGCACAGCGACTCGACGTTGACGAGGAACTCGACAGGCTTGATGCGCATGTATCCGAAATGCAGAATATCTTTACCCGTAAAGAGCCCGTTGGGCGTCGCCTTGATTTTTTGATGCAGGAATTTAATCGCGAAGCCAACACACTCTCCTCCAAGTCATCCGACAGCGATACGACCGCGAGCAGTGTCGAGCTAAAAGTGTTAATCGAGCAAATGCGTGAGCAGGTGCAAAATGTTGAGTGAGTAATCCACGCGATCGCTTTGGGGCTAACGTTGCGGGTTAGCACATTACATCGAGCGGCCCAAGCTCAACTGTTAGCCGTGGTGGCCTGCTGATGGACGAATGGGGTTGCTACCGAAATTTTTACCGATCAAAAATAAACGTTTGTGTTAGCAGTGGCTGTATATCGGCAACCCGCGGAACAGGTTGCCCGTCTACACGTCTCAACGGATTCACAGTCACAAACCCCCAAAACTCAAGGAAACGCCTGATAAAACGGGATTCAATGAGTGTATCGAGCAGTTCGGTTGACGAATTGTACTGACTGCCGGGCAGTTGACTTAATGCATCCGGAAATGCGGTGGCCGCTTCGATCATTAGTTGATCAATTGATCCGTGCGACTGTATTCGCCATAACAGAAATAACCAGAACAGTCTTAAGTCGACATCGTATTCCCAGTGGTCTAAATAGGCCCAATTGTAGCGGTAGATTGCGGCTTCAAGCATCGGTAAAAAAAAGGCGTGACAGCCCTCGTTCTGATAGCGCGTGATAACCGACTTTTTGACCTGATAGCGTCCGCCTCGCAGCTTGGCAATATCGGTGATGTTCGAGAGGATGCGGGTGTAATGCAGCGCATCGAATTTGTCTTCGTTCGATCCTGCATAGTTGCTGATCATAACGGGGGTATTAAACTGGCTCACCGCAAATTCAGGCAAAAGGTCGCTGGCCTGTTTCACGAGTTTGGCCGGAAGGTTTCCTTTGCTGGTGGCTTTGAATGCACCGCCGTTCGCCACGGCCTCATCCAGAATGAGTGACAGGTAACGCATAACGGGGCTGGCCGACAGATCAGCCGGTGTGTTGATGGTGACACCCTGCAGATCGTCAAATTGGCCATACAACCAGTTATACATCTGAGCCGGCGACAACCCACAGAACTCATCGACAGGTCGGTTGTTGCTCTCGATTACGCGCTGCTCGGCGACCACATTGAGTTCGTCAATAGTCAGGTCAGGGTTCATGGCAAGTATTTTCTTTAGGTCATCAGCCACACCCTGACTCTGCTTCGGCGCACTGTTAAGACAACAGTGTTTGTGTTTTTTACCGCTGCCACAGGGGCAGGGGTCGTTTCTGCTGATTTTCACGCTAACTCACTCAACGATAATCTGTCGCCAGTATGATATATCGAATAGCTGTACTTGTTATCGTCAACACGCAACAAGTCAGGCTTGACAGGATCCTGACATGACAGAGGTGGGTATTGTTTGCCGAAACTGCCGGGCCCGTGATAGCGTGCTTGCTCTCAGGCACTTGAGTCAAGGCATAAATCAGGTAAGTATGATCGATCACATCACCCTACCGGTAAGCAACCTCGATGTCAGCCAGCCTTTTTATAGCGCAGTGCTTGAGGTGCTCGGCCTGTCGCTTTTATACTGTGATAACGAGGTGGCAGGTTTTGGCACTGACCACTGGCAGTTTGGTATTGAGCGGTTGCAGGGAGATATCAGTCCTGTGCACGTGGCGTTTAGCGCAACGTCTGTCGATGTCGTGCATGCCTTCTATGACACCGCATTACAGGCAGGTGGTGCCGATAATGGCGCGCCCGGCAGGCGCCCTGTGTATGGCAATAACTACTACGCTGCGTTTGTACTGGACTTTGACGGTCACAATATCGAGATGGTTGCCCGAGGTGCTGGCACTGTCTCGTCCCAACACCCCGCCATCAACGTGAGTGGCACTTCACCAGGTAAAAGCCAATGATGCCAGCGCTTGTTATAGATGCCTGGCAGTCTACGGAGTCAACATCTGCGGCTTTCACCGTGTTGCCCGATGGCTGTCGTGATCTCATTTGCCGCCTTTATCATGATCGGTGCCCACAGTGGTATATCTCACCGCTGTTTGATCGCGCGGTGACATTAACCAGTGTCGATACCCTGGCTATGGTGGGTTATCGGCTCAAACCCGGCGCAGCTATTGACGAAGACAGTTTGCTGGCAACGCTTGGCTCCGCATTACCGGATACTGATAGTGTGGCGCTGGCTCTCGATGATGCATCGACAAGCGCAGTGCACGTGAGTGACAGGACATTTATTGAAGAAGCTATGGCATTGCTGGCAACCCGTCCGCGCTCGGTTGAGCACGCAGCCAGGCAGTTGGGTGTGTCTTCTCGCACACTACAACGCCGGGTTGTTCATGCCACCGCACGAACCCCGGGTTATTGGCTTATGCTTGCACGAGTCAGGCATTGTGCACGGAACATAAGTGCAGAGCAGCCTTTCATCGAGACTGCATTAGACTGCGGTTTTGTGGATCAGCCACACATGAATCGTGAGTTTCGGCGCTGGTTTAACGCGACACCCACAGACTTTCTGCACAATAGCGAGCTCAAGCAAATGATCTTGATGCCAGGCTTTGGTAACAGCTAAAGCCTCAGACTTCGCCGGAGTCGATCTGCACGGGCGTACAAATTTCCACCAGAAATCCGTTGATGTCCTTGACATAGCTGATCGTCTGACCCCACGGCATGGCTGTCGCATCTTGCACAAGGGTAGCACCGGCTTCTCGTGCGCGAGTCACGGCAGCAGGCACGTCGTTAGTTTCAAATGCGAGCTCAAAGCACGGAGGTTGCTCCCGTGCATCACCTACCTCTTTGGCCATTGACTTCATCAGATCAAGTGATGAAAAGGCCAATTTGGTGTCGCCTGAATTCAGCTCGCCGTAATCGCCTGCTTCGTGCAACATTGACAGGGTCAACCCGAAAGCCGCCTCGTAGAAAGAGAGGGTGGCGGGGACATCGCTAACGTACAGTATCGTATATCTATATTTCATGACACCAGTCTAGCGCGGTCATGTTTCAGCGTATTGGATATATGCGACAGTGCGCGTGAATACTCACTGGAGGGTGGTATCTAATAATTGGCTCTGTTAAAGCGGTTCGGTGTAAACCGCAATAAGGCACGTTATTAAATAGCGTATTGCCGGTCGGCAATGCCGATGTCTTAGCGCAGAGGCCGGCATGATTGATTATCGTGCCAGTGGTTGCTGTGGTCTGAACGTCAAGACAGTAGTTAGGGTTGGGTATATCGGTAAACGCTTGTTTGGGTTTTGATACGGGCGTTTTGTTTGCCGCTCTCGGGGTCGGGGTTATAGATACGGGTGACATCCCGGGTTTGGTATGGCACCAGTGTGTCCGGGTCTGTAATGACGGTCACTTCATATTCAATGGCCAGCCTGATACCTTCAGGTCTGGGTGTCTGCCATCGTTCGTAGATCAGATCGAGTACCTTCGAGGTAACGTCGGCATCAAGCTCTGATGTGTAGTTGAGGTTGGCGCAGTCTGCGGTTTCTGAAGCCTCGGTGCATTTAACCGGACCGAGGTAACGATAGAATCCTTTGGTCGGTATTTTCTGGTTCTCCAGCAATGCGATAGGTGTGCCGTATTCCACTTCATAGACAAAGCCCGATTCAAGCTCGGCACCAATCCACTGACCCACATTACTGTCCCAGTTGGTTTGTGCCTGCTCCAGAAGTTTTTCATCAGACAATGCATCGTCAACCATTAATTTAAGACTGGCTTGCACTTCTTGTGCAAGATCTGCGGTTAAATTGATGAGTTCTTTTTTCAAGTCATCAACCACCGATTCCATGCCAGTGACCGACTCCATGACACCATCCGGTGAGATAATTGCTGTGGTGCTGACCGAGCCAATTTTTTCCATCAGCTGTTTACTGAAGTCTGACATGCTGCCGTCATCAGTAAGATCGTGGATGACATGGTTAAAGGAATCTAGCGTATAACTGCCGTCGCTTTTGGTCGCACGAATATCAGAGGTGCCCGTTAGCGTAATGACTGATTCAGAGCCGCCCTGTTGCTTGATGGTTTCATAGGAATAGTCAACTGACCCTTCGAGTACGTCGGGCCAGTTAAACTGCAGGGTAACCGTATCGGATTCATCTGCAAACAGTGTCGTGGACAACATTGCCACGAGCAGTGGCGAAAGATACTTGTGGTTCATTAAAATTCCGTTGGTCGCATCTGCGATTTATGGGGGTGTTTATGTACCCGATGAGCCACCCAGTATACGCAAATACTTCGGCTGCTTTTACCTTACAAGATCGGAATATTTTAAAGTTGAGACATCTAACGATAATGTCACTGTCGATGGTTGGTTCACTGGCCAAGTCGCGGGCCAAGTCGCAGGTCCGGTCGCAGGCCAATTCGCAGGTCCGGTCGTTGGCCAATTCGCAGGTCCGGTCGTTGGCTTGTGCCAGTCACATCTGTTATTTCCCGTAGCCCGTTTGTCGCAGATCTGCGGTGCACGGGTAGTCTTTATTGCGTCTGAGTGGGTTGACCTGAATGCCCGTTGCAGCAGGCAATTCGGTGAATTGAACGCCGTTGACACTGGGCTCGAGCTTCACCTGTGCCGGAGGAGGCGAGCTGTGCTGATCAATATTAAAGCGGGTAATGCGTCGTGTTTCTGCTACGTTGGCATTGACGGGCTTGTCTTCATGTCCTCTACCGCCCGGATCGCTCACGTGATAAGAGCAGCCCCCGAGGCTGCGGTCATGCCAGGTATCGACAAGGTCAAACACCAAGGGGACATCAACAGGGAGATCCGGGTGCAGACTAAACGGTGGTTGCCATGCCCGGTACCTGACGCCCACGACATATTCACCCGGCGTGCCGGTGCTCACCAGGGGAAGTTCGAGGCCATTACACGTGACGATATGGCGTGACTCTGTCATGCCGGTGATCTTAAGTTGTAAACGCTCCACCGAAGAATCTACATAACGTGCCATGCCGCTGCCGGTAGCCTCTTCACCCAAGACATGCCAGGGTTCTATGGCCGCCCGAAGTTCAAGGGTTATATCATCAATGTGGCGTTGGCCATAAACCGGAAATCGGAACTCGAAAAACGCTTCCAGCCAGCTGCTGTCAAACGCAAATCCGTGATGATTGATATCCGCGATAACCTCTTCAATATCCTGCCAAAGATAATGTGGCAACATGAAACGATCATGCAGCTCTGTGCCCCAACGAATGAGTTTACCGTGATAAGGCGTTGACCAAAATCGAGCGATCAGGCAGCGGATTAACAATACCTGCACAATACTCATCCGCGCATGCGGCGGCATTTCAAACGCACGAAGTTCCACAATGCCCAGTCTGCCGGACGGACCGGCGGGTGAGTAGAGTTTGTCTATACAGATCTCGGCACGATGGGTATTGCCGGTAATATCAATCAATAGGTTTCTTAACAGACGATCAACCAGCCAGGGCTGGTCAGACTCTCCTGAGGGCAGACGCGAGAGCGCCATCTCCAGTTCATAAATGGTTTCTGTGCGCGCTTCGTCGGGGCGGGGTGCTTGACTGGTGGGCCCGACAAAGAGGCCCGAAAAAAGGTAAGACAAACTTGGATGGTGCTGCCAGTAACGAATCAGGCTGCCCAGTAAATGAGGCCGTCGCAAAAAAGGGCTGTCGGCCGGTGTGGCACCGCCCATGGTGACATGATTACCACCACCGGTGCCTACATGACGACCATCAACGTTAAATTTTTCTGCGGTCAGACGACACTGCGTGGCGCAGTCGTACAGTGTTTCGGTTTTGGTCACCAGTTCATCGAAGGTGTCAGAAGGGTGAATATTCACTTCGACTACACCTGGATCAGGGGTAATACGAAACGAATTCAGTCGTGCATCCGATGGTGGTTCGTAACCTTCAATGACCGGCCTGACGTTGGCACTGACGCAGGCTTTTTCAAGGGCGGCCATCAGTTCAAGCCAGTGGTGCGCCGCGCGAAGCGGTGGCAGAAACAGATACAGCGTGCCATCACGAATTTCAGCGCACAGCGTGGTTCGTATAATGGTATCGCTTTTATCGGTGCCTTTGTTTGGCGCTGTTTTTTTGCTGGTGAGTTTATTAAAAAATGTGTTGTAGTCCGGTAGCGGTGCTGACACATCAAACGTATCTTCAAGCATTGCGCGTGCTTCATGATCAACGCTGGAGTCGTCGGGTAATGCGTCCAGTGGCAATCGCAGCCCCGCCGGAGAATCGCCCGGTACCAAAAAGACTTCCTGGCGTCTCAGCGGCCATGCTGAACTTTGCCACCCGGTGTCTGTGTATTCGAGTGGCAACATCCAGCCGACAGGTTTGTCGATGCCACGATCCATCTGCGCGATCAATCGGGTTCGCTCGTCAGTGTCTGACAGCTTCATATCGGCCAGTGCTGCTGCAGGCGGTAGCAGACTTTCCAGGTGCATCGCGTGCAACGGGTCTTCATGCAGTGGTTTTAGTAAACCCCGGTCGAGCGCCAGCACATCACACAGCTCATGCATCACCTGTCGGGCATCGTTGTCACCGTGGGTAGACTGACCGGGTAACGTCAGTCGTTTTGCCTCTTGCCAGATGGGTTGGCCATCGTTGCGCCAATGACAAATGAGTGCCCAGCGCGGTGTGGGTTCACCCGGATACCATTTACCCTGCGCAAAAGCCGTGACGCCAGCCGGTGCAAACTGATCACGCAATTTGATGAGCAACTCGCTGGAGCGCTCCAGTTTGTGCTCGCCCAGCGCAGCGTCATTCCATTGGGGACTTTCGAGATCATCGATGGAAACAAATGTCGGTTCGCCGCCCATGCTCAGCCGCACATCACCTGCGTCCAGCGCAGTATCTACCTGTTGTCCCAGCGCGAGCACGTCACGCCAAACAGCATCGGTATAGGGCAGCGTGACACGAGGTCTTTCATCGAAACGAGTGACACGATTGTGAAAATAAAACTTGGATGCTGCAGCACTGGCCACACCGGATACCGGCGCTGCACTGGTGGGTTGCGGTGTGCAGGCAAGCGGTATGTGACCCTCGCCGGCAAATAGCCCCGACGTCGGGTCAAGACCGACCCAGCCAGCGCCCGGTAAATAGACTTCGGTCCATGCGTGCAGGTCTGTAAAGTCTTCAGCAGGACCGACGGGTCCGTCGAGCGCTTTGATGTCAGGCGTTAGCTGTACGAGATAACCCGAAACAAAACGAGCCGCCAATCCGTAGTGACGTAGTACTTCAACCAGCAACCATCCACTATCACGACACGAACCGCTGTTGAGCGTGAGTGTTTCTTCGGTTGACTGAACGCCCGGTTCCATGCGCACCCGGTAGCCAATATCGTTTTGCATAGCTTGGTTAATCGAGACCAGCGCATCTATGATTTTTTGTTTTTTGGGACGGTTATTTTCCAGCCATTGGGCAAGCTTCGGTCCGGGCGCGGTTGTTTCAAGGTAGGGCGCAAGCTCCTTTGCTGTCGTAGCATCGTATTGAAACGGAAATTCTTCAGCGCTTTCTTCAACAAAGAAATCAAACGGGTTCACAATGTCGAGTTGCGCGATAAGATCAACGGTTATGCTCAGCGTGGTGCAGGGCTCCGGGAACACCAGGCGTGCCAGATAATTACCGTAAGGGTCTTGTTGCCAATTGATAAAATGCGTTTTAGGTGTGACGTTTAGTGAGTAGCTCAGTATGGGTGTACGACAGTGTGCTGCAGGCTTTAGTCGAACAACATGTGGCCCTAGCGTTACCGGTTTGTCGTAGTGGTAGGTCGTGGTGTGGTCAAGCGCGACCTTTATGCTCATGCAGGCTCCTGAACTGGCGGAAAGTAGGTGGTGGCAATGGCATTGCCTACGTTAATTAAACCGAGCTGAAACTGGTCAAGGTAGTTATGACGGGCACTGGCGTCGCTGGCAAGGTGCGTAATATCGGCGCTGGCGAGGTACTCCATCAGTTGTTTAACCTCAGTCCTGGCGACGTCGTTATGTTTAAAATTTTCGAGGCAGCGATCGAGCCGAAGCAGGCAAAAACAGCAGGCAGCAGGTAGCTGGTCGTCGTTGAGTAAAAAATTGAGGCAACCTGTGGCACTGACTGGTTGACGGACGTGCCGGCGATACATCTGCATTGCCGAAACTGCTTTCAGTGCAGCAGCCCAGTCGCGGTTTTCAAACGGGAGTATGCCACTTTGCTGCTGATCGGTGGAGAGCAAAGTTGACGGTGTATCGAGTACCCTGGAGGTCATGTCGGCGCGCTCCAGGTAACTTGCCATGCGCATGAAACGGTAAGCTTGATCATGGCGAAGACTGGCATGTACGGCACCTGATATTTCCAGCAACTGACGCTCTATGGTATCGAGGAAATCACGACGGTTTGCTTTTTTTATCTCTTGTTCGGTTTCTTGGCGGATATACCGAACCAGACTGCTGATTTTCTGATAAAGCACTTTCGGAAAAATATCCCGCGAACTTCTCAGGTTGTTTTTTATCGCAACGGAGGCATTCACCAGTGAGCCGGGGTTTCGGGTGTCAGCTATTAAAAAAGAGGTAACGTTGGTTTCGTTGGCTCGGGTGAAGTGTTCAAGATACTGTGTATTGAGCCCGGAGATAGAGATAAGCGGCATCCATGCATCGTGCGGATGCACATCCGGTAAATCCATCAGCAGGCGATCGTGCACGTTGATCATGCGGGCCGTGTTCTGAATTCGTTCGAGATAGCGGCTTAACCAATAAACGTTTTCTGCAACGCGAGAAAGCATAGGGGTTATTCCTGTTTGTTCGACTGTTGCTGATTGAGGCTATCGGACCTGTTCGTCTGGCTGGCATTCAGGTCGGTGCTTTGGCCATCAGCGCCTAAGCCGTGCTCGCCCGTATCGTAACGTTGTTGTTGGGAGTCCATGGTGCCGTTGTCGACCACCCACGTGTCTTTGCTGCCTCCGCCCTGCGACGAATTCACTACCAAAGAACCCGGTACCAACGCTACCCGTGTCAGCCCACCGGTTGTGACTGCCATTTGCTCTCCTTGCAAAATAAACGGACGCAAATCAACGTGTCTTGCCGCGAATGTCAGCGCGTCGTGTTCTCGGTTATCTGTGCCGGATGCATCGGTGATGGTCGGTGAGGTTGAAATAGAGAGTGTTGGCTGAGCAATGTAGTTGCGGGGATTATCCAGTATGTGTTGACGCATTTGCGCCTGTTCCTCCGGGGTGCTTTGTGGCCCGATTAACATGCCGTAGCCCCCGGATTCGTTCGCAGGTTTTACCACCAGTGTATCGAGATTACTGATGACATAGTCCCGGACATCCGGGTCGTTACACCGGTAAGTTGGTACGCTGGCAAGTTCGGGTTTTTCGTTCAGATAATATTCGATGATATCCGGCACATAGGAATAAACAACCTTGTCGTCAGCGACACCGGCACCCGGTGCATTGGCAATCGCAACGTTGCCGGCACGCCAGGCCCGCATTAAACCGGGTACGCCGAGTGTTGAGTCTTTGTTAAAACAGTCGGGGTCAATGAATGCATCGTCGACTCTACGGTAGACCACATCGACTTTAATGAGTCCGTCGACATCACGCATGTACAGCTTATCGTCTTTAACCACGAGATCACGACCCTGCACCAATTCTGCGCCGATCTCCTGCGCCAAAAACGCGTGTTCAAAGTAGGCTGAATTGTATTCGCCTGGTGTCAGTACACACAACATAGGATTGGCGACGTCGCTCAATGAGGCCAACATACGGCGTAGGTTGCTGGTGTAACTGTCTACCGGTAGCACCTGACACTGACTGAATACCTCCGGTAAGCAGCGTTTCATGATTTCCCTGTTTTCAATCATGTAGGAGACACCGGAAGGCACACGCAGGTTGTCTTCGAGTACGTATAGCGTGCCGTCAGTATCACGGACGAGGTCGCTGCCACAGATGTGCGCCCAAACGTTATGTGGTGGTTTCATCCCGACACACTCGGGTAAAAAATTAGCGGAAGTTTCGATCAGATCGCGGGGGACGATACCGTCGTTCAGAATAGCCTGATCGTTATACAGATCGTCGATGAAGCGGTTTAACGCGCGAACACGTTGTTTGAGTCCGCGCTCGACAGTCCGCCATTCGTTGGCGTCTATAACACGCGGGATAATATCGAGTGGCCATTCCCGGTCAATGTTGCCTTTGTCGGAGTAGACCGTGAAAGTAATGCCCATTTGCCGGATGGCAAGCTCTGCAGCCAACCTGCGTTTTGCCAGTGTGTCGTTGTCGAGAGTATCAAGCCAAGCGGTGAGTGCTGCGGCCGCATGTCTGGGTGTGTTCTGTTCGGTGAACAGTTCGTCGTAACACGGGCTCTTGTATTTAGACCAACGGCTATTCGGCATTCAGTTTTCCTGATAGGTCGATGAAGCGGGTAAGTCGGCGAGGCAGCTTATACAACCGCTGCACTACAGCATTAGTTGATACTAAACTACACTGAACAATACTGGGCGATTCTGGTTGTATCCAGTCGTTCGATAGAGCGTGACGTTGATCTGTCGTGGTTGATTCACTGTTTAATCTTAAACCGCCACCGATAACCCGGTTTTATTGGTCGTGTACTATTGGTCGGGTATTATTGGCCGTCTATTATTGGCCGTCTATTATTGGTCGGGTGTTATTGGTCGGGTGTTATTGAGGCACAACCGGTTCCAATGTGGCCGGTGCATCAATGCGTGTCACATCAACCTCCACGGTCAGTGTATGCGAACCACCACCAAATACAACCCCTTTGACCGGAACTACGTCGGCATAGTCCCGTCCCCAAGCTGTTGTTATATATTGTGCATCAGGCCTTTTGTTGTTTGTCGGATCAAAGTCATACCACCCGTCACTTGCACTGTAGACGGCAAACCACGCGTGTGACGCATCTGAACCTTGCAGCTTTTCCTGTCCCGGTGGTGGCAGGGTTTCAAGATAACCGCTGACATAACGAGCGGGTATGCCCTGACGTCGCATCACGGCTATCGCCAAATGGGCAAAGTCCTGACAGACGCCACGTCTGGCCGCCACTATGTCGGTCAGTGGTGTGACCAAACTGGAAAAACCCGACTCATAAGTGAATGTGGTGAAAATATGGGAGGTCAGTAAGTTTGCGTATTCGAGTACCGGCAGGTCGTTAGCAGGCAGTTCGTTGATAATGGAGTCAACAGAGTGATCGATTGCGATTGAAGGAGAACCCAGCAGGCAGTCTTTGGCCATTAATGCATCGTTGTGGTGCAGGCTGGAGAGGGTGGTGAGATTTTGCTGCTGCGGTGCAGACAAGGGCAAAGGCTCTAATGTGTCTGCCGTTTCAATGAGCGAGGTAATGATAATGTCGCACTCGCGATGTTCGACACTTAAATTAAATGTGGCAACCTCATTCCCGAACTGGTCAACCTTGCGTTCAACGTGCTCTGGTTTCGGTTGTACCTCCAGCCCGGTTTGCAGGCAGGTTTGTGTGCGTGTGCTTCTGGGCAGCAGGCAAATTTGATTATACGATTGGCTGGCTATGGCGGCGTATCCATAGTGAGTTCTGTGCCTGATCGTAAATTTCATGACGACTGCTTGTCGTTAATATCGTTAACAGCTTTCAGGATGTCATTGACCGGTACGCCCGCCCGTCCTAACTCAAACCCGGTTTCTGAGTGAGTAAAATAACGTGTGGTGACTTCATCTGCGATGGCGATACACACCTGTTGTAAAGCTTTCAGAAATTTTTGTAAATTTTGCCGGGCATCGCGCTCTGTGGACAACAGACTCTGCGGGTCAGCCAGTTGTACGCGGCTGGTCCCTGAAATTGCCAGCCGATGTAACAAGTCGTTGAGTCCGACGTTGCGGCGTTCCGGTAGTTGGGCGATCAATTCATCAATGGTTTTAAATTGAAACGCCAGGGATCTCGGGTTGGTATCGTCGAGCAGCAGTAGGTGTAACACCAGACGAATATCGAGTGCACTGCGGTAACGGCTTCTGTAGGTCATGACACTGTCGAACAGTCTCAGCAAGTGTTCCAGTAACCGGTTGTTGTCTCTGTCCGACGACAACATACTGCTAATGACTGACGCAATTTGATGTGCTCGCTCCACGTGTTTTCCCAGCATCATGAAGGGCCAAATATCACCGTGCGTGACATTTTCGTGCATATATCCCGAGAAACCCGACGTGACCAGCAGCAAATCTTCAATGGTGTTGAGCGTTTGGTTGAGCGCGTCTTTATCTGCGGTAAACGCGTTGGGTAAGTTGAGCCGGGTGAGGGTTTGGTGCAGATTATCGAGACGTTCAAACACTCTGAGCTGTTCTGCCGAAAGCCGGTCATTGACTGCGGCTGCGCTGAACTGCCATTGTGTTAATGAGTTCGACAGCGTGCCAATGCGGGTGCTGTCCTGTAGCAGTGCGATCAGTTCGCGGTCGGGGTTGAGCAGCCTTTTTTTGCCGCCACGTCCAATGAAACCCGGTTGGGCACCCGTTGAAGCCGTTAATGACCGCAGTAGCGCCTGCATGCCTGGCGATGCGAGGCAATCGGCCAGAGGCCGTTCGTCATCGAGAATACTCTGCAACACGCTACGTAACAGGCGCAGGGTGCCTTCCACGCGTTCGGCGTTTCGGCCTAGCCAGAATACGCGCTCGGCAATGCGGCTGGGCAATTCGTCTTTGACCATTGCCTGTGAATAATCGCCACGGTAGGCATTTAGCAGGCTCTCTTCACTGACCGTACCCTGACTCAATATCCAGATATCTTTGCTGTTGCTAAATTGATCAATGGTGATCGGTGACGTCGAGGGTGTGCTGTTAACAAAACACAGTCCGCCGGGCATCGTGTCAAAGTCAGCCGTATCGCTCGGCTCATCTGTGCTCTGGCGCTTGACCTGAAAGGTTCTGATCGCAATTTGGCATAACGTGTTTTCTTGTTGCAGCAGTGTCGGTGCTACTGAAGGTCTGATGGGAGCCTGTGCGACATAACGTGCTGGCGTGAGTGTCATTTCACCCAGCATGACATCGCGATCCTGTGGGGCCAGTGTCTGCAAATCAATCAATGGACTGCCAGGATCAATACGTCTGAACTGTAGCTCGTGTTCATGTGCCAGTGCATGTTCCCGTTGGGCATCGTCGCCCAGCCAGTACGTAGGTTGTGACGGCAGTAGTAGTGTTTCATTCAGGAGTCGCTGGCATAGCGTCGGCAACAGCGTGTTGAATGCCGGGTTGTCGAGTATGGCGGCGCCGGGTGGGTTAATGATACGTACACCACCGCGCCTCGCCGCTTCGATAAGGCCGGGTACGCCACCCGGGCCCGGATTCCCGATGATCATCGGGTCAAGGTCTGCATCATCAATGAAGCGCAGGATGACGTCTACCGGTTGTAGGCCGGCAACGGTTTTAATAAAGACGAGGTTTTCGCGTACTGTCAGGTCAGCCGTCTCTACCAGCGTATAGCCCAGATATTTTGCCAACCATGCAAATTCGAAATAGTGTGGGTGACTGGCGGGATAACTCAGCAGAACACAGCGTGCCGTATTTCTGAACTCGGCTGTCATGGCATGCTGTAGCTGCCGAAAATAGCTGGCTATTCGCTGGACCCGGTAATCTTTAAAGGTGTCGGGGAGTACCCGAGAAATAACGAGCCGGTTTTCAAGTGCGTACCCCACGCCAGCAGGGTATTGGTTGCTGTCACCGACCACTAGCCACTCGCCGTCAGATTGCCTCATCAGGTCTGTGCCCTGAAGCGTCAACGGCAGGTTTTGTGTCGCGGATGTGTTGGCGTCAGGATTGACAAGGTCACGAAGATAGCCCGAATGAGAGTACACCATCGCCGCAGGCAGAATGCCTTCGTGTAGCAGTGCCTGAGGGCCATAAATATCACGGTATAACGCTTCGTGCAGGCGTGAGCGTTGGTTCAAGCCGTCGCTGAGTGATTGCCAATTGGTGCTGTCAAAGAGGACAGGCAATATATCGGGTGCCCACGCACGCTGTCCATTGACGAGTGTATTTTCGGGGTGGTAGCCAAGGCCATTGGCTCGCAGCTGTCGCTCAACGTCTCGTTGACGCGCGTTAATTTGCTGTTGGGTCAGCGAGTCTGTGTGATTGAGCAGAGACTGCCACGCCTCCGACATCGTGCCATCTCGACGAAGCGACTCGTTGTACTGGAAGGTATCATCGTTATGTGGCATTACCAAAGACATGGAACAACGTTCTCAATTTTCCGTGTCACTCTGACACCTACCCATAGGATAACAAGTAAGGGACCACTTTTGAGCGAATAAATAGCAGTGTGTGGGTCTCGGTGGTTGCTGGCGCGGTTACTGTCCTGTCAGGCGTCAACCTTGACTACTGCCGCAAGGCCTCAAGGGGCTATCCAGTCAATGACAGGCGACAGGATTTGTCGGGCGTCAGAGGACATCAGCAGCCCAGAAGTCTGTGACCAGTAGTCTGTGACCAGAAGCCCATGAACAGAAGCCCATGAACAGAAGGCGCGTGACCAGAAGACTTCCCTCGCGCACAGTGTCGGGACACGCGCTCAGGACCTCTCTTTACGCTGCCACAGCGCTACGGGCGACACGACTGGCGGGTGTTGTTTTTTGTATGGAAAACGAAAAAGTGCTACCAACCCCTTCTGTTGACGAGGCTGAAATTGTGCCTTGCAGTTCATTCACCAGTTTTTTGACCGTACACAGTCCAAGACCGTAACCCGAGATAGTGCCGTTGCCGTCGGCGTTGCTGTCGGTGGGGCGTATGCGCGTGTGTCTGTCAAAGATGTGGTCGATTTTATCGGTGGGAATGCCACAACTGTTGTCAGTCAGTGAGAAGTAATAATGCGTATCGTCTTCGGTGGCAGTGAAGGTCAGGCTCACCGATGATTTATCGTTATATTTGATGGCATTGGTCGCAAGATTAACCAGTATTTGCAGAAACGCAGCACGCCGGGTCACGAGTGTTTCCAGATTGCTGTCCGAGGTTAATATCACGGGTTTGGCTGATGACTGACAACTGATCATATCCAGCTCATCAAGCAAGTTGTCCAAAAATATCTCTTCGGCGTCTACCTCCAGCAAAGCATCACTGGAATAAAAATTGAGCAGTGAATCGGCATAACGGCATGTGGTTGTCGCGGTGGCCAGTATGGCTTTCAGCGAGTCAGTGGCAGTATCGCTTAAGGTCTGTGGGTGTGTGGATAACAAGGCATCTGCGGAGTACGCAATATTGATCAGTGGAGACTTAAGATCATGAGATAGCGCTTGACCAAACAGAAGCAGCTGCTCATTTTTTTTCTCCAGTATCTGTTGCAACCGGGTCAATTCAAAGTTGGTTATTCGTTGCTGCAGCAAGGCTTCTACCTGTGCTGCAAGCGTTGTCAGTGCAACCTGTGTGGCTGGGGCGAGCGTCCGCGGCACGATATCAAAAATACACAATGTACCCAGTCTAAAGTTGTCGGGTGTGCATAGCGGTACACCGGCATAAAAGCGGATACCATGATCTGTCACCAGCGGGTTAGAGCAAAACCTTGGATCTACCGACGCATCCTCCACAACGGTAATAGGCTGATCGGACAGAATGGCGTGCCCACAGAACGAAATATTACGGGGTGATTCGCTAAACGGAACACCGTGATGTGATTTCAAAAAGTTACGTTGATGGTCCAGCATGGTAATCAGCGATACGGGTGTATCGGCGATGTGGGCCATCAATGCGGTGATGTTGTCGTATTGAGTCTCTGGTAGTGTATCCAGAATATGATAGCGCTCAACAGCACGTTGTCTTTCTGACTCATTGTCAGGGTAGTCGGGTCCAATCATCTGATCGCGGTCTGTGTTGGGTGGTAGCCGCCGATCCTTCGACCTGTGTTGCTTTACGTCAGAACCTGCCCGAAGCGACCCTGCTTCTGTCCGCATGAGGGTAGCTGTGAAGCTGCAAAAACCATGCATGGGTTAATACGATAGTTTTGGCGTTTTGTGCGATGATAACTCTGGTCGCCAAGATTTGGTCACCAAGATGTGGCCGCCAAGATGTGGACTTAGAATAGTAACGTAAAGTGTTACCACCCACAGCCTGTCAGGTACCGAGCCTGGTGGTGACAACAGGCTCGTGGTTGTAAATCACCCGGTTGTGACTACAGCGGTTTGTAGTTAGCCGGGTTGTAATTACGTCAGGCAGTGCTTCAGCAAAGCGCGAGTGACAAACAGTTGTCTGCATTGGCAGTGCTTGTTTCCCAGTGCAGGTTGCCGTTTATGATGTTGCCGTCAATATACATCGCAACCGCTTGCCCGAACACTGCAGGCTTGCCACGTGCGACGATAGAGCCGTTTTGTATGGTGACAAGTTCTGCAAATCCGAAATCGGTGCGTTCATCCGGTAGCCCGTTAGCACCGGCGTTCAGTTGTGCCAGTGTCGTTACTGCGCCTTGCGCCACCCGCACTTCTGATGCAATTTTAAATTCGCCAGCGGCCATCACCACTTCGCTAAATTTTGCACGCATGGTGTATTGTTGGTATTGAGGAACAGCCACGGCTGCCAGGATGCCGATGATAGCGATAACAATCATCAACTCAATCAAGGTAAAGCCCGCCTGTGGCGTCAGACCCTTCTTGTACTTCATTAAACCCCCCAACATTGTGTAGTGCAACCAGCTCGATACGAATTGATCGATGCAATACTGCTAACGTCAGTGCCCGCACATTCTTTACCAATTTGGGAGGTGCATTATAAATTTATTCTGGCATGTGACACGATGTGTGATTTCATGTGACGCGCCGCACATAAGGCCATTGGTACGATGACTGAGTTACCAAATTGGCGATACGCCTGTGTAT